>JAAUSP010000169.1 GCA_012032575.1 Anaerolineales bacterium | reverse complement strand
AGAAATCTCCCGGCGCAAATCTGAAACCCCGACAGGTTTTTGCATGTAACCATCACAACCCGCTTCCAGGCAGCGTTCCCGGTCGCCTTTCATGGCGTTGGCTGTTAGGGCAATCACCGGAATATGGGCCAGACGGGGATTTTGTTTCATTTTGGCGGTTGTTTCCAGGCCATCCATACCGGGAATATTCACATCCATTAGAATCAAATCAGGTACTCTTTCAGCCGCAATTACCAGGCTGTCCAAGCCGGTTTCGGCCTCCAGCATTTCGTGCCCCATCGATTCGACCACCCGCCGGACAAACAGTTTATTTTCAAAGTTATCTTCAACATACAAAATCAGCATTTTGATAAAATCCTCCTGGGAGTAATAGTTGCAACTTAAACCGAGATGTCGTGCTTCAATTGAGCGTTCTTAACCCAATTTTGATTTAACGTGAGCCACAAGTTTCTCACGGTCTAATTTTCCTTTTTGCCACATTGAAGAGACGTGATTGGAAATTAATAATTGTCGTTCCGCTTCCGAGAGATCCTTGGCCGTAATGACAATTACTGGAATACTGTCCAATTTCTCATCTTTTTTCAATTCTTCCAAAATCTGAAACCCGCTCATATCGGGGATGATCAGGTCCAGAACGATCAGATGGGGTTCTTCAGCTTTGATAATTTTGAGCGCCTCTCGACCGACCTGGACCTGTTTGATTACGAGGGGTCGGCTTGTTTGCAAAATACGGCTGATCAGTCGGGCGTCCATAGGGTTATCTTCGATTAAAACCACTTTTTAACATCAGAAGGCCCAACCGGGGTATTGGAAGAGGCCGCTGATGTTTCCACCCCAATCTCCTTGGATTCTTCCTGCTCACGAGGAAGACGCCCCGGAGCGTTGCTTTCTTCCTCTGTACTTGATAAGGTATCCACCACATGCTCAACCAAATCCTGGGTCGAAAAGGAACCCTTGAGCCAGATAGAAGCAGTTTGACCGGCCAGACGGGCCTCATCCTCGCGGGTTAAGTCCTTAGCCGAGACAACAATCACCGGAATTTTTGCGGTTAAGGGGTCTTTTTTGAGTTCTTCCAGCAGGGCGAACCCATCCATCTCCGGCATGGTCAAATCACTCACCACCAGATCGGGCAGGCGGTCCCGGATAATTTGCAAACCCTCGTGGGCGCTGTTGGCCTCAAACACCCGGTACGGTTTTTGGCTTGCAGCAAGCGGCGAATGAGGCGGCTGTCCATAGGATTGTCGTCAATGACCACAATCGTCGTCACCTGCTCGTCGAGCCGTTTGAGCGCGGCCCCCAAACCATCAACCGGCGCGTTCGAGGTGGCAGTGGGATGAGACAGGCGGACATCCAGCAAATTCTCCTCATCCATAATATACTTTTCAACCGGAAAGGTATGGCCGGAACAGTTGACGACCACCACCTCATCCGGCTTGATAATTCCTTGCTCAACCAGTTTATCCAACCCGGCAAAAGCGACAGCCGTAGCCGGTTCAACCGAGATACCCTCTGTTTTGGCCAGGAGGCGCATGGCGGCAAAAGCCTCTTCATCGGTCACATCCAACATGTGGCCGCCGTAGCGTTGGTTGGCTTTGTATAACAAGGTATAGGCCAGGCCGGGATCGCCTGTTGCCAGCACCGTAATCCGGGTTTCGGGTACAACAGGAGTGGCCTCAGACTTGCCGGCAACAAAGGCTTGAACCATCGGCGAGCAGCCGGTTACCTGGATAACGCCGATTTTGGGCACCCGGTCAACCAACCCCATGCGATAGAGTTCCTCAAACCCCTTGAGCACCCCAAGCGGCCCAATCCCGCCGCTGACCGCTTGAATGAACCAGTCGGGCGCTTTCCAAAAACCATGTTCTGTGGGATTGCCTTGCTGCCGGGCTAACTCCAGGGCAATTTCAAAAGCAATGGTTTTCATGCTTTCTTTGCCCGGAACTGCTTTAGCCCCTTTATCAAAATGAATTTTGCGCCGGGCGGCAAAATCGGCGGCCACTTTTTTGGCTTGATCATAGGTGCCGGTAACTTTGACGACTTCGGCCCCATATAGGGCCGCTTCGCGCATTTTGTCGGCCATTACCAGGCTGGTTAGGAAAATCCAGAGTTTTATATCGGCGCGGGCGCAGTAGGCGGCATAAGCCGCCGCCGCATTTCCGGTTGAAGCCAGCACACATTCCTGAATGCCAGCTTCGCGCATGGCTGTCACCGCTACGGCAGCCTGTCTATCTTTAAAGGAAATGGTGGGCGACTGGCGCTCGTCTTTAATGTAAATAGCTGGGTGCTTTAACCGTTTTTGCAATTTAGCTGCTCTCAGCAGGGGCGATTGGCCTTCGCCCATGGTGATAATTTGTTCAGGATCAAGGATGGGCAGAAGCTCTATATAACGCCACAAAGAGGAAACCCGGCCCAGCAAGCCCTCCCGCCAGATTTTTGTGACTGCTTCATAATCATATTGAGCATCGAGCCAAACCCCTTTACAGGCAGGGCAACGGTCCAGGCCGGGATAAAATTCCATCTCATGGTCACATTCCAGACATTTTACACCCGTGAGATAAGATTTTAACATTGTTATTCATGCCTCATCATGGAGTTTTGTTATAATTCGAGTTGTTTTAGTGGCCTACTACGCCAACGGTATGTTGAAATAAAACTCAGAGCCAAGTCCCTCTTCGCTTTTAACCTGAAGCGTTCCCCCGTGCATTTCGACCAGTTGCTTGCAGATAGCCAAACCCAAACCTGTGCCGCCATATTTGCGGGTCGTCCCTGCATCGGCCTGGCGAAACCGTTCAAAGATAGAGTTAAGTTTATCGGAGGGAATACCAATTCCGGTATCGGCTACAGAGATGAGCATGGTTTTAGGTTTATTGGCCTCAAGAGCAGCTTTAACAGTTATCTTGCCTTCGTGGGTAAATTTGGCGGCATTGCTGACTAAATTTAACAGAATTTGGTTGAGGCGCAATTTGTCAGCCAGCACGGGGGGTAATGTTTCCGGCACCTCTGTGATAATTCTGACCGGCTTATCTTTTACCAAAGAATTAGAAGAGGCCAAAACAGCGGCGGTAATCTCATTCATCAACACCGGTTCGCGCACCAACTCCATTTTGCCCGCTTCAATTTTTGAGAGGTCCAAAATGTCATTGATAAGCGCCAAAAGATGCTTTCCGCTGTTATGGATAAGCTGGATGTCATTGAGGGCCATATCGTTTAATTCGCCGTCAATACCTTGCAGCAGTACATCGGCAAAACCAATGATTGAGTTTAACGGGGTTCGTAATTCGTGACTCATGCTGGTCAAAAATTCTGATTTCAGCCGGTCAACATCTTTCAATTGGACAATCGTTTTTTCCTGCTCTTTGGAGAGGCGGGCGTTTTCCAGGGCCAGGGCTATCTGGTTCGCTACCGCTTCGACGGCAGCCACTTCTTCGGCGGCCCAATCCGGGTTTTCCTCGCGTTTGACCCCTAAAACGCCAATGACTTCTCCCCGCAGCATGAGCGGCACGGCTAATTCTGCCTGGGCAGCGTCGCCATTACCCTGGTGAGTTTGTTTTACCAGTTGCTTTTCAAGCGCGGCCTGTTTCATAGGCGGCAGCCAGGCGTCCGAAGCCGGCGCGATTAGGCGGCGGCTGCCGGCAACATAACGATACCCGGACGCCGCAATTTCTGCGCCAATTTGCTGCCAGCCTTCGCGGGTCAAACGGCGGTTCAGGCGTTCAATCTCTTGCAGGGCTGTTTGGGTTTCGGTCAGCAAGCGGGCATTGCTAATGGCAACTGCGGTCTGGTTAGCAATAGACTGCAACAAAGACACATCTTCCTGGGTGAAGCGATTGATTTGTTCGCTTTGCACGTCCAACACACCCAGTACTTGTTCTCCTTTACGGAGCGGCACGGCCAATTCAGAATTGGTATGGGGCAACAATTGGTTGCGCACAAAATTGAGAACTTCATTAACATTGTTGCTAAGAAAATGCTCGTTCGTGCTGGCTACCGTGCCGACAATACCATATCCGGCCGGCAGATGATGGCCTCTTTCTTTAAGTTGACGGCCTACCTCACCATAACCGGCGACCATTACCAAATTTTCGCCCGGCTCGTCCAAAAGATAAATGTGAGTGTGATAAAGCTTAAATTCACTTTGCACCCGATTAACTACATAATTTAACAACTCATCGAGATCCAGAATAGCCGTGAGTTGGCGGCTAATTTCAGCCCCGGTTTCCAAAGCTCTGGTACGTCCACGGACCCGCTCTTCCAGACTGTCAATTAATCCCCGCAGTTGAGCGGTCATAGTATTGAAAGCCTGAGCCAGGTCCCCGATTTCATCTTTTCGGGTAATGGGAGCGGTTAGCTGAAAATCACCGGCGGCGATTTGTCGGGCGGTTGCCGCTAAATTAGCCAGAGGAGTGGCAATACTACGTGTAATGAATAACCCAACCACAACCGCGATCAGAATGGCAAAAACAGAAACCGCACCGCTGATTGTCAGAGTTGTATAAGTTGGGTTCAGCGCTTCAGTTTGATCTTGTTCAGCCAAAAGCGCTACTTGCAACTGAGGTATCCAACGGTAAACGCCGTAGACCGATATATTTCGATAACCTTTGTACAAGCCAGTGCCACTGGTTTTATCCTGCAGGGCCAGGTTCGCCCCTTCACTACGCACGTATGTTTCCCCAGAGTTGAAGCCTTGAAATTTTGATTCTGTCAGAAGGGTCTGGTTTGAAGCTACCAGATAAGTTTCACCCGTCTCGCCCAGACCGGCTCGTTCAATCATAATTTTGCTTAATACTTCCAAACTGGCTCGACCCGCCAGCACGCCCAAAACTTGCCCATCGGTATCAATAACCGGCTGCGTAAAAATTACGAGTACCCGGCCCAGCGATGGAAAGTAGCGCGGCGGCTGGACATACGCCCCTTGCAAACCTTCCTTAAAGTAGGTCTGATTATCCTGTATTTTGCCTTCCTGAGTCGGGTCGGTTGATAGTACAGTCTGGCCTTGCCGGTTCATCAGAAAGATTTCTTCAAATCGCCCCGTCCGATCAATCAGGCGTTTGAAGTCATCGCGGAGATTTCCATAAGCATCTTCGCGTACCGCGGGCGATAATTTATCCGAAGCCAACAGGAGCGAAGTAGCCAATGAGAACCGGCTCTGCTCAAAAAGGACGCTGTCCAATTCATTTTGTAAATCGTCAATCCAGGTATCAACTTGAGATTCTTTGAGCGCAGCCACTGACTCAAGCTGATCAAATATCTGCTCTTGGGCATTTTGAAAGTTAAAGTAGGCGGAGACAGCCGCAATGACAAGCCCGGTCAGCAAAACAACCGAAATAAAAGCCACCAACAAACGGGTTCGAATGGTGCCGGGTTGCCAGAAGCGTCCAAACCGATGGTGTGGTAAAATTTCCTTTTCTTGCTTTTGCATAATGCCGTCTCCTGTCATGCCCAGTTACCCGAACCTGACGTGTTTTATGGCCTAAATCATTGCGCTTTTTCAACAAACCCGTTGGTATAAACAGTCTTTAAATCAAGCGGGGCAGAAATAATTCCTTGTTCCAACAGAATATCTTCGGTAATTTGCCATACTGCTTCATCCATCGTACCAATGGGTGCATCGCCTGTGTCAATCAACGGTATTTGCGCCTGCATGGTCGCACTTTGAAGATCAGCATTCAAAGTATCATCATACTTCAAAGCCAGATCAGCCATTTCATCGGGGTGCTCAATGGCGTATTGATACCCCTTCAAGGTAGCTCGGATGAAACGCTCTATCAGTTCAGGCCGTTCACGGATTGTTTGTCCTGTGGTAAAGATGGCGTTAGAGTAAATCTCTATCCCGTAATCGCTGTAAAACATCAATGTTGGCTCATGCCCATCAAGCTTGGCCTGAACCGGCTCATTGCTGGAAAAGAATCCACTCACGGCCTGCATTCTGCCAGCGGTTAATTCATTTGCCCCATGATAATCTTCGATGGGGACAAAGGTTAAATCTGTGGACTTTATCTTTAGCTTATTTAACATGCCAAGAAACTGAATGTCCCAGGTTGTATCCATTGCGGGCGAAATGACACCGACAGTCTTGCCAACCAGGTCCTGAGGGCGTTGAATACCAGTATCAGGCAGGGTCATCACGACTAAAGGACTCTGGCGATAGATACTGGAAATGGCAACCACATCTTGCTGGGCCGCTCGAGCGCGAATAATGCTATCGCCGGCATTAATACCAAATAAGGCTCGTCCGGCAACCACCTCTGCAACCGGGTCTATCTCCGGTCCCCCCGCCACAAAGCTTACCTTCAGGTTTTCATCGGCATAATAACCCTTCTGATCGGCTACATAGAAACCGGCAAATTCTGTCGTGTGAAACCAGCCCAGTTGAACTATAACCTGTTCCGGTTCCGGGGGTGGGGCCAAAGGATTACTACACCCAGCAATTATGCCACTCATCAAGACCAAGATTATTCCAATTATCCTATGCGTTTTATTAAACATAATTTTACACCCTCTTGTTGTGACAAATTATGAAAGAATAGGCAGGTGCTAACCGCTCAAGCGAGCGAGACTTATTCTGCTGCCTGCCACCTTATTTATTGTTGACTTAGCTCGGCTTCTGTGCCGAGCCGGATAACCACTTCTGAAGCCCGTAATTTATCACCCAATTGAACCACGGCTGCCCGCATCACCTCTTCAATTTCAGCCGACGACCACACTTTGGCAGTTGACTCGCTAATCATGCGGTCTCGCCAGGCCGCCCGCTGCGTCTCCTCGTACAGCCGCAGATTTTCCAGAGTCAAAGCTAATTGTTCCGAAACTGTCTCGACCAGTGTCATCTCTTCTTCGGTCCAAACACGGTCGGGGGCGATGTCCTGCAAACTGAGGGTGCCGATCACCTGTCCGCGCAGAGAAATTGGGGCAACCATTACCGGCTCTGTTTCGTGCCTGTTATTTTTTTCTGCATTCGTGACCGTCGTTTTGCCGTCGCGCAGCACTTTCTCCTGAAGCTGAGTTAGCCCCTCCTCGGCTTGTTCAACGGGTCGCGCCTGATGTTCAACACGCCAATTGCCCTGTTGTTCTCGCAAGAGTTGTTCCCATTCCCCCCGAATGTATTGACGATAGGCAGACTCAACTTCAGCCAGCAATCGTTCGCGTTCCAGTTCGGCCAATTTCCGTTCGGTAATATCCTGATTAGCGCCGACTGTTTTCACGGTTCGGCCCTGCTCGTCTTTGATCACTCTAAACTTAACCAAGATGTACCCAGCACTCCCATCCGCCCGAAAGATCCGATGCTCAACCTGAGCAGAATAATTCGGATCAGTCGTTTCCAGCGCTTTCTGAATTTCCAGGCCGACAATCGGAGCATCCTCTGGATGCACAAACTTCTGGGCGTACTGCATTGCCGGCATCACATACCCACCTTCCTGTTCGGCGGTGGTACGAAACAGGGAGTAAAATTGGTCGTTGAAGGTAAAGGTTTGGGTGGCGACATCAAACTCCCAGTTGGCCAACCGGGCAATAGACAAGGCTTCGGACAGGCGGGCTTCGCTCTGGCGCAAGGTTTCTTCGGCACGCTTGCGGTCCGTGATATCTTCCAGAAGTCCCAGTAAAACTTCCGGTTGGCCTTCACTATTGTAAATGGGAAGTTTAGTGGTATGAGCCGAAATGACGCCATATCTGGTGGTAACTTCTTCAACCGGAATGTCTACAATTTGGCCGGCCTCCATGACCGAAACATCTGTTTGCCGATAGTAATCTGCCTCTTCCTTGTTGCCGAAGAAATCATAATCATTTTTGCCCAGCATCTCTTCGGCTTTAGCCCCAAACATTTCCTCCATCTTGGCATTCCAGATGGAAAAGCGATACTCGTTCTTTACATCTTTGGCAAATAGACCTACCGGCAAAATATTGATAATTTTGCTCAGAAACTCTTTTTGCTGCTGGTTCTCGGCCTGCGCCTGACGAGTTTGATCGAGTAATAGCCGGCTTTCAATATAACCGCTAAGCCGGCTGGCAATGCCGCCGATCAGGGCGCTCTCTTCATTTAAAAACTCCCGCTTCTCGGTATAGGCAATATATATTCGGCCAATAAACTCGCCGCCAATACGCAGGGCATTCACAATCTGGCAGGGCAGTTCAATCGCGGCCGGCTGGCCATAAACCCGGTTTTTATACTCGATGGCTACCTGACATAATGCCGGATACTTCATCGCCGGGGGGATGCGTTCAGTGACCCATTGGAGTAACTCCGGGATGGGCGGCGTTTCGGCAATCTCCCGACCAAGATCATTCAGGCAGTCCAATTCATCAATGCGTTTACTCAGCATAAGCTGGGCCTGTTGTTCCTGGGCAAAGGAACGGGCATTTTGCAAGGCTACAGCTATCTGCCCGGCCAGAATGGTTTTGAGCCGTACATCTTCTTCCGTAAAACGACCCACAGTATTCGCCTGAACGTCGAGTACTCCGAGCACCTGATTACCCACAATCAATGGGATAGCCATTTCGGCGCGGGTGTGGGGCAGGAGAGGGTTCGGTAGAAAATCGGGTTCCTGGCGGACATCATTCACCACAACACCCTGGCGACTTCGGGCCGCCCGCGCCACCAGTGAATGTTCTCGTTCTAAAGGAATACTCCAGCCTTTCTTGATCATCTGCCGGCCTATCTGGCCCGCTCCGGCTGCCAGTACCAGCTTATCTTGTTCCTGATTAAATAAGTAAACGTGAGCGTGATAAAGGTCAAAGCTGCTCTTGGTCAGGTCAACTACTTCCTGTAATAATTTATCAACTTCCAAAATAGTCGAGGCAGCCGTACCCACGCGGGCCACCGTTTGCAGTTCCGCCGCGCGTTTCACCAACGCTTCTTCCGCCCGGCGACGCTCGGTAATATCGCGGATAACCACCGATACTTCATCGGCCACTTCGGTTGGAACTATCCAAACCTGCTCAAATTTGGTTTCGCCGTCGCGGGTAAAAGTATGTTCATAGTTTTGAGTCTGGCCGGTCTGCAAGGCCAGTTGAATATGGTCCATGCGCTGCCGGGCTACCTCCGGTGGGGCCACGTCAAACAGATTTTTACCAATCAGTTCATGAGCGGGGCGAAAGGCCCGGAAATCCTTGGATGGCTTGATGTCCAGGTAGGTTCCATCGGCCCGATAGCGAATAATCATATCAGGAATGGCTTGCAGCAGGCTTCTGTTTCTGGCCTCACTGACTCGCAGAGCTTCTTCGGCTTGTTTTTGGCCGGTGATATCGGTGTGAGACCCGGCCATGCGATAGGGATGACCGTTAGCGTTCCGCAAAGAATGTCCCCGAGCCAGAATCCAGCGGTACGAACCATCCTTGTGCCGGCAGCGAAACTCTACTTCATAGCTGCGAATCTGCCCGGCCAAATAATCGGCGACTGTCGCCATGACTCGGTCGTGGTCATCGGGGTGCAGCCGGCTTTCAAACTCGGCAAAATCATTGGTGATTTCATCATCTTCGTAACCGATCATGCTTTTCCAGCGCGCCGAGAAGAAAACCTGGTTGTTGGTGATGTCCCAATCCCACAGACCCTCATTTGAGCCTTGTACCGCAATTTCAAATCGTTCAAGGGCCTGACGCAGTTCGGTTATTTCGCGCAGCAACTCTGCCTTTGTGCGGGATTGATTTTTTGAGTCGGTCATGGTTCTATTGTTCCTCCATCAACTGCTCATCCGGTTCATCGGTTGGAGCCATCCGCAGATCAATTACGGCTCTGGCTACGCCCAAATTCTTGGCTAATTCCTCGGCGGCAGTTTTTAGAGCGCCTTCAATATCACGGCTGGCCCGAACCTTATCTGCAATTTGGCGGGCAATTTGTTCGCGGGCGGCCCGCTGTTGGGTTTCATCAATCAAGCGAATATTTTCAGCCGCCTGGGCCAGTTGTTCACTGATTGCCTCGATCAGCGCGATTTCCTCCGGCGACCAGACTCGTTGGTGATCTATTTCTTGCAGTCCCAGAACTCCAATCGGTTCCCCTCTTATCGTCAAGGGCACAACCAAACTGGAACCGGAGTCAGGCTGATGCTCCGTTTGTTCGAGAAGGTGATGGCTGATCAGGGCGTGAGGCCGGGTAATTTCGCGTTGGCCGGTTGAAGCTCTGTCTGCTAATTGCTCCTGTGGCATAAGCTGATTAATGGTAGGCAGCAAATTATCGTCCAATGCCGGGACTCCCTCGCGCACCTGTTCATAGCTCAACGTAACAAGTTTGCTGCGATAGGTTTCCCAGGCCTGCACAGTGTAGCGCCGCTGGGTTGCCTCCACTTCGGCCAGGGCGACACGAGTTTCGGTCAGCAGGCGTTGGTTATCCAGGGCTACCGCAATCTGAGGGCTAAGGGAGAGGTAGAATTGAACCTGCCGTGGCGTAAATTGGTGGATCTCTTCGGATTGGAGTAACAAGACTCCCAGGAGCCGCTGGCCCACTTGCAACGGCAGCACCATCATCGCCCGGATATTCTGCTGTTGGGCGATGGCAATCATTGGCGCATCCAACCGTTCATCGTGCTGCAAATCGGCCGAAAAGAGCGGCTCGGTTGTCAGCATGAGGTCAATTATCGAAGAAGTGTGGCGGTCGTACCGTCGCCCCAGCGGGGAGGGAGGCGTTCCCCTGGCCGTTGTACCAGTTTGCGGCTACGGTCATTGCTTCAACCATGCCCGCCGGGTTTTGCTCAAATGTAAAAAGCACAACCCGGTTAAGCAAGGAAACCGGCCCTCCTTCGGCTACAGCAGCTACAATCGTCTGCAAATCTTGCGCCTCATTGATCCGGCGGCTGGCCCTATAAAGGTTTTCCGCTTCAGCTAATAACTGTTCACGCTGAGTTATATCGCGGACAAAACCCAGCACGCCCCAAACATCGCCGTTGGAGTCACGCAGGGGAACTTTGATCGTACTAATAAAAATGGGGCGTCCATCAATAAAGGCCGGTTCTACTTCAATAAACTTTATCTGGCCGTTATCCATCACTTCGCGATCATCCGCCCAAAATCCCCGAATTCCTTTGTCCTGATTACCCTTTACAATTTCCTCCGGGAAGCCTAATTCCAAATCATTTTTACCAATACATTCTTCAGGAGTCAGGTGTAACGAGTTGGCATAACCCTGGTTGACCAAGCGATAACGATGGTTTTGGTCCTTAATAAAAATCCAATCCGGAGTGGCATCAATGGTAGTGCGGAGTACTGCCTGAGATTGTTTAAAGTCGGCTAAAGCCGCCTGGTTTTGCTGATACAGGCTGGCATTGCGCAAAGCTACGGCAATCTGTCCGGCCAGAATTAGATTGATTTGCTTATCCTCTTCGGTAAAGCGGTCAATCACTTCAGCCTGCACGTCCAGCACCCCCAGAACGTTATCACCCACCATCAGCGGGACAGCCATTTCCGAGCGGGTTTCCGGTAAAAGGGGATTAGGCATAAAGTTGGGAGTTAAGCGGACATCATTAGCCACAACCGCCTGGTGAGTGCGGGCGGCCTGCGCGACGAGAGAATGTTCACGTTCCAGGGGAATAGCCCACCCTTGTGCGACCATCTGCCGCCCGACCTCGCCTGCCCCGGCAGCTAATTCAAGTTTGTGCTCCGCTTTGTCTAGCAGATAAATGTGAGCGTGATACAGATGAAAACTTTGCCTGGTCAGGTCTACTATTTCTTGTAACAGCTTGTCTGTATCCAAAAGTGAGCCGGCGGCTGTGCTGACCCGGGCGATTGTTTCCAACTCGGCGGCGCGTTTGGTTAAGGTTTGTTCAGTTTTCTTGCGTTCAATAGAGAGGGCGACCATATTGGCTACCGCTTGCATGGCGTCCAAAACTGTGTCGGCCAGCGCATGGCGAGCAAACATTGCCATCACCCCAACCAGCCGATCCTCAACGATCAACGGATAACCGGCAAAGGCGACCATACCTTCCCGTTCGGCCCAGTCCTTATCACCCACACGGGGATCATCCAGCACTGCATTGGTCAGGTGCGGTTTGCGTTCCTGAGCAATCAGGCCAATTTTAAATTTACCCAGCGGCACACGCCCGTGCGGCCCATCAAGGTGGGTGTACATGCCCGCACTGGCTTGTAAATCCAGCATATTCTCGGCAGGATTGAACGTCCAAATTCGGGCAAAAGCCGCGTCCAGATGATTCACCATGACTTCGGCGCATGTATTGAGCATGCTAGTTAGCACCGTACCTTGAGTGAGGGCCAAGCTAACTTCTGCGGTAAAGGCATTCAGGCGGGCGTTGTCGGCCCTGATTTCTTCGGTCCGTTTCCGGTCCGAAATATCTTCTTTAACCGCCAGAAAATTGGTGATCTCACCCGCCACATTCTTGATCGGCGAAATAAAGGCAGCCTCCCAGTAGAGGTCGCCATTCTTCTTTTTGTTATGAAACTCACCCCGCCATTCTTTGCCAGCCGTAATGGTTTCCCACAACTGCTTGTATTCGTTCTGAGGCGTTTCGCCCGAACTCAGGATGCGGGTATGCTGGCCTATCGCCTCTTCGAGGGTGTAGCCGGTAGTTTCGGAGAAGCGGGGGTTGGCATATTCGATATGGCCCTGGGTGTCGGTGATAACAATGGTATTCCGGCTCTGCTCAACCGCTCTGGACAGGTTCCGTAACTCGGCCAGAAGCCGATCCTGTTCGGCCACAATAGCCTCGGTTTGTTGGAACAGGCGGGTGTTTTCGGCAATTTGTTTCTGCAGCCGCTGATTGGTTTCAACCAACTGGTTGGCTACATCTATCTGCTTCAAGGCGGCGCGGTAGGGTTCTGCTTCGGCTCCCCAATCATCAATGGGGCGAATTTCCCAATAGCAGCGGGAATCTCCTTTACCCACACACTCTGTTTCGATAGCCAATAACTCTTTTCCAAAGAAACGGGTGGCATAACCGGACGCATAGCCGGTTAAAGTCCAGCAAACAGGCTGGGTACTCTGCCCAAAGCGCCTTAAATGTTCCTCCGCCTCGTAGGAATTGAGCCATGCGCCGTGCATATAAAAACTACCGGTTTCGCGATTGAACTCTATAAACTCAGGCAGAACCTGGACCACACCTTCCAGCATATGCAGACTGGGACCGGCGGCCAGCCAATCCATATCGGTTTCCCAATTAAAGGTTTCGGCCAGCATAGCGGCATCACCCCGGCCTTGGCTGTAGCCAAAACGAGTCAAGACCCCCATTGCCAGCTCTGTTCCTAAACTTTCGATCAACTGCTGGCGTAGCGCCCAATCGCTTCGACATCAAAGATAACCGCTCGCCGCCCATTGAAAACAGACG
>JAAUSP010000168.1 GCA_012032575.1 Anaerolineales bacterium | reverse complement strand
GGCGGGCAGGAAATTGGCCGAGGGGACTTTTACGGTGATGGCTCAGATGGCCGCCGCCGCCCTCGGCGTGCCCTACGACTGGATTCGCATTGCCGGGCCGGTGGACACCCAGTACAGCCCCTACGAATGGCAGACCGTTGCCAGCCGCTTGACCTGGAGCATGGGCAATGCCGTGGTCAACGCCGCCCGCGATGCCCGCGAGCAAATTCTCAACGTGGTGGCCGAAGCCTGGAACGAGCAGCCCGCAGATTTGGACATTATCAACGGCGAGGTGGTTTCCTTTAAAAGTGAAGAAACCATCCCCCTCAAGGATATGGTGATTTATGGTATGCCCAAGCCCAATGCCAGCGGTTGGATCGGCGGGCCAATTGTGGGCCGGGGCAAATTTATGCCGACCTACGTGACCGGCCTGGATGCTGAAACCGGCCAGGGCGAGCGGGCCGTGGTTCACTACACTACCGGCGCTCAGGCGGTCGAACTGGAAGTGGATATGGAGACCGGCAGGCTGGAAATTCTGCGGGCCGCCGCCGCGTTTGATTTGGGCAAAGCCATCAACCCGGAGCTGGCCAAGGCTCAGGTGGAGGGCGGCTTTGTCCAGGGCATGAGCACCGCCCTGTTTGAGAGTCTGCAATTTAAGAACGGGGGTGCTGCAAAACCCCAGTTTTGTGGATTATCGCATCGCCACCAGCGCCGACGCGCCGCCGCAGATTGATGCCATCCTGGTCGAAGTGCCGCAGGATGACGGTCCCTTTGGCGCGCGCGGCGTCGGCGAGCATCCGATGGTGCCAACCATCCCGGCCATTGCCAACGCTATCTACGATGCCATCGGCCTGCGGGTCGGTTCACCGCCCTTCACCGCCGAAAAAGTTTACCTGGCGATGGTGGAAGCAGGGCTGGTCGAATAAATCAGATTTAGTTGACGCAGTCAAAAATGAGCACGAACCTCTAATTCGTGCTCATTTTCTTTTATCAATACCCGCTCCAAAATGACATCTATCTTCCATGCTTGTGACATTACTCACTATCATTTTCATTAGAATCGGTTAACCTATAAAAAACAAGTTAAAAATTTCTGGGCATTTCAGAAAATGGGGGGTTTACTTCTGATTTTTCAACACCAGTTCGACTCACGAGCAACGATGCTGCGGTTTCACGGATTTTGTAAAGTAAAATATTTCTAAGTTGCTGATAAAAGTAAGCAGCCGGTAAACCTGTTCAAGTTATAAACAGTTCAGCCTTTATGAACAGCAAGGACTTAAAGGCTGACTGATAAGTAAGCCTGGATCAAGGCAGACCCTACGAGGTTAGCCATTGACAGTGATCTTTAAGTAAACAGCAATAAATTTTTTCGGAGGAAAGGAGTTTTCTAATGAACACAAATATCAATACCAAAACTTTGCCCGCTTATCTTAGCAAGACGCTCTGGTTATGGGTGGCGGTCACAATCATCTTTGCGGCCATAACGGCGCTGACTGCCCGCATCACTATCCCGCTGCCGTTTACCCCCGTACCGATTACCCTGCAAACCCTGGCTGTGGTTTTATCCGGCCTGGTGTTAGGGGCGCGGGGCGGCGCTTTGGCCCAACTGCTTTACCTCGGATTGATTGCCACCGGCCTGCCCCTCGACGCCCGAGGGCTTGGCCCGGCGGCCTTTTTCAGCCCCACCGCCGGCTATTTGATCGGCTTTGTGCCGGCTGCTTTTATCGCCGGCTGGCTGGCCGAGCACCTGACTGACCGCAGTTGGTGGGGTAATTTTGTCGCCGCCATAGCCGGGATGTTAGCTATTTATTTGTTGGGCGCCGGTTGGTTGGCCGTGATGTTAGGCAGTTGGCAGCAAGCCTGGTTGGGTGGCGTAGCCCCCTTTATTCTGCTTGATCTGGGCAAAGCGGCTGTAGCGGCCGGAGTTGCCGAAAGCGGCAAACATTTATTTAGAATGAATATGCTCCAATAAAATTGAACCAGAACAATGGGGTGGCAGTGTTAAATGTCACCCTTTATAATTTTTAGAGAGGATTAGGGGGCTTTTTATGACCACCAAAGAGAAAATTGAACAGTTACAACAAATAAAATCACGCCTCTGGGCCGGCGGCGGGGAGAAACGGATTGCCAAGCAGCACGAAAGCGGCAAACTGGTCGCCCGTGAACGTATTTCCCTGCTGTTTGACCCGGATACATTTCAAGAAATGTTTTTATTTGCCCAGCATCGCGCCACTCGCTTTGGCCTGGCCGACCAGGAAATGCCGGCCGACGGCGTTGTCACCGGGATTGGCACGGTGCAGGCCGCCAGGTCCTGGTAGCCTCGCAGGATTTTACCGTCTCCGGCGGTTCGGTGGGTGAGGTGCATGCCAACAAAATTTGTCAGGTTCAGGAAATGGCCATCAAAAGCGGCAGCCCTCTGGTCATTATCAACGACAGCGGCGGTGCGCGTATCCAGGAAGGCATTGACGCCTTGAGCGGGTATGGGCGCATTTTTTATCGCAACGTGTTGCTATCGGGGGTGGTGCCGCAGATAGCCATTATTGCCGGCCCCTGCGCCGGTGGTGCGGCCTATTCGCCCGCCCTGATGGATTTTATCATCATGGTCAAAGGGACCGGCAAACTCTTTATTACCGGCCCGCAGGTGATCAAAGAAGTAACCGGCGAGGTTGTCTCGGATGAAGAGTTGGGCGGCGCGTATGCCCAGGAAGCTCACAGCGGCAATGTCCATTTTATTGCCGAAAATGATCAGCACGCCATCCAAATCTGCCAGAAATTGCTGAGTTTCCTGCCCAGCAACAACGTCGAAGACCCGCCTGAATATGGCACCGGCGAGATTGTTTTTGCCGAAGACAGGTCCCTGAACACCATCATTCCTGATGATCCACGCGAAAGTTATAATGTCAAAGATGTCATTGTGCGCCTGATAGATGGCGGGGATTTCCTGGAAATTCAGGAGCATTTTGCCCCCAATGCCATCGTCGGCTTTGCCCGGGTCAACGGCCAATCGGTCGGGATTATCGCCAATCAGCCGATGGTCTCAGCCGGAGCGCTGGACATCAATGCTTCGGATAAAATTGCCCGCTTTGTCCGCTTTTGCAATGTCTTTAACATCCCAATTGTCACCCTGGTGGATGTACCCGGCTTTCTGCCGGGGGTGCAGCAAGAGTACGGCGGCATCATTCGGCACGGGGCCAAGATGCTCTTTGCCTATTCGGCGGCCACTGTGCCCAAGATTACCATTATTTTGCGCAAGGCTTACGGCGGGGCTTACCTGGCCATGTGCGGCAAAGATTTGGGGGCCGACCGGGTGGCTGCCTGGCCCACCGGCGAAGTGGCGGTGATGGGTGCAGCCGGCGCTGTCAATATCATCTACGGCAGTGAAATCAAGAAAGCCGACAATCCCGAAGCGGCCCGCAAAAAATTCATTGCCGAATACGAAGCCGAATTTGCCAACCCCTATGTGGGCGCGTCGCGCAATCTGATTGACGATGTGATTGAACCTAAAGACACCCGGCGCTATCTCAGTCTGGCCCTGGAGTCGCTGCGCACCAAACGAGAAATCCGGCCGCAGAAAAAGCATGGGTTGATCCCCCTGTAAAAGAGGCAAAGTTATGGAAAATCAAAATCTGCTGGTTTTTGGTCTTCAAATCACCATTATTGGCATAGGGGTGGTCTTTGCAGCTCTGACCCTGATTATCTATGTCCTGAAGCTCACCGAGCGGCTAACGCCGTGGTTGGAGAAGTTTGGTGGCAGCGGGCATGGACATGGACACCAGGAGGAGATTGGCGCCCCAGCCGAAACACCCGGCGCTTTAACTCCGGAAGTGATGGCTGCAATATCAGCGGCGGTGGTGGTCGCCGTAGGCAAACGGGGGCGCATCCGGCGGATTCGCTACCGCAGCACCCAACCGGGCGCAGCCTGGGCAGTGCAGGGAAGGGCCAGTATTATGGCTTCACACACTGTGAAACGTTAATTTCAGAGGGTCAGGGCTAACAGACCCGGTTATATACTGTGAAACAATTACTCTATCTTTATTCTGAGGGAGGATTTACCTGTGAAAAAATTACGTGTCACCGTTAATGGTGTCAGTTATGATGTTGACGTTGAAATATTGGAAGATGACGATGAAGGCGGGGCAGCCTACGGTTACGGTCTGACGGCTATGCCGATGAACCAAATCGCCCCCCCTATGGGAGCGGGGCCGGCCCCAGCCCCGGCCAGACAACCTTCCGCTCCAATCCCTACCAGCGGCGCGGCCAATGAATTGACCTCGCCCATTGCCGGGCTTGTCCACGATGTGAAGGTTAAGGTGGGCGATACGGTCAAGGAGAATCAGCCGGTGGTGGTCATTGAGGCGATGAAGATGAACACCAACATCAGCTCGCCGGTCAACGGCAAAGTAAAAGAAATCATGGTCAAAGCCGGCGATCCGGTACAACAAGGCCAGGTCCTGGTCATTTTTGAGTAAGGCCGGAGGAGGCAACCCGTGGAATTCTTTACCGAGATTGGCCGAGAGGTGTGGAGCTACATCCAATACACCGGCTTTGCCAATATAACCTGGGGCAATGTCGTCATGATCCTGGTCGGCTTCTTTTTTATGTACCTGGCCATCGTCAAGGATTATGAACCGCTGCTGCTGGTGCCGATTGGTTTTGGCATCGTGGTCGGCAATATGCCCTTTGTCAAAGGCTTGCAGATTGGAATTTATGAGCAGGGGAGTTCGCTCAACTACCTCTATTTCGGGGTCATCAAGGGCGTCTATCCCCCGTTGATCTTTTTAGGCATCGGGGCTATGACCGATTTTTCGGCCCTGATTGCCCAGCCGCGTTTGATTTTGTTGGGTGCTGCGGCGCAGATAGGCATCTTCGTAACCTTAATTGGGGTTATCCTGATTGGTACAATAGTGCCAGGCGGGATGGGTTTTGCAATTGACCCCACCAATCCCGAGACAGATCCGGCGGTACGTTTACTCCGGGCGGCTGCTTCCGTCGGAATTATCGGCGGGGCCGATGGACCGACGGCTATCTTTCTATCAACCCGGCTGGCCCCCGATTTGTTGGGAGCCATTGCCGTATCGGCTTACTCCTATATGGCCCTGGTGCCGGTCATCCAGCCGCCGATTATGAAGTTGCTGACCACCCGCGAAGAGCGCCTGATCCGCATGCCCCCGCCCCCTACCCCCTTCCAGATTACAGCGCATCCTGTTCCCCAATCATTGGCATGATCATCTGCGTGCTGATTGCGCCCGGCGCTTTGTCGTTATTAGCCTTCCTGTTCTTTGGCAACATCTTGAAAGAGTGCGGCGTGACCGAGCGATTGGCCCGGACTGCCCGCAACCCCTTCATTGACACCGTGACCATTCTGCTGGGCCTCACCGTTGGGGCCAGTACCCAGGCCGATACTTTCCTGAAACCCCAATCTATCGCCATTTTTGCTCTGGGCGCTTTTTCTTTCGGGATCGCTACCGCCAGTGGGGTGATGTTTGCTAAACTGATGAATTTACTCTCAAAAGACAAGATCAACCCGTTAATCGGTTCGGCCGGAGTATCGGCTGTACCCGACTCGGCTCGCGTATCTCAATTGGTGGCCCACGAGGAAGACCCCAACAATTTCGTTTTGATGCAGGCGATGGGGCCAAATGTGGCCGGGGTGATCGGGTCGGCGGTGGCTGCCGGTGTGCTATTAGCGGTAATTGGTAAGCTATAAGGCAAAAATGACACCCGGCCTGCTGAGCAGCACGAACATCTATCAACAGGGTAGCTTGAAAATGAATTGAAGTTATAGGGTTGTGTTTGCAACTCAACTGTAACTCATTGGGAGGATAATAGACTCAGGAAATTTCAACAGAGCAATTGTCTCTCAAGTCTATTACAAAGAGGTGATATGATGGAGCAAACACAACCTTATCTTGTCAGCTTTAAGTTTTTTGAGCAGTTCACCCAGAGTTATGCCAACCTGATGTTCCAATCCCTCGAATGGAACGTCAAACAGTTCAAGGCTGTTGTCGGGCAGGTGGATAAGGAGTCCAGAGCAGTACTGCCATTATCCGCCCCGGTGCAGACAGACGAAGTAAAAGAGTTAAGAAAACAGGTTGAGCTTTTAACCGAACGAATCAACAGCCTGGAAAGAACCAAAAAGTCCTCGGCCTGGAACAAATCCGGTGAAGGATATTGGGCGATGCAAAAATAGCGCACCCCATCAAACTCACTACTTCATACTACCCCTGACAAAAAAGGGAGGTCTATTCGACCTCCCTTTTTTCGTAGTCAAGTCAATCAGCAACTTATCTTACGCAGTTTCCCAGGGAGGCGCCCCGAATTTATTGGGGCTTTCCCAGACTAAAGTCTGGATTGCTGCGTAAGGTGAGTTAGTAATGATCCAATTACCATAAATTAATTGATTGTGACATTCATCCTGGTTGGCGGTGATATTAATCACTACAATCTTTTGAGTAACTCTGTTATGCTTGGTAAATAAAATCTTATCAAGTTAATATTTATCAATTGCAACAGTCGGGCCGCTGTTGCGCCATCGTCAAAGATGGTGGGGCAAGCAATTGCTTCTGGGGTCGTGCCAAAAATGGTGCGAGGTTAAATTGATATAACACATGCAATGAGAAGATGATTTATCCTGACCTCATCGCTGTTAAACCGGCCCGAGTACACTCTCAAGTAAGTGTCTCGGGCCTCTTTATTAAAACACCATCGCATTGATAAGCAGTCAGGCTATAGTGACTGAGTTTTTTATTATTTATTTGGTATTGTAACCTTAAGTAAAGGAGGGTTTGTATATGAGTGTCCCAACGGAACTGCTCGTTTTAGCTTTTGCTGAGGAGAGCACTGCTTTGAAGGCACTACAGGCTCTACAGCGCCTTGTAGACGAAGGCCGTATCTCGCTGCGTAATGCGGCCGTACTGGTAAAAAACAAAGAGGGCCGCATCTCTGCCAAAGAGATGGGAGACGTTAGTCTCAAACAGGGCGCTTTGTTTGGGGCCATTGTGGGCGGATTGATTGGCCTGGTCGGCGGGCCGGTCGGGGCGGTGGTTGGGGCTGTAGCCGGGGCTACCACCGGGGGAGTAGCCGCCCACGCGATTGATTTTGGCTTTCCCGACGATTATTTGAGCGATTTGCAAGCCAGTCTTCAGCCGGGTACTTCAGCCCTGATCGTATTGGCTGAAAAAAACTGGATTGATAAAATTATTCAAGGCTTAACCCGCTTCAATGGCCATATCATCCGGCATGTTTTAAAGGAAGAACTGGCTGCCCATCTGGCCGCAGTGGGGACGGTTGTGAGCGATACCTCTCCAGCCGCCCAGTTGGAGGAACAACTGGCTGCCTGGCAAGCCGAAATCGAACGGTTGAAGCTGCAAGAAACAACCAGGGGGGGAAAAGGGCACAAGGAAGCCAGGAATCAGATTGTGAACTTACGCACCAAACTGCGCCGAACGCAAGAAAAACTGCATGCCCTGTGGAAGACTGAAATCCAGGTCTGCACCGACAAAATAACAACCTTGCAAGTTAAAGCCGAAACTGCGCCCGCAGCCACCCAGGCTGAAATTTTGGCTGAACTGGAAGCCACCCGGACCTACCGGCGCGAAATCCGGGACAAGTTATACCGGCAAATCGAAGTTAACCTGACCGGGTTGCAAGCTGAAATTGAGGACCTCAAAGCCAGAGAGTTGCAGATGAGACCGGCCAGCACTGGCCCGGTCGACTCGCGGACAGTCGCCTTAAAACGCTTTGTCGGCCCGATGGAGGAACCAACCCTGCCACCCGGCGAAACAGAAGCGGCTGAACGCATTGCCATCTTGCAAACAAGAGTGGCCGCGGCTGAGACAGAATTAGAAACCCTACGCGAATTACAAATTGCTGCCTGGCAAGAAGCCATCAAAGACTTACAGGCTTACGCGGCCATTCCCGGTGTTGTTGACAAAGCAGCCGTCGCCGCACGCATCCCGGTGCTGGAAGATCAATTAGTGGCAGCCAAGGCCACCCTGAAAGTTCAGCTCGAAAATCAGGTTGCCGGCTGGTCTACTGAAATCAACCAATTGCAGACCGAATTGGCGACCGTAGGGGCGGCTGAACGTGCCAAAGCTAACGAGCAAATTGCGGCCTTGCGAACGCAGATAGAAATGCTGCAAATCAAGGCGGAAACTGCCGGAGCAGCGGAGCGGATCAATTTGAACACTCGTATGCTCGTGCTACAGGATAAAGTCGCTAAAGCTCAGGCCAAACTGCAAGCATTAGATTAATGGCTTTTGTGTCGGTCAGATACTTAAAAAAATAAGAAGGGAGACAAACTATGGAACATCCTGCGCATGCAACAGATGCCATAGGCTTAATTACAATTATCATCCAGTTGATTTTCCTGGAGGGCATTCTCTCCATAGATAATGCCGCCGTTTTGGGGGCAATGGTTTCAGTCCTGCCCAATGATAAGCCCGTACCTTATCCGGGGCCGTTCAAATTTTTGCTACCTTTTACCAACCGCTACCTGGGGATGCAGCAAGCGGCAGCCCTCAAGGTGGGTCTGTTGGGCGCTTATTTAGGCCGGGGGTTAATGCTGGTCCTGGCCGCCTGGGTTATTGCCAACCCCTTCCTGAAAATTTTGGGCGCGGCTTATCTGATTAAACTGGCCTTTGAGAATCTGGCTAAAAATGTTGGTAAAGAAGAGGAAGACGAAGGCGACGGGGCTGAAGGGTTTAGCCGCAAGGTAGGGGTTAGCTTCTGGGCCGTTGTGCTGAACCTGGAACTGGCCGACCTGGCCTTTAGTTTGGATAATGTGGTGGCAGCGGTGGCCTTATCTGATCAATTATGGGTGGTTATGGTCGGGGTGGCCCTGGGTATCGTCACGATGCGCTTTGCTGCCACCATCTTTACCTGGATGATCCAGCGTGAACCCATTTTGGAGCAAGCCGCTTATATTATCGTTCTCAACATTGGGATTGAGCTGCTGATTGCCGAATTTTTCGAAGTTCATATTGCCGCCTGGGAGAAATTTGCGATTTCGTTCGGTACCTTGCTCTTGTGTATTGCCTATGCGCGTATTCCGATTTTGCAGTTACTCCGGCCGGTCTTATACTGGCTGGCCGAGGGCATGGGCCACATCAATGAATTGGTCGAGTGGTTGTTCCATCCGATTATTGTTATCTTCAAGCTCATTTTTAAGGGAGTGCAGGTTCTCTTTTTTAAGAACAGGGGCCAAGAATCCTCAGTCATCGAAGAGGCCCCGCCCACCAATTCCCCTGAGGCTGTGGCTCAATTGAAGAGCGTAAAATAAATTTTAAGTAAACTGGAGAAAGGTTCAAAACAATGAATAATAGTACCAATTTCAGAACTCTGTCCTCACAACTGGACAAAACGCTTTGGCTCAAGATTGCCGTCATCGTGGTGTTTGCAGCGATTACTGCCCTCACCGCCCGGATTACCATTCCCCTGCCCTTCACCCCCGTACCGGTCACCCTGCAAACGCTGGCCGTGGTCTTGTCCGGCCTGGTCTTGGGTGCGCGCGGTGGCGCCTGGGCGCAACTGGCTTATCTGGGCTTGATTGCCGCCGGTTTGCCCCTCGATGCCAGAGCTGTGGGTCCGGCGGCCTTTTTTGGTCCAACCGCCGGTTATTTGATCGGTTTTGTGCCGGCTGCTTTTGTAGCCGGCTGGCTGGCCGAGCGCTTCTCGGCCAAAAGCTGGTGGGGTAATTTCCTGGCCGGTATCGCCGGGATGTTGGTCATCTACCTGGTGGGGGCTGGCTGGCTGGGGGCAATGCTGGGCAGTGTGGAAAAAGCCTGGCTGGGCGGCGTCGCGCCGTTTATCCTGATTGACCTGGGTAAAGCTATCATCGCCGCCAGTGTGGCCGAGAGCGGCAAATTCTTTTTCTTGAGAAAATAACGAGGGAGTGACTGATCATGGAAGAACAAGCAAAGTTAGCGGAAATGCCGGCCGCAGCGGCCGCCAACAGCCACGCGGCACTCATTACCGAACTACAAGACTATCGCAAAAAAATTGTTCAGGGCGGGGGCGAGGAGCGGGTTAAGACGCAGCACGACAAGGGCAAACTCACGGCTCGTGAGCGCATTGCCCGGCTCCTCGACGAAGGCACCTTCCGGGAAATTGGGGCTTACCGGGTGCAGCGCCACACCGATTTCGGCCTTGACAAAGAAGACCAACCCGGCGACGCCGTGGTGACCGGCTTTGGCAAAATTGATGGCCGGCGGGTTTGTGTCTTTTCGCAAGATTTCACCATTCTGGGCGGCTCCTTCTCGGAAGCGGTCGGTCAGAAAGTGGCCCAAATTATGGATTTGGCGATGGAAGCTGGCGTACCGGTTATTGGCCTGAATGACTCCGGCGGGGCACGCATCCAGGAAGGCGTTTACAGCCTGGGTGCGTACGGAGAGCTTTTCTGGCGCAATACCCAGGCCAGCGGCGTGGTCCCCCAGATTAGCGTCTGATTCTGGGACCATGCGCCGGTGGGGCTGTTTACTCACCGGCCCTGACCGATTTCATCCTGATGACCAAAGGCACCAGCCAGATGTTCATCACCGGGCCGGAGGTGGTAAAAGCTGTCACCGGTGAAGCGGTTGACGTGGAAACGTTGGGCGGCGCGATGACTCACGCGGCTGTCAGCGGTGTCGCTCACTTTGTCAGCGACGACGAGGATCAAACCCTCGCCCTGACCCGCCAACTCATTGGCTACCTGCCGCTCAACAGCCTGGAGCCGCCTCCCGCAATCACCCCCACCGATGATCCCTGGCGCATGGAAACCCTGCTTGATACCATTGTCCCGACCAATCCCAACGAAGCCTATGATATGAAGACGGTCATCAACGCGGTCTTTGACCGGGGGAGTTTCCTGGAAGTTCAGGAATTTTTTGCCCAAAACGCCATTGTCGGCTTTGCCCGTCTGCACGGGCAGGTGGTTGGGATAGTGGCCCAACAGCCCATGATTATGGCCGGGGTGATTGATATTGATGCTTCGGACAAAATTGCCCGCTTCATTCGCTTCTGCGATGCCTTCAATACTCCCATTATCACCTTTGTAGACTCGCCCGGTTATATGCCCGGCGTCCATCAGGAGCACAGCGGCATTATCCGGCACGGAGCCAAAATTGTCTATGCCTATTCCGAAGCCACCGTGCCAAAAATCACGGTTATCCCGCGTAAAGCTTATGGCGGGGCCTATGTGGTGATGGGCAGCAAATACATCCGCACCGATTTAGTCTTTGCCTGGCCCACCACCGAAATCGCGGTCATGGGCGCGGATGGAGCTACCAATATCCTGTATCGCCGCCAGATCAAAGAAGCGGCTGATCCGGCCGCCATGCGGGCGCAGTTGGCCAAAGAATATCGGGATAAATTTTCCAAACCCTATGCCGCAGCCGCAGCCGGGGCGATAGATGATATTCTTGTTCCCTCCGAAACCCGGCCACGCCTGATTGCCGCCCTGGAACTGCTGCGCGACAAACGAGCCAAGTCGTTGCCCAAGAAGCATGGCACGATGCCACTATAGGCCATAGAAAGAGGATATTACCTTGGAAAACCTTGGACAAGGCTTCGCCATTATGATCATGGGCCTGGGCATCACCTTTACCGCCCTGGGCCTGTTTATCGGGCTGATTCTGCTGCTGGAATACCTCTTTCCGCCCAAACCCAAAGCGGAAGAGGAAGACGAGTTCCAAACCCACTCAGCCGTCAGCCAGATGGACCGTGACACGACCGACGAGGAAATCGCTGCTGCCATCGCCATTGCTCTGGCCCATCTTCATTCTTACGAATTGTGCCGGAGCGACCTGGGGGTTGATCTGGAAAAGGGGCACAGCCCGTGGTGGGTTGGAGGACGATTAGACCAAATTCCTCTGGGCAGCTTATCATTACGAGGGAGAAATTGAATTATGAATGGGAATGTTTTATCAAGCCGGCGGGTGAAAGTTACCGTCAATGGTAAAGGATATCTGGTTGAGGTACTGGGCAGCCTGACCAGTTCGCCGGTGACAGTGAATGTTAACGGCCAACCCTACGTGGTAGACGTAGAAGCGGCTGAGATGGTTACCAGACCCAGCGATGCGCCCGCCGCAGCGCTCGATACGGTGGTGCGGGAAACCGCCGCCCCTGAAAAAGCGCCTACGCCAGCAGGACCAGCCGGCCCAACCGTGCCGCATCTCAAAGCGCCGATGCCCGGCAACATCATTGAAGTCAAAGCGAAACCCGGCGACCGGGTCAAGTATGGCCAGCCTTTGATGACGCTGGAAGCCATGAAGATGAAAAACGCTGTCCGCTCCCCCCGCGACGGGGTGGTAGCTACTGTCGAAGTCAGCGAAGGTACAACCGTGGCCCACGGCCAGGTGTTAGTAACCTTCCAGGTAGATGGAGCCTAGGAGGGCATATCATGGATTTTAGTAATCTGAGTATCCTCCTGTCTGCCCCGGCCAGCCTGACCTGGCAAAACGTGGTCATGATGATCGCCGGCGGCGTGTTGATTTATCTGGCCGTAGCCAAGGATTACGAACCCATGCTGCTGCTGCCGATAGGCTTTGGCGCTTTCCTGGCCAATTTACCCCTGACCGGCATCACCAGTGAGCACGGCTTTCTGGGTGTTCTGTACAAGTTTGGGATCGAAACAGAGCTGTTCCCCCTGCTCATCTTTATTGGCATTGGGGCGATGACCGATTTCGGGCCGCTGCTGGAAATGCCCAAAATGGCTCTCCTGGGCGCAGCCGGACAACTGGGCATCTTTGTCACCCTGATCCTGGCCCTTCTTTTGGGCTTTGATATGAATGAAGCCGGCTCAATCGGCATTATCGGGGCCATTGACGGACCAACCGCCATCTACGTTTCGACCAAGCTAGCGCCCCATCTGCTGGGGGCCATCGCCGTGACCGCTTACAGTTACATGTCGCTGGTGCCGATTATCCAGCCGCCGGTGATGCGTTTTCTCACCACCGATGAAGAACGTAAGGTCCGCATGCCCTATACCCAAAAGGAAGTTTCCCGGACCGTGCGTATCCTTTTCCCGATTAGCGTCACCATCATCATCTCGCTGCTGGCCCGGTCGCTTCACCGCTGATTGCAACCCTGATGCTGGGCAACCTCATGCGCGAAACGGGTGTGGTTGACCGGCTCAGCAAAGCCGCCCAGAATGAAATTGCCAATATCGCTACTCTCTTTTTGGGCCTCTGCATCGGCGGGACCATGGAAGGGAATAACTTTATCAAGATAGACACCCTGCTCATTTTGGGGGTTGGTCTGTTGGCCTTTGTCCTCGATACCGCAGGGGGGATCATGTTTGGCAAACTGATGTACATTCTCT
>JAAUSP010000167.1 GCA_012032575.1 Anaerolineales bacterium | reverse complement strand
AGGGTAGAAAAGCGGCTTACCTAGCCCGCTATCGTCAAACTGGATCCGGCAGGGTGCTAACTGTAAAGCAAGATCTGGAGATTTTTAACTCTACCCTCGCGAGGTTATAACGAGGGAGAACCAATAAAAAAACAGAGACCTTATTCGGGTCCCGGTCACAGCGGCGAATATATTCGCAATTAATTGCTGCTATTATACCCGAGAATTCTTGATTTGTAAAGGGCTTTTCTAAGCCTATTTTCCTACTTTATTCCGACGCTCTTTCTATGGGAAGACTGGAAGGTTGGTGACTACTTAGCCAGTTTTCCAGACTGCCTTATGAAGTTGTTACGTAACTGCATTATGATACAAATTAGTCCAATAAAACCTTCATTTCCTTCATTAAAATTTCCCAGCGCTCCAGCCGGACCCGGAGCTGCTCGGCCAGGGCGACCAGGATGGCCTGGGAGTCGGCATCGTCTTTCAGTTCCTTCAGCCGCGTTCCATACCATTCCAGTTGATTTTTAAAGCCCTGCCGTACAAACTTCAATTTATCTTCCGTGCCGCGGCGGATGCGCCACTGCCGCACCAATTTTTCACCGGCCTCATCCAAACTTTGATCTAGCACCGGCTGACCCAACTGGCGCAGCCGGCTGGCCACGCGGGCAATGCCTTCCTGCACATCTTCGATGGCAAAACTCAGGGCCGATTTTACGTAGGGACTGTCGCCGTGCTGGTGATACTCGCGCAAAATAGCCAGGTAAGCCAATTGAGCTTTGAGATACTGGGTTAAAACAGAAACGGAAGGGTTAGCCATAGTTACCTCAAGCCCGCAAACAGATCATTTTCTTTGATATTTTCCCCCACCGCAGGGAATAATCCCTCTATCGCCTGGGCCAGGATAAAGGTTTCCTGCCAGAACCAGGGAAAAGACTCCAGGTCAAACGTTTCCTGGAGGTAGGGGCTGGCCGGATCAATCTGGGTGGCGTGGCAGCGAATCCCTTTAAGTTTATGCTCAACGTAGTCGCGCACGTTAAGCATGGTAGTTATCCGTTCCTGCGGATAGCCCATAAACGGAAACGGCACCCCGTCCATCATCACATAAGTCCGGCCGGTCATTTGCTGCATCTGAACCAGTTGTTCCTGCGGTATAGCCCGGTGATAAAACTTGGCCACCTGATGGGGTGGCCCCGCTTCCGGCCAACAGTCAGGCTCGGCGGCCAGTTGAACCGCAGCGGTGGCCCAGCGATGAACGGCCAGATGGTCGTAATGGCCGTAGACGCCATCGGGGCCAAAAGAAAGCATAACTTGCGGCTTGACCTGCCGGACCAACTCAACCACTTTGTAAACGGCCTCGGCTTGTGGGGCAACAGTGGTTTGGCCGTCAATGTAGCCCAGCAAATGTAACTGCTTGACCCCATAACAGGCACAGGCGCGGCGTAGTTCCTGCTCGCGCACCATGCCAATCGGCTGGGTCAGGGTGATGGCCGGGTTAGCCAGCGCCCCGGCTTCCCCGCGCGTAGCGATAGCCAGATGAACCTCAACGCCTTCGTGGGCGTATTTGCTCAAGGTTCCGCCGGTGCCAAAGGCTTCGTCATCAGGATGGGCGAACAGGGCCAGCAGGGTTAATTTTTCGGACATGGCAGCATCTCAAAGTTTAAGCAGAAATGATGCCATACATTTGGTAAAGAACATTTGTTCTAGTAGTATAACACCAAACTGAATTTTCGTCAAAGTAAGGTGCGACGCACTTTTGAGTGCCCTCACGGGCAGAGTACGTCGCACCAATCACAGAATCATAGCCGGGCTTTTTGGATTGTCAAGAGATTATCTGGCGCTCTGGTAAACCTCATCCATCGCTTCGCTCAAGTCTTCCAGCCGCTGCACCTGGTCCGAAATTTCGTCTTGCAGCCGGTTGACCCGGTTGCCGCCTTCGTCTTTGCTGCCGACCAGCAATAGCTGCGAGTAGATCGTGCCCAGCGCCGAAATGGTGCTGTCCAATTGATAGCTGGCTTTTTCCATATTATCTTCCAAGCTTTGCAGGGTTTGCAACTGCCGCCGCTTGTCGGCGATGGTCCGCTGAAGCTGCTGCTTCACTTCGGGGCTGTCTTCGCGGTTCAGCTTTTGTTCCAGGGTGCGAATATCGGTGGGCACGCGCTGCAAATCCTGTCTCACAACCTCATTCAACTCAAACTTATCCACCCGGGCGGCTAAATCGTACACCGCTTGCAGCCAGTGGGTCACTTCGTAGATGGTCCGCTCAAAGCGGTCGCGCATCGAGCCTTGCCCTGATTTGGCTACGGTGGTTTCAATCAATTCCCAATATTTGAGGGCTTCATTTACTTTAGCTCGTAAGGTTTGGTCTTTAATCAAATCAGGATCGAATTCGACTCTGGGCCGCAGCATCTCTTCTACGGCTTTGGCGTGGTTGGCTTCGTTGGTAATGCCGCGATAGATAAATAACGGCGTCAGAAGAAGCCCCAACACCGCCGTTGGGATAGCCGCCAGCGGTCCCAAAACAAGGCCGAGAACAGTGGAAGTAACCAGCGTGCCGCCAATCAAGCCCGCCGTAACCGGGTGAAAGGTATAGCGCTCCCTAAGCTGCTTGATAATATTAGGGTCTTTGTTCCAATCAGCCCGCTGCTGTTTGTAACTTTCGACAATATTTTTGAGGATGGCCTGTTGGGCCCGTTTTTCCAGGTCTTTTCTGATATCTGAGGGCATAGGTGGTTAAACGTGAAACGTGAAACGTGCCTTTACTCATCACGTTTCACGTTTCAAAAAATAAGCTGTTAAGGATTATTAATACTTACGACGACGAACTGGCGGCCTGCTCGTCCTGACCCAGACCGAGACGGCGGCGGCGTTCGGCCAACTGGCTGTCGAGCCGGTCTTTGCCCAGCACGTCATCCATTTGATTGTTCAGCCGGCCGGCCCGCATTTCCACTTCGGCGTCGGCCCGATCCAGCCGCTCCCGGATTTTATCGGCCACACGGGAGATGTCGGTATCACCCACGCCTTCCAGCGCGTCGAGCGATTTCATGCTCTTGGCCGCAATCTCTTTGGTTTTGGCCAGTTCCAGCAGGCCCAACACATGCTCGCGCTCCTGGCGAATGGTCCGCAGGCGGGCTTCGAGTTTGAGCCGGGCTTCGGCCAGGTTGTCGGCCTCTTTTTTCTGCTGCTCAAACTGCTTGCGATACTCCTCGGCCAGGTCGGCTTTGGTGTTGTATTGGCTCTGCGCGGCCATGGCCAGATCTTCTTTGCCCAGACCTAACAGGCGGTCAATATCGCGGTCCAGGGCTTCGGCTTCGGCTTGAAAGGTTTCGTATTTGCGCTGGAGCGTTTTGACCTGCCCCTTGATCGTGACCAGGGCATCTTCCAGGTCATCCAGGTTGTTTTCGGCCTGGCGAATGTACTCATCGAGCACCGCCACCGAATTGGAGTCGAGGGCGCGATCTACCATCGCGTGTAAGTTGGCTTTGATCAGAGTATCAATTTTTTGAAATAAAGATTGGGCCATGGGTTTGAATCTCCTTGAGAAGTGATACGTAAAACGCAAAGGATAGTTGCTAAAAATTCTTACGTTTTAAGCCATACATTTTGAGTCTATTCATTTAGCCGTCTAGCGTGGCGATTTTCATTATACACTTTATCTCAATAAATTTCCAATCTTTCCAGGGGCTGTCTTCCAACTTGCCCCTGTCTATGCTAGAATGTAGCGACTCAGCGGTAGTAACAAAGGCTAAGGCTCAGCCTTAGCCTTGAGCGAGTGAGTAGTTGTAACGGAGTTTATGATGACCGACATTCAACGGATCCATTTTTCCCTGCCACTGCCGCCCAGTATTAACAGCCAGTATACCCAGGTGGGCAAAATCCGGGTGCTGTCGAAAGAGCACGAGGCTTTCAAACGGCAGGTGGACCGCCGCCTCCACCGCCTGCGTGTGGACGGCGTTATCACCGACGCCTTTATCGAGCGGCTCAAAGCCGGCTGGATCGGCCTGTTTCTGGACTTTTATTTTGAAACCCCGCTCCGCCGCGATCTGGACGGCGGCCTCAAAATCACCCAGGATGCCATTCTCGCCGCCCTGGGGGTTAACGACAACCGGGTGGTGGATATTCACCTGGTCAAACGCATCGCCCCCAACAACCCCCGTGTCGAGGTTGAACTCGAAGCCATCCCGGAATGGCAGTTTGATGAAGAATACGTTTACCGGGAAGAGACAAAAAGTGATGCGTGATGCGTGTTGCGTGACTTTTTACGCATTACGCATCACGTATCACTTGTTAACGCAAAAGTCATGTCATTCCGACCGCAGGGAGGAATCTTCATTGCCACGGCCTAAAATGTTATAGCGAGCGAGGAGATTTCTCGCTGGCGCTCGAAATGACATGTCAAGAGCCGAACACATTAAATGGTGACAAATTTACGCAATCCTGTACTAAGCGTCCCGCTTGTGGCTCCGCCGCAGAGCAGTGGAGCCAGTTTGCTGAGATAGTTCTGTTTGACAAGCCAGCGGGGTAAGCTTAGAATTGGCCTCAATCAGGGGGATAAATTCTATCGTTTCCATTGAAGGAAGAAACAAATTATGAACACCAAACTATTCCAAAAAGATTTCATCACCACCCAGGATTGGACCGTCGAAGACCTGAACACCATGCTCGACCTGGCCTTTCGGCTCAAAGGCGAGTTTGCTATGGGCGTGCCTCACGACCACATCCTGCGGGCCAAAACGTTGTACATGCTCTTTTTTGAAGAGAGCACCCGCACCCGCAACTCCTTTGAAACCGGCATGACCCAGTTGGGCGGCCACGCGGTCTACCTGACTCCCAAAGCGACCCAGATTGGCCACGGTGAAAACGCCAAAGATACCGGCATCGTCCTGAGCAGCTACGGCCACGGCATTTCCATCCGCGACTGCCGCACCAATGTAGGGCAAAAGTATCTGTACGAAATGGCCCAATATGCCGATGCCCCCATCTTTAACATGCAAGATGATGTAGACCATCCCTGCCAGGCCATGGCCGACCTGATGACCCTGATGGAACTCTTTGGCCGCGATTTGCGCGGGCGCAAGTTCGTCATTTCCTGGACCTACGCCCCCAAATATGTCCGCCCGCTCAGCGTGCCCCAATCGCTGGTGTGGCTGATGCCGCGCTTTGGCATGGACGTGACCCTGGCCTATCCCGAAGGCTATCATCTGATGCCCAACGTGATGGAAGCTGCCCGCAAAAATGCCGAACTGGCCGGCGTGACCCTGACCGAAACCAACGACATGGAAGCCGCCTTTGAAAACGCCGACTTCCTCTATCCCAAATCCTGGGGTCCGATCATGGTCACCGAGGACGAGCCGGAAGTAGAGGCGATGGCGGCCAAAAACCAAAGCTGGCGAGTCACCCAGGCCAAGATGAACCTGGCCAAAAAACATGCCGTTTACATGCACTGCATGCCGGTTGACCGGGGCCATGAAGTAGACGACGAAGTGATTGACGGCCCGCAGTCGGTCATTTACAAGCAGGCCGAAAACCGGCTCCACATCCAGAAAGCACTGATGGCTTTGACCATGAGCGGACGGGGTTAAATCGTCCGTAACTACTCAACCATGTCTTCGACCGAAGGGAGAAATCTCCGAGGCCGATGTAGCGCGATAGAGATTTCTCGGCCTACGGCCTCGAAATGACATGAGGGCTGAGTAGTTACAATCGTCCCTAATAAAAAAGCTTCCGCAGATTTCAAACCTGCGGAAGCTTTTTATTTGATAACCTGAATTCGGGATAGCTCGGAAATCACCCTTCGATACGGCCTTCGGCCTACTCAGGATGATTTCCGGCTATTCAGGATGACTTTTCGGCTATCGCATCCTGAGTAGCGCGAAACTCGTCCTGAGAACTTCCTGAGCCTGTCGAAGGGCTTGTCGAAGGGCGAAGTGAAGCGCGTATCGAAGGGTGCGATTTTGGAAACCTCGGATTCAACTTGGTTCTCACGGCGCGGGCGTCGCTTCAGCGCCGGGTTCGGTGGTGGGCGGCGGCTGCAGGAAATCATCGCGCTTCTTATCGGTGAAACTTTGAGCGGTAAACTCCGCGACCCGCACGTAATAGGGCGACTCCGAGGATTTGACCACGTAGCTGTTATCTTCGTCGCTCTTGACCCCAATAGTCAGAGTGTAAGTTTTATCTGTGGTTTTCAGAGTAACCGTCGCCAGCGGTTTATCCAGCCCATACGCTGCCTCTGCGGTCTGGCCCAACGGCTCGCTCATATTGATGCCGCCGGCCTGGCTGAGCAGGCTGGTAAAGTTGTTCTCGTTGAACGTTTCGCCGGCCTTTAGCCCCTTAAGCGTCCACGTTTCGCCCTCTTTGACAAATTCAAAGGTACCGTTGGCGTTTTCCAGGGTCAGGCCCGTGGTAGCCGTTTGGGGCACGGTGAAATAAAGGGTATTGATCCAGGCCGAAGCCTGAACATTGGCGTCGAAACTGGTCAAATCGCCGGTCAGATAAACTTCCGGGCGGTCATCGGCGCGCACATGGGTGGCGCTGGCCCCGGCGGAGCTGCCGACATAAAGCTTGTGGCCGGCTCCGTCTTTCAAGCCAATCTCCAACAGACTGTTGAAATCAGCCGCCGCCACCTTGAGCCGGGCGTGGCTGCCCTCGGTTTGCGTCACCAGCCGGTTGGTTCTCACTTTTTCAATCTTGTCCAGCAAAGGGGTGATTTTGGCTGCGTCGGCGGGAAAATCGCCGGCCTCCGGCAGCACCCAATTTTCGCCGTTCTTGGCCAGAGCCAATGTCTTGCCCTCGCTGTCGCTGATGGTCAGGCGGGTCACGTCCGCCGCTTTATAATCGGGCAGCAGCGGGCCACCTCCACTCGAAGCCGCCGGACGGGGCCAGAACACAAACGCCGCCAAAACCACCTGCACCACTAAGGTTATCGCCAAAATCTGGTTAAGTTTGCTCATGGTTATTTTACTCCTGTAAAAAGTAGACGGGAGACGGTAGACGGGGTAATTTCCCACTACTGACTACTGACTACCGACTGCCCACCGACACCGCGCTCTGTGGCACCAACTCCATCGGCTGTTCGTTTTGCCGCCGCCAGCGCCAGATGAGACCCAACGCCACCAGCGACACCAGCGCCAGGACGTAATTCGTCCCTTCCCAGAAGGACTGCTGGCTTTCAGACAGCGGGACCAGCACCCGGGCTGACGTTCCCCGCGAGCGGATGGTCAGCAAATCCAAATCCTCCACCGACCAGTCCACCGTATTTTGCATAAACTGCAGGGTGTTCAAATAACGGTCCTGGGTCAGGTTGGATGACAGTTGAAAGACCAGATCATTCAAAAACTCGGCGCTGCCAATCACCACCAACCGGGCCGTATCGGGCGAGCTTTCAATCGTGCCGATGGTATTGACCGGCGCGGCGGTCGGCTGCGGCGAGGGGCTGGCGGGGTCAGCGGGGGCCTGAGCCTCCAGCGGCGACGGCTTGCCCTTGAAGTAGCTTTCAAACACCCCCTGCACCGAAACGGCCAGCGGGTGCGACGCCTGGGTTCCTTCGACGGGGAAGCCAAGATCGGGATAGGTTTGGGTATCGGGCATAATATTGATATCGGTGCGCAGCCAGGAGCCGGGGCTGGATTTGAGCAGGGTGATGACCGTCCGGTCCTTGTTTTTGGCTTCGTCCACCACCACCGGCGAGGCCCAGTTGAGCGTGACCGCCGGCAAATTAGCCAGAATCGGGCTTTGCGGGTCCATGCCGTTGGAGCGGACATCCACAAAGAAGGGATAATTCATGGCCTGGATCTCTTGCACTTGCAGCCCGCCCAGGTCGCGGCTCACCTGCACCGGGAACGGCTCATTCTGCGGGTCCAGCACCAGCGACTGCTGCACGTCAATGCCGTAGCCGGCTAACATGTCGCGCAGGCCGCCGTCAATGGGCTGGAGGCCGAGGTTGCCGCTGAATTGATCGGGCGAGATGGCGTAGTTGCCCGCCGCCACCACCACCGACCCGCCGCGCATCAAATACTGGTCAATGGCATAACGGTCTTTGTCGGTCATAGTTTGGGGCGCAATGACCACCAACACATCCACATCGGCGGGCACTTGCCCGGTGGACAGGTCCATCGGACGCACGGTGTAATCCTGACTCAACTGCTGGTTGATGGTGGTGTACTGCTTGAACGAGGGCATCTGCTGCCCAAAGGCATTGGGCTGGGGCATGTCCGGTGGCGTCCACACGCCGACCACTTTGAGGAAGCCCGACGAGCCGCGCTTGGAGGCCGACTCGATGCTGGTGCGCACATCGGCCTCGGTGAACTCGCCGGAAGGAGCCAGCAGTTGCGCCTGGTCGCCGATTTGCAGGACCATGTGCAGATAGTAGGTCTGGTCGGAGAAGAGGGTAGCGGCAATAGGGCGCAGGCCATACTGGTCCACCATCGTCTGGCGGTTGACCTGGCTGGCAGGGTCGTCCAGATTGACCGTTTCAAAGGTAAACTTGTCCTTCGATTTGGCCTGGATTTCCTCGGCCACCTTTTTGATGGTATCGGGCGTGGATTGGAGCCATTCGGGCAGGGTATCGGGGGTGAGGTAGAGGGTCAGCTTGACCGACTCCTGCATGGCCCCCAGCACGGCGTCAATACTCTGGAAGCCGTAGACCACCTTTTTGACCGTGCGGGTCAGGTCGTATTCAGGGTTGCGCAGGCGTACATCCACCTGGCCGTTGGGCGTCGGCTGGACTTCGATCAAATCGCGGAAGTTGAGCACCTCGTTCTGGTCGCCGTAGCGAATGAGGATGTCAAAATAGGCATTGACCACCGACGCGCCGTAACGATCCGCCGCCTGGAGCGGGGTCGGCTGGATGCCATAAGATTGGTTGGCCTCTTGCTCCTTCTCCGGGTCTTGCAGCGGGTCCACAATCTCGACCACCACCTTACCGTTGGAGGCCACCTGGTACTCTTGCAGCAAATCACGCAAACGGGGAGCCAGGGGGGCCAGCAGGGGGTGGGTTTTTTCGCTGAAGTAGCCGCGAATGAGCAGCGGCTCCTGCAAATTGTTCAGCAAATCGCGGGTGGTTTGCGACAGGCTGTACTCGCGCTGGCCGGTCAGATCAAGCCGCGCCCGGTTGACCGGGTACAGCCAGACATTCAAGGCCACCAGATTCAGGGCAATCAACCCGGCGGTGAGCAGCATCCCTTCGCGGTAAGCGCGGGTCTGTTCCCCGGCGCTCCAGCGTTTGCTGTCCAGCGAGACCACGTTGAGGGTCAGGAACAGCGCGGTCAGTGATAGGTAATACATCAGGTCGCGCAAATCAATCACGCCGCGCTCGATGCTTTCAAAGCGGCTGCCGGAGCCAACCGCCCGGAAGATTTCGGCCACAAAATCGGGCAGAAAGCGGGTGATGCTGAGGGTGCCGACCAGATACAACAGCCCGCCCAGCAGCACGGTTAAAATCAAGGCCACAATCTGGTTGTCGGTACGGGACGAGATAAACAGGCCGATGGCGACATAAGCGGCGGCCATCAAAATCGCCGCCAGATAGCCGCCCACCACCGGCCCCCAATCGAGGTTGCCCAGCAGGGCGACGGTAAGGGGAATGAACAGGGTCAGGGCCAGGGCCACGACGACCAAAATCATCACCGCCAGAAATTTACCCACCACCAGTTGCGCGGGTCGAGCCGGCAGGGTGAGCAGCATTTCCAGGGTGCCGGTCTGCTGTTCCTCGCTCCACTGGCGCATGGTCAGCGCCGCCACCAGAAAAATCAGCAGCAGCGGCATCCAGGCGAACATGGGCCGGACATCGGCCACGCCGCGCGCAAAAAAGGTCTCGACCCAGAAAAAGGTGAACACTGTCACCAACAGAAAAACGCCCACAAATATCAGCGCCATCGGCGAGCCGAAGTAGCTGTTGAGTTCTTTGCGAGTGATAGCCAGAATTTGTTTCATAAGTTAATCTCCTCTCTTACGTTTTAACGTTGAAAGTTCAACGTTAAACGCCTCTTCACCCCGCCGTCGCCAGTTCGTTGAACACCGTCTCCAGTGTGCGCACGTCGCGGCGGAGTTCGCGCAGGGGCCAATTTTCCTGGCGGGCCAGATCGTAAATGGCCGGGCACAAGTCGGTGTGACCCTGGTGGCCCAGAATGCGATAGGCCGGGTAGCCGTCGGAGGCGTGGACCTGCTCCACCTGGCGGACACCCACGAGCGCTTTGAGGGCACGGTCCAACCCGCCAATCTCCTTTTGCAAAACCAGCACCGCATTGGACGTGGCGGCCAAATCGGCCAGGCGGGCATCGGCTTTGACCTGACCGTTCATGACGATAATCACCCGGTCGCAGACGGCTTCGACTTCGGACAAAATATGGGATGAGAAAAGAATGGTGCTGTGGTGAGCCAGGCGGCGAATCAGATTGCGGATTTCGACAATCTGGGTCGGGTCCAGCCCCACCGTCGGCTCGTCGAGGATGAGCAGCCGGGGCCGGTGCAAAATGGCCTGGGCCAGCCCCACCCGCTGGCGGAACCCTTTACTGAGCTGGCCGATGGGGCGGGTCAGGTGTTCGGTCAGGCCGGTGGCATAGATGGCTTCGGACAGGCGGGCCGGCTGTTCCTCGCGGGGGATTTCGCGCAAATCGGCGATCATGCGCAGGTAGGTTTGCACCGACAGTTCCGGGTAGAGCGGTGCATTCTCGGGCAGGTAGCCCAGCCGAGCCTGCACCTCGCGGGTGTGGCTGAGCACATCCAGCCCATCCACCTTGACCGCGCCGCTGTCAGGCTGCAAGTAACCAGCCAGGATTTTGATGGCGGTAGATTTCCCGGCCCCGTTCGGGCCGAGCAGCCCCACCACTTCGCCCTCGGCCACATTAAAGGTAACACCGCGCAGGGCTTCGATGGAGCCATAAGCTTTGGTCAGATCGGTTGCTTCGATCATCGCTCTTTTTCCTCCTTCATAAATAGCTTCTGTAGGGGTCGGACAATGTCCGACCCCTACAGAACAAGACAATACCCCGCCTGTCCAGAGAGAAGGGCGGGGCCGTTGTAAAAAGCTAACAGTTAAATGGTTACGCCAGAAGAATTAAATAGAGATTAAAGCACTGTTAGAAGTTTGTTAGATTTGCCCCAAAAACCGGAGTCCAAACCTTGGTTTGGAAAAGCCTTCGCTCCAAGCCGGTCTGCCCATAGGGGGCCTTTGGCTCCGACCGGCGTCCGGGGGTCAGAGACCCCCTCTGAGCTTAAGCTGTGGTCCACTAAGCCTGTCTCCTTTTGCCCGGTCCACCCCCGCCGCTTGCGCCTTAGCCTGCGCCCGGCCTGGCCGCATCTGGCCGCCTTTTGCCCGTCATGCCGCCGCCTTTTGCCCCGTATCTTGCTCCCTTTTGCCCGGCATGCGGACCCCTTTTGCCCGGCAAAAGCTGACTTTTGCCCTTATAGGCTCAAAACATGCCCAACAAAAGGAGCCCTCTTGCCGGGCATGTGGCTCCCTTTTGCCCGGCATCTTGCTCCCCTTTGGCGGTCAAGAGGAGTCCTCCGGCCTCGACGGTGGTGACCGGATGCCTGGCGGCGGGCTGCCTTTTGCGGCTTAAAAGGCGTCCGCTTGCCCCTTAAGTTGCGGCAACATGCCCCGAAAGTTGGACCCGGCTTAGCCGCATCTTGTGAACTTTTGCCGGGCATGTTCCCTCCCCGCTAGAGGCAAAATTTGAAATTTTGCCACTAGACAGCCTGCCTTTTGCCGGGCATAATTTGGATTTTTGCCTCGAATAATTTGGATTTTTGCCCGGCCTGGACAGTCTTAACAAGACCTGCGCCAAGATTTTTAAACCTGGTATCGAATTATTAGGTAGCTCCAAGAAAATAATTACTCAAATATTCGTGTTGCGTGTTGCGTCTTGCGTAAGATCAAACAGACGGAACACGCAAGACGCAACACGTTTTGGTTAATTTAAATCTTGGGGTTGCCTTATGGGCTTAAACTTACGTTCTACAGATTAAGAACACGGATACGCGGAATTAAACCGATGAGCAAACAATAAATCCGTTAATTCTACGCATCCGTGTTCTGACCCTGACCCAAGCACATAATTTATAAACTATCTCGATTCTTAAAATTTAATCCAGTAAATCTTGTCTGATTTTCTTACCCAATGTACAAGGACTCGATGGCCAAGATACTAAATACGTTGGAATAGACAGGAAGCTCGGAGGAGCACAAGGAAAGGATGAAGGATGAAGGATGAAGGATGAAGACCAGATTAAATTTCCGTCTTCATCCTTCTGCTTTCATCCTTGTAGCGGCAGGAAGTTCGGAGGAGCGCCCCCACTTTTCAGGGTAGAAATCAGTTGATGGGTCGCGCCAGGCTGGGTCTGTTTGCTCCATCGCTTTGCCAATAGCCCTTCCCAGTTGTACAATATCCTGGTACAACTATGGAGTATGAACGCTAACCGTTAGAGGAGGCGCTATGACCATTCAAACCACCTATTCTCAGGCCCGCGCCGGCCTGGCCAAACTCCTGGACCGGGTCACCGCCGACCGTGAAGTTGTCATCATCGAACGGCGCAAAGGCGAAGCCGTCGCCCTCATCGCCGCCGGAGAACTGGCCGGCCTGTTAGAAACCGCCCATCTCTTACGCTCCCCGGCCAACGCCCGCCGCCTGCTCACCGCCCTGGCCCGTATCCCGGAGCAAACCCTGCCTCCGCAAACCATCGCCCAACTGCGCCACGAGGTGGGCCTTGACAGCGCCGAGTAACCCCGACCGGGCGGCTGTCTTCCATCCTGAATTCCGCGAGGATTTGCGCTACTGGATTGAAACCGACCGAAAAACCGCCCTGCGTATCTTCACCCTCATTGAGGCTATTATGCGTGACCCCTTCACCGGCCCCGGCAAGCCCGAACCGCTCAAATACCTGGGCTTCGGTGTCTGGTCGCGCGCATCACCCAGGAACACCGCCTCGTCTATGTCGTCGCCCAGGACCGCCTTGACTTCCTCCAGGACCGCTACCACTACGAATAAAGATAGCAGAGGGTGGCTTGGATTAAACTTCCGCCTTCATCCTTGTAGCAGCCGAGAGCTTGGAGGAATATTGCCAGGGATCGCCCGGGGACGGCGCTAAAAATCAACCGTTACAAAGTTCAGCCGGCTGTAGCAGCCCGCTGCTGAGCATGAAAATGAGGCGAAGACGCGAGGACGCGAAAGAACGTTCGCCCGCCCCCTCGCCTCACGCCTCACCCAAGGAGCCTTAACCAACCATGTTGACCAGTTTAATCTTACAACTTCAAGCGCCGGACGAGACCAATCTGCCGGCCAATCTGGGCCGGGCCGGGCAGTCGCTGCTGCTGCGCTCTCATCGGGGCGCGGGAAGCAGCCCTGGCCCAGGAAC
>JAAUSP010000166.1 GCA_012032575.1 Anaerolineales bacterium | reverse complement strand
TGCTCCACAAACGCCTCATGTTCCGGTGAGGCCAGTCCTTGTTGCAGGGCAGCCAACACTGCCGCCAGGTCGTCCGCTAAAAAAATCGCCGGGGGCGCCACAATCCGGGAAAGACTTCACTACAGAGCAGGCCAGCCGGAGTGGGCGGCAAATTCTCATAAACGCCCTCACGCAGCCCAAACCAATCAATTCGCTGTTCATACATCTGAATCACGATATATTCTTGCACCCCGTTGCGGGCGTAGACCCGGCGCTTCTCATACAAGTCATAGGCGGCGCTGCTGGCGGCAATTTCCACAATCAATTCCGGGGGACCTTCAAGGTAATCATCTGCGGTCACATAAGAACGCCCCCCCAACTTCGAGTCCAGCCGCAGCAGTGCATCGGGTTGAACTTCGTTCTCAAAATCCAGACGGACCGTGCTATTGTCACCCCCTCGTACTCCAGGGGTAGCGGCCTGATACATCCCCAGCCAACTGATGATTTTGAAATGAGGTTCGCTGTGCTGTTGAAAACGAATGGGGGACGGCATGTAAACAACTCCTTCGATCAATTCGGCTTTCTTGATTTGAGGATGGGCATGATAACGCCGTTCAAACTCAGCCCGTGATAAATGATCCCCGGCATTGAGGGGAGGAGATATCAAACCTCGCTCAAAACTGCCTGGGGTTGTCTGCTGTATCCGCTCAATCACCGGCACTGATGCCATACTCACAGCCTCCAAAATATTCGAGATGGTTACACTTTAATTCTTTAAATTGTAATACGCTTGTGAGAAAGGTCAAACCAGGAAAGAATTTATCCCCTACTTGCCGCCGCCGGTTGTCTCGCTGGTGTCTTTGGTCAGATAATAGGCCCACAAAATTGGAATCGTCGTAATCGCAATGACAAACACGGCGACCACATTGGTCACGGGGCGCTGGCGGGGGCGGGTCAATTGGCTAAAAATCCAGATGGGCAGGGTTTGCTGCTGACCGGCGGTAAAGGTGGTGACGATCACCTCGTCAAATGAGAGGGCAAAGGAGCGCGGTAGCGATTTCGGGCAGAATGATGTGGCGGAAGGTCTGGAAGCCATTGGCCCCCAAATCCATCGAGGCTTCCACCTGCGAGCGCCCCGTCCGCCGGAAGCGGGCCAGCACGTTGTTGTAAACCACCACCACACAGAAGGTGGCATGGCCGATAACAATCGTCCAGAAGCTAAAAGACAAATCCAGCAAATTCAAAGCCGAGCGCAGGGCGATGCCGGTGACAATACCGGGCAGGGCCAGAGGCAGGATCAACAACAGCGAGACAGCATCGCGGCCAAAGAATTTGCTACGATACACTGCCGCCGCTGCCAGCGTGCCCAATACCAGCGCCACCGCCACCGAAGCCACCTGCACCGACAAACCCAGCGCCCGCCACACATCGGGCCGGTTCCAGGCTACGCCGAACCACTGGAGAGTCAGGCCGGGCGGCGGAAAACTGTAAGTGCGGTCATCGGTGGTGAGGGTGTAGAGCAGGATAATAGCAAAGGGAAAGTGGAGAAAGATCACGACAGCCATCGTCGCCAGAGTCAGGCTAAAAGGAGCCTGAGATTTACGATTTACGACATCGTGCCCTTTGGGTATTTGCGATTTACGATTTTCTGAACCCACTCTTAGCCTTAGCCTTAGCCTTATTACAACGCCTCAAAGGCCCCTAATCGCTTCGCTCCCCACAGATAAAAGCCCATAATCACAATCGGAATCACCGTGAACGCCGCCGCCAGGGGAATATTCCCCGACGTGCCCTGGTGTGACAACACCGCCTGGCCGATAAAGTAGCTGGAATTGCCCAGCGTTGACGGCACAATAAAATCGCCCAGGGTGAGCGAGAAGGTGAAGATCGAGCCGGCCACCACGCCCGGAAAGGCCAGCGGCAGGATGACGCGGAAGGTTTCGGCGGGACGCGCCCCCAGGTCACTGGAGGCTTCGAACAGCGATTTAGGCACCCGCTCCAACGCCGCCTGGATGGGCAGAATCATATAAGGCAGCCAGACATAGACAAACACCAGGAACATGCCAATCACCGAAACCAACAGCAACGGGCCGCCGATGCCGGGCAGGCTCAACAAGCCATCGAGCAGTCCACCCAGACCCAACAGATTGAGGAACCAACTGACAATGCCCTTCTTTGGCTAAAATCAACTTCCAGGCATAAACCCGGACCAGGTAGCTGGACCACAACGGCAGCAAAACGGCCAGATAAAGCGCGACTTTGGCCTGCGGTGAGGCGTAGCGGACCATGTAATAGGCCAGCGGAAACGCCAGAATCGCCGAAGCCAGCGTAACCGACGCCGCCATGCCCAAAGTGCGTCCGGCGATATCGAGATTAGCCGGGGTAAAAAGGTCAGCGTAAGTCGCCAGAGTGAAGCGACGCACCACCAGGCCGGTAAAATCGTCGAGATGGAAAAAGCTTTGGATCAACAGGGCAAACAGCGACCCCAGGTAAAAAACGCCATAGGCCAGCAGCAGCGGCCCAAGCAGCAGCAACAACAATAGCTTTGGCCGCTGGTACAGAAACGTGGAGACTCGCTGGATAACAGAAGGCGAATGCAGGTTAGAGGAATTTGATTGAGTTGAAGGTGTTGTTACGGCCATCATTTCCCCCAAGAAATTGGAGGGCATGGAAGGCTGGAAATTCAATCTTCCAATCTTCCAACCTTCCAACCTTCCAGCCTTCCAATCTTCCATTTTACCCATTATCCGCCACCACCCGATTATGACTCCGCTGCCAGGTCAGCCGTACCCGCCGCCCCCGTGCAGCCAGCGCCTCCATCGAGGTGGTATGCAGATTTTGCTCGACGACGGTCAGCTCACTGCCCCGGTCCAGTTCGACAATGTAGCGGTTATACAGACCCAGATAAACCACCTCGCGGATATGCCCATCGGCCGAACACATCCCCGGCGGGGCCGGCGTATCCGGGTCGCCCAGGTGAATTTTTTCCGGGCGAATAAGGTAATATCGACCCGCTGCTGCATGGCCTTCAATTCAATCTGCATCTGCTGGCGCAGCTTGAGGTCGAGCGCCCCCAGCGGTTCATCCAGCAGCACGCGGGGATGATTGACCAGGGCGCGGGCCAGAGCCACTCGCTGCCGCTGCCTGCCCGAAAGCTGGCCCGGCCTGCGCTGTTCCGTTCCATACCACCCAGACGGACCAGTTCCACCATCTCGCGCACCCGCTTTTCCCGTTCCGGTTTGGGCACTTTTTTAATCATCAGCCCGTAGCCGACGTTTTGGCCGACCATCATGTGAGGAAACAGGGCGTAATCCTGAAAGACCGTATTGACATCCCGCTCGTAGGGCGGCAAATCCGACACATCCTGGCCGTAAAGCTGGATTTGGCCCGCATCAGCCGGCCACCAGGCGCAGGCAAGTAGTCTTGCCCGACCCCGATGGCCCCAGCATCGTAAAAAATTCGCCATCCAGGATGTCCAGGTCAACCTGATCCACCGCTTTAACCTCGCCAAAGTGGCGGCTCACCTCGGCAAATCTGACAGCAGGAGTGGAGTTATTGGTCACAAGACACCTTTAATATGTATCTCCGGTCAACGAATCATCAACCGCTCGGCCTTGCCGGAGTAGTTGATAAACACCGTCTTCAATTCGGTAAAGAAGTTCAGCCCTTCCTCGGCCATCTCGCGTCGCCGATGCCGGTGGATTTGGTCCCGCCAAAGGGTAGTTGGGCCTCACCGCCGATGGTCGGCTCGTTAACGTGGACCATGCCCGTTTCGACTTCTTCGACGAAACGCATGACGGTCTCAATGCTCTCGGTAAAAATCGAGGTTGTCAGGCCATATTCGACCGAGTTGGCAAAACTAATGGCCTCCTGCAAACTGCCGGCGGTGGTCACAGCCAGCACCGGACCAAAGACTTCTTCTTTAAAGATGCGCATGGTCGGAGCGACGTTATCAAAAATGGTCGGCTCGACAAAATAGCCGCGCTCCAGATGAGCGGGCCGCTGGCCGCCCGTGACCAGCCGCGCCCCTTCGCTTTGGGCCACTTCGATGTACTCCAGGTTGGTTTTCCACTGCTTTTCATCCACCGCCGGACCCATATCCACGGTTTCATCCAGCCCCGGCCCAACCTTAGTTTTTTGGGCTTTATCTACCAGCCGCTCGACCAGGTCATCCTTCACTGCCGGATGGGCAATCACCCGCGAGGTGGCGGTGCAGCGCTGGCCGGTCGAGCCAAACGCGCCGCCGTGAATGGCCGTCGCCGCCTTGTCCAAATCGGCATCGGGCATAACGATGACCGCATTTTTACCACCCATCTCGCATGTCACCCTGATACCGCGCTGGGCCGCTTTGACATACAAAGCATTCCCGATCGCGTTGGAGCCGGTAAACGAGACCGCCCGCACCGCCGGGTGGTTGACAATGGTTTCGCCCACCACCGAGCCGGGGCCGACAATCATATTAAAAACGCCCGGCGGCAGTCCGGCTTCCTCATAAATTTCGGCCAGGAGCGAGGCCGTGGCCGGGGTCAACTCCGCCGGTTTGAAAACAACGGTGTTGCCGGCCACCAGCGCCGGAGCCGATTTCCAGACCGGAATGGCCCAGGGGAAATTCCAGGGCGCAATCAGGCCAACCACGCCTAACGGGCGGCGAATAGTGTAGGTGAAGGTATCCCGCGCCTCGGAGGGCAGGGTTTTGCCGTGTATGCGAAAGCCTTCGCCGGCATAATATTCCAGCAGCGAAACCCCTTTGAGGGTTTCTCCTTTGGCTTCTTTGAGGATTTTGCCCTCTTCGTGGGTCATCGTGCGGGCAATCTCATCGGCCCGCTGCCGGGCAATATTGGCCGCCCGCCAGATGACTCGGCCCCGTTCCGGGCCAGGGGTATTTTTCCAGTCGGAAAAAGCGGCTTCCGCCGCGGCAATGGCCTGCTGCGTATCCGCCGCCGTAGCCGCCGGAAATTCAGCCAGCACCTCGGTCGGGTCAGCCGGGTTGATATTACGCACCAGCCGTTCCGACTGGGGGTGAATCCATTGACCGTTGATGTATGAACCTGTCCGCACCTGTACCTCCGTTATAGGACAAACTAAAGTTTGTCCGTCTACTCAGCCATGTCATTTCGACCGAAGGGAGAAATCTGCGAGACCGATGCAGCGCGGCAGGGACGCCTCGCGTCGGCCTACGGCCTCGAAACCTGTCCTGAGAACTTCCTGAGCTTGTCGAAGGGGGCCTGTTGAAGGATGACATGGGGCTGAGCAGTTACGGATTATATTGGTTTCCCGGATTGATGTCAAACTTCTTTGAGAAACGCTTGACAGCGGAAGGGAAGTAGCCCTATAATTCTTAAGTCAGTCTTTCAACTATCAACATAGTGGCTGTACATTAACCTCAACCGCTCCAAGTTATTCTGTCCACGGAACCGTGTGGGCCTGATCGCCCCCCGACTGCGGTTGAAGGGCCGCCGTCACCACCCCAGAAGACCGTGCCTCCGGAGCTGTCCTCATTCCCTCGCAGTCCATTTGCTTTAGCGACCTGCCCCCCTGCAACCCGGCCCAGCCGGAGCAGTTTTCGTATCTGGCCCGCGAGCTTGTTTTGGTTGCGCGAGAAACCAGTAGTGGTCCCTATATAATTGAACTTGATTACACTTGTGGGATAGAAATCAGCAGCAAGGGCCAGGATGCCTTCAATCTGACCTTGCAAGCAGGGTAAAAATGGTTGAACGTTGAACGTTAAAGGCTGGCCTTGTAATCCTTCAAAATGGAGCCGCCAATAAACTCGCGCAGCAGCGAGTTATCCGGCACGGAATCGGGGGGGCAGGGTTCAAACCACTGCAAAAAGGAGAGCAGGCGCTTGGCCTCGATGTGCTCCGGCTTGCCTGACTCGATTTTGAGCAGCAGCGGCTCGGCGATGGGCTTGATGACGGCCAGTTCGTAAGTCAAGGCCGAATTGAACATCACATCAGCGTTTTCCTGGTAGGGGAAAATCCATTTGTGCTCGCCCCGGCGCACTTTGGGCCAGCGGGCAATGGTGTCTTTGGCGGTGTAGCCGCGCGTTTGGGCGTCGCGAATAATCCGCCGCAGCAAGCGGGTGTCGGTGGTGGCCACGCGATTGTGCCGATCCAGATTGAGCTGGGTCAGGGCCGACACGTAGATGCGGAAGATTTTATCGGGCGGGATGTGCGGCACTAAATCGGGGTTCAGACCGTGAATCCCTTCGATGATAATGATATGGTCCTGGCTGATGGCCAGGGTTTCACCCTGCTCGCGCCCGCCAGTGAAGAAGTTGTAGTGGGGCAAAGTAACTTCTTCACCCCGCATCAGGCGCAGCAACACCTCGTTGAACAACTCCAGATCGGTGGCATAGAGACTTTCGTAGTCGTAATCGCCTTCTTCGTCGCGGGGGGTGTTGGCCCGCTCCAGGATAAAATCATCCAGTCCGAGGGCGACAGGCCGAATGCCGTGCGCCAGCAGTTGGATCGCCAGGCGTTTGCTAAAGGTGGTTTTGCCCGACGACGACGGCCCGGAAATCAACACCAGGCGCACTTTGGGATGCAGCGAGGAAATCAGAGTAGCAATCTGGGAAATCCGCTGTTCGTGCAGCGCCTCGGCCACCAGAATGGTTTCGTTCAGCTTATGGCCGCTAATCACCACCTGATTTAAAGCGCCGACATCTTTAATACCCAGTTTGGTCATCCAGTTGCCGTACTCGTCAAAAATATTGACCAGCTTGGGGTAGTCAACCAGGGGCTGTAATTCATCAGGGTGGCTGCTGAGGGGATAACGCAGCACAAATCCGTTGGAATAGGGCGCCAGGGCAAAGGGCTGAAGGTAGCCCGTTGAGGGGACCATGTAACCGTGCAGGTAATCCCGATACTGATTCAGGCTGTAAACGGTTAAATAAGCTTTATGCCGGGCACGCAGCAGACGGAGTTTATCATCGGCCCCCCGCGCATTGAACAGCTTTTCGGCCTCCTTGATCGAAATGCGCTCTTTATGAATCGGCAAATCGGCTGCGACCAGTTCTGTCATCCGGGCTTCAAGCTGCTTTAATTCAGCCCCGCTGAAAGGCGGACGGTCCACAACCTCGCAGTAGAGTGCGCCAAAGTTGAGGCCGTACTCGACGTTAATTTTGACGGTGGGAAAAAGCTCATCGGCGGCAGCAATCAGCAAAAGGGCCAGCGAGCGGCGAAAAACGCGCATGCCGTCGCTGTCGGCCAGGGTTAGCACCCGCACCCGCAGGTCACGGTCGGCGTGATAGGTTAGTTCGCGCAGTTGGCCGTTGACCAGGCAGGCCATCGGCCTCGGCTCAAGCGGGAAGTTGCCCGCTTTGATAAATTCTTCGATGGTGGTACCGAGAACCCCTTCCAAAACCTGACCGTCGCTAAACTTGATCTGGGCAGTGGTGCGGGGTTGAGATGTCCAGATGTGTGGTTGAGACATAATAATTGATCCAGATAAATTAGGACTTACGCAGTTGAAGCGTTTTGTCTAAAAACTAACCACAGATTGCACAGATTACACAGAAAGATGAAAAGTATTTTGTGAAATCTGTGCAATCTGTGGTTGAAAATTTTTGAACTGCGTAACTCCTATAAATTTATATTGATTGGGCCGGACAGCAGCGCCAGCAGCAACTTGACCGCGTTTTGCACGTCGCTGGTGCTGACCATTTCCGAAGGGGTATGAACATAGCGACAGGGGATAGACACGGCTCCGGCGGCGCTGCCCTCGTGGGCCAGTTGCATCGCTTTGGCGTCGGTGGTGCCAAAAGTCATAATTTCCATCTGGTACGGAATTTTATTTTTGGCCGCCGTGTCGGCCATCCATTTTTTGACGCCGGGATGGGCCAGCATGCCTCTATCCATTACTTTGATGGCCGGACCGTCGCCCAGTTTCACATCGAAGTTCTTGCGTTTGGGGATGTCGCCGCTGTCGGTCACGTCAACGGCAATGGACACATCGGGGTGAACTTTGTACGCGGCGGTGGCGGCTCCGCGCAAGCCAACCTCTTCCTGGACGGTGAAAACAAAGTGGACTTCGTGCGGAGTCTGTTGAAGCTGCCGGAGCGTTTCAATCAAAATGGCGCAGCCGATGCGATCATCCATACTCTTGGCGACCATTGTTTCGCCCAAATCAACCCAGGGCCGCTCGAAGCCGGCCACGTCGCCCACCCGCACCGGCACGGCTTTTTTATCTTTGACCCCAAAATCGAGGTAGAGCTTGCGGTGCGAGGAGTCCAGCCCATCGTGCAGGAGCCAGTTGTCAATATTAATGACCCCCAACGCGCCGTTGGTAAAAATGGCCCGGTTGCCGATCATCGTGTCCGCCCGGACGCCACCCAGCGGGGTTAAACGGGCAAAACCTTTCTCGTCAATATGGGTCACAATCAAGCCGATTTCATCCATGTGGGCGGCCAGCATCACTTTTAGCCCGCCGCCCGACCCCCGCTTGACCGCATGCAGACTGCCCAGCGGGTCGGTTTCCACCTGGTCGGCGTGAGGGGTGATGTGCTCCTTGATAATATCGCGCACGGCGTGTTCGTAGCCGGGCGGGCCGTAGGCTTCGGTGAGTTGTTTTATCAGGTTTTTCACAGTGATCTCCAAGATTTTAGGTCAGGTCCAACTTCGAGCGATAAAAAGTCCGAATGGTATTCATGGCCTCAACCGCTCCCTGAGCTTCTTCCAGGCTGGTAAACCGGCCAGGATAGCGAATATCAACCCCATAGTTGTTTAGCAAATCCATTTGGATATGAATCGTGGCAAAAGCTACATCTCGTTTTTGACAAAGTTCCAACAACTCTAGCAAATTATGAGTCCGGGCAAATTCGATGGCGCGATGAACCAGATAGGCTTTGGCATATTTCTCGGCGCACTGTTGGCAATGATAACAAATTATATCGTTAAATGTTCCAGTTTGTAGGTTCAAAAGCGCTACAGCGGCTTCAAAATCGTTTTCGGCTTTCTGCACCCACTCAAGCACGTAACTATTGGGAGGGCTTTCTGGATCAATCATTGTTCGCTCACTCCAATGCAGGGGGGTTTTGTCACGCTCGTAGAGAATTTTGCCCTTCGTCATGATCTCATGTAAAAAAAGTCACCTAGCGGAATACGCTCGGCAATTTCCTGCGGCGTCCAGACCATAAGATCAAAACTAAACGGCGCTTTCAGCGAGAATGCAATTTCATATTGTTTTTGCTTGGGCGCGTCTGTTTCCATCACCACCAGCAGGTCTACATCACTCCCCGGTTTTGGCCGGCCATAAGCGTAGGAACCAAAGAGAATGATCTTCTCAGGGTCAAAGGTTTGAGCGATTTGCTTCACCACCGCTTGAATGGCTTCGGGTGAGACTCGCTCGTGCGTTTTGATTTTTGGCGCTTGAACCTTTAAATCCTTGAGCAAGGTTATCGCTCCTGTTCCGGTAATCGCCGGAGGGTCGCCTGCATTAGTTTGACCGTGCTCCAAAAGTCGGCCAAATCCAGAATAGCCGCGGGCGAGTGAATGTAACGGGCCGGCACACTGACCGCCACCGTCGGCACCCCCTCGCGGGCCAGGTGGACCGCGCCCGCGTCCGTGCCGCCAATGCCGGGCCGTTTGAATTGGTGCGGAATATTTTCCGACTCGGCGGTGGCGATCAGTAAATCCACCAGCCCACGATTGGCAATAAAGGTGCGGTCCATCACCGTGATAGCCGGGCCGTTGCCCAGGCGGGGAAAGCCTTCCGGCGCGTCATCGTCCAGCGAGGGCAGATCGTCGGCGGCGGTACATTCCAAAATAAAGGCCAGGTCAGGCTTGGCCGCATACGCAGCGACTCTCGCCCCGCGCAGGCCGATTTCCTCCTGCACGGTGAAAACCGCGACCAAATCTACCGGATAATCCCCTTTGAGCAGTTCCAGCAGCACCGCGCAGCCGGCCCGGTCGTCAAAAGCTTTACCTTTGACCAAACCCTGATCGGTGCGGCGGCGCGGCTGCCCGCCCAGATAGCCAAATTGGGTAGCAAAGGTGGCAAAATCGCCCACGCTCACCTTGCCGCCACCGTTATCGCCGCTGGCCCCAATGTCAATATACATCGAGTCGATGTCGTCTACCCGCTCATCTTCGCCGTGCCGTAATAGGTGAACCGGTTTGAGGCCAATCACCCCCGGAACCCGCTCCTGGCCCACGACAATGGCTTTGCCCAGCAAAATCCGCCGGTCAAACCCGCCGATGGCCTTGAACTTCAAGCGGCCATTGCTTTTGATCTCGGAAATCATAAAGCCGACTTCGTCCATGTGGGCGGTGACCATGACTCGCCGGGCTGGCGTCGAGCCGTTGCCCCGGTGGTTACGGGTGATAAATAAGTTACCCATCGTATCCACCCGCCACTCGTCGGCATAAGGCCTGGCCGCTTCGAGAATAATTTTTCTAACGTCGCCCTCAACACTGGATACACCAAAGGCATTGGAAAGTTGTTCGAGATGCATGGTTAATTGTGAATTGTGAATAGTCAATAATTAATGGTTAATGAAACGTGATGCGTGATGCGTGATGCGTGAGTCTTACTACCCTGCTACCTTGCCCCCCTGACCCCCTTCCAACTTGAACCGCAAACTGCCAATGCCGATGATGTCGCCCTCAGTCAGAATGGTAGGTTTTGAAAGCGGCGAGTCGTTGAGCAGGGTGCCGGTACGGCTGCCTAAATCCTCCAGCCACCAGACTCCGTTTTCCCGGCGCAGGCGAGCATGCGCTGCCGCCGCCGAGTCATCTTCGACGACGATGGTGTTTTCGGCGGCGCGGCCCAAAACGGTGACGGGCTGCAAAGGCAGGGTTTCACCGACGGACAGTGCCGGGTCTGCCGCTGCAACAACCCGCAGTTGATAACTGCTCTGCGCCGGCGGCGCACCCTGGCGTTCCAGTTGCTTCAGTTCACGCCAGATAATATAAAAAGCGACCCCCAAAAACGTGTAGAGAATGACGGTCGCCGCAATCCGCAGGCCGAGTAAAACCCACTCCAGACTCACGCCATCCCCCGCTTGATTCGGTGAGATTTCAAACACATAACCTGATTATAACCCAGACCGGGAGTTTTGGGAAGAGGGAGAAGAAGGTAGAGGTAGATGAAAGATTGAGGATAGTGGATAGAGAATGGAAGATAGTTTTCTCTATTTTCCATCCTCTATGCTCAATCTTCTATCATCTATCCTCAATCTTCTATCCTCACTCCTCAACGACCACTCGGTCCCGCCGGTCGAGCCGGTCGCGGCGGCGCTCGCGGCGGCGGTCCTCACTGTTGGCATCCGCGGCGGGTCGCTCCGGGATAAGGCCCTGGAGATGAGGAAAGGCGTCTATAGAGTGAGGCAGCCCCAGAGCGTCCACAAAGCGGGCCTGAAAATTGGGTTCGATGGCGGTTTCGACATACTCGATCCAGCGGGCCAACTCGCGGGCACGCTGGCGGCGCTCGCGGCTCAACAGGCACAACACCGCCCCATCTCCCGCCGAGTTGCCAACCGGATAGACATTCTCCAGGTCGCAGTCGGGGAAGAGGCCAAGTATCATGGCCCGCAGCTTGTCAATGTGCGCCCCAAAGCCGCCGGCCAGCAGCACCCGATCCACCTTGTCCACTCCACGCCGTTCCATCAGCAGTTTGGCCCCGGTGTAAAGGGCGCTCTTGGCAAACTGAATGGCCCGAATATCCTGCTGGGTAATGACAATCTCTTTGCCGGTCGAGGTTTGTTCGGCAGTGGCGATGATAAATTCACCCACCTGCCGGGTAACCCGAAAATTGGGCGAAGCCGTCTCGCGGACAAATTTGCCGCCGGCGTCAATAATGCCGCAGGCAAACAGTTCGGCCACCAGGTCAATAATGCCGGAACCGCAAATGCCGGCTGCCTGAATCTCATGCGCCGGTATTTTATCACTCCAGCGCTCCTCGCCAATGACGCGGAAGCGCGGGACAAGCGTCTCCCGGTTTATCTCCACCTTTTCAATCGCCCCCACCGCCGCCCGCATGCCGTGGCTGATTTCGCCGCCTTCAAAAGCCGGGCCGGTGGGACTGGAGGCCGACAGCAAATGGTCCTTGTTGCCAACCAAAATCTCGGCGTTGGTCCCAATATCCACGATGAGCACAATATCTTCGGCCACCTGGGGCGACTCAGCGATGACGACGGCCATGTTATCCGCGCCAACGTGGCCGCCCTCGACCGGCAAAATATGGACATTCGCGCCGGGATGGGCCACAATACCCAAGTCGCGGGCCTTCACATCCACCGCGTCATTGGTCGCCAGGGCAAAAGGCGCACCGCCCAACTCCACCGGGTCAATCCCCAGCAGCAGGTCCACCATTGTCGTATTGCCGACCAGCACCAATTCGGTCACATCCTCCGGCTGCAACTTGGCGGCGCGGGTGGCCCGTTTGAGCAGCTTCGAGAGCGCCTCGATGATGGCCTTGTGCATCTTCTCCACCCCATCGGGGTTCATCATGCCATAGCTGATGCGGCTCATCAAATCCTCGCCGTAGGTGGTCTGCGGATTCATCATGGACTCAGTTGCCAGAATTTGGCCGGTGCGCAAATCCAGCAGGTGGCCGGCCACTGTCGTCGAGCCAATATCTACGGCAAAGCCATACGTCCCCTCGGCGTAACCAGGCTGCACCCGGACCACTTCCTGGCCGTTCCAGACCGTCACCGTGATTTCCCAGTTGCCCTGGCGCAAAACTTTTTGCAGATCACGCAGGGCAAAATAGTCAATTTGCAAGCCACTCAAATGATGGACTTTGGCCAGACTTTCCTGCAGCCGTTCCCAATCACCCTGGCGATTGCCTAGCTCCGCCGGCTGCACTTTGACAAAATACTGGCGGATGGCCGGGTCAATGACAATCTCGCGCACGGTGGCGCTTTTGCGGACAATCTGCTTGCGGGCCTGGCTCTCTTCCGGCACGTTGACCACCAGATCGCCCAGCACACAGGCCGCGCAGGACAGGCGATAACTGCCCGCATCGCGCTTGCGTTTGGTCCAGTAATCCCGCTCGTCGCCGCCCGCCGGAGACAGATTTTCTTCGCTGGAGGTAATGCCGTACTTGGAAAAATTGCCGACATCCGCCACTATCTTGCATTTGCCGCAAGTTTGCTGCCCACCGCAAATGCTTTCGATTTCCACGCCCATTTCGCGGGCCGCGTCGAGCAGATTTTGACCGGCGGGTACATAGCCCTGCCGCCCGGAAGGTTGAAAGACGACGAGATATTTCTGTTCGGTATCGTTGCTCACGGAGATGTTGTTCCTTTGCTGTTCAGAATGAACGCCGGCCACCGACGGCTGACCGCAGAAATTATTTTGCAGCGGTCTGCGGTCATCCGTCGGCGGTTGTTTGGGCAAAATAAGGCCCACA
>JAAUSP010000165.1 GCA_012032575.1 Anaerolineales bacterium | reverse complement strand
CGCACTTCGCCAACTACATGCAAGGTATTAAACTCATCATAAAACTGTTGTCACTCAGCAAACCGAGCAGCACTGCGTCGGCAGGGAGCGCAGTGGGGGCGGGAGCGACGGTAGCAGTCACAACGGGTCGCTGGCTAAGCAGGGTATCTGCCGGGGCCTGTCCTCCCAAGGTAGCCGCCGCAGTTTGGGCCAAAACAATCTCCTGCTGGTTTTCCAAACGGGTGACGCGATAGCGGTACGCCCGCCCCGGACGGAGCATATTGTCCACAAAGGCCGATTCGCTCACATCAGCTTTGTGGACATAGACTCCATACCCGCTGCCCATATCGCTGTAAATGCGATATCGAGCCGACTTACCGGCCGGCGTCCAGCTTAGGGCAATGCTGGCGTTGGTCAAAGGGATAGCATCAACCAGGCCGGCTGTATTTGCCAGGGCCGGTTCCGGTTGGGCCAGCCGGGGAGCCGGTGATTCACCCACAGGTGTAGCAGGACTACTCTTAAGCGCAGCCGCCACCACCAAAGGGGTCGGCTGTGTCGTCGGGCGGGTGGCCGGGGGGCGAGTCGGACGGCTGGTGGGGGTAGGAGGTTGGAAGGTTGGTGGGTTGGCGGGTTGGCGGGTTGGAGTAGCCGAAGGTTTGGCTGATTGGGTGGGCGTTCGGGATGGCTTTATCTGAGCCTGTAATGCCAATGTAGGTGTTTCAGTAGGTCGGCGGGTTGGCGTAAGAGTGGGTCTGGGTGTGGAGGTAGGGGTAGCTGTTGGCTGAGGGGTAGATGTGGTCGTTGCTGTTGGCAGCGGCGTCAGGGTGGGTGTGGCAGTGGGCCGGGCGGTGTTGGTTGGAGTGGGTGTGGCCGTAGGCAGGCGCGTGGCCGTAGGCGATGAAATGGGGGTGGCTGTCCAGGCCTGGCTGCGGCTGCCTTCGGCCAGAGCAAGTTCTGGCGGTGCTGCCGTGACAGACTCGCCGGGTAGGGCTGCCGCCAGAGTAGGTGAAATGGGGGGGATTGTCGTTGTGGCTGCCGGGAAGGTCAGAGTTGAATAAGTAACCAGGGCTTCCGAGGCAGGCGCGGCAGCCACTTCGGCCGGACGTTGGCCGCGCCGGGCAGTATTAAATATCAAAAAGGCCATCGTCCCAAAAATGATCAGATTTAGCAGGAACAAATAGCCCAAAAAGAGCATTTTCTGCCAGGGTTTCCACTTAGACATCTAACGGACCTTGGTAAAAATCACTTCAAAGAGTAGTGGTACAATGAGTTGGCCACGCCGTTGTCGGTTTCGGCACATAGCTCATTAACTGGAATATCCGGACTGATTGGACCTATCACCTGGCTTGAACCATCAAGGACCTCAACAAAGTAGCTGCCTTTGAACATAGCAAAATCGGCCAGGCCAGGGTTCTCCATTTTAGTGCCGGTGGTGAGAACAGCTTCGCCGCCGCTGCCGCCTTCCCAGTAGACTCGCATTTTCACCCCGGGCAGGCCATTGCCGGCCGGATCACGCACGTAGGCAAAGATATGATGTTTCCCGGCGTTCTCGCAAGCCGTCAACTGACGTACAGTTCCCACATAATCATAGGCGGGCGTTGGCGTTTCGGTGGGCACGGGCACGGCAGTAGCCCGGATGGGGGTTCGGGAGGGCACAGAGGTGGCGGTAGGCGTATCGGTAGGTAGAGGTGTAGGCGTAATTGTCGGCGTCCATGTGGGGACAAACGTACCAATGGATGTTGGGGGGGGTAGCCCGGTTGGCGTAGTGGTGAAAGTAGGAAAAGGGGTGCGGGTAGCCGGCGCCTGGGCCAATACCCGGCGAAAAGCGCCGGGCGATTGAATAGTTAGCAACCAAACCAGCCCGCCCAAAACAACCATGTTGACCAGGGCCAGCAGAGAAATAAGCACTGTCCACTGTTGGTTGCTAATGGTGGCAAGTTCTTTTTTAAGTCCGGTCATGGTCGGGTTTTGGCCCATCCCCTATTTAACTGATAGCGGGGGTGGGTTGCTAGCGTCCTTTTTCGTCTGACTAATAATAAGTCATTATGAGTGGACCCCACCCCCGCCATAGTTTATGTTTACGCGGCAGTTTCAACGGGTCTGCCGTTAAACAACCTCGCTACCTCAACCAGACGTGGCAACTAATTTAGTTATGAACAAGAATACCACTATCTGTAGAGGTTTGTCAATATCCGAACCACAATATGTAGAGTTCAATAGACAACTTGACATATTCATTATACCACTCCTCAAACATTATGGCAAGTAGAGCAAAGGTAGGGTAGACTCAGAAAATTAAAAACTCATTTTCCCTCCCCAAGCAAATTTACATAAAAAAAAGAGGGTTGACATGGCCCCCAGCCTGTGATATAATACCGTCGCTATCCCAATTTAATGCTTTTGCCAAAAAGCCCCAAGAATGAGCTATAAGCCAGGTAGTTTGCTATTTATGCCTGGCTCGCTATTTGTATAAAACGGATTGTTTTCTCCAACTTTAATAAATTTCCACTCGGCATTAGATTTTAACTGTTCTGAATAGGAATATCTCCTTACTTCAACCCGTAACTCTACCTGTACCAGCACACCAGACTCACATTATCTAGCCGTAAAAATCCGAACGCCTATGCCTGGATGGGTATAGGCGGGACATGAGGTGAATATGATTTCAGAAAAAATAACCAAAGACCCCGAATCCGTCGAACTCCCTGAAGCCAGAGCCGCCAGTATGTTGGATAACCTGTTACACAAAGCCACTACGTGTGGCTACCTTGTCACCGATGACCTGCTAGCGGCTTTTCCCGAAGCCGAAGACAATATGGCCCAGTTAGAGGAAATTTTTATTCAACTCATTAACCAGGGCATTGAAGTTTACGCTGACGTGGAAGAAGCCGAAGAAGAAAAACGGCTTAAAGAACAATCGCCTAACGAAATTTCTGTTCCCACGGTAGACCCCTTTGATTTAAGCGGCATTGCCGCCGACGACACCATCAGCCTGTACCTCAAAGAGATGGCCCGTGTGCCGCTCCTGGCTCCCGCCGAAGAAATTATGCTGGCCAAAAGTTTGGAAAAAGGCCGCAAAGCCCAACGCAAACTAGAGAAAAACAGCCATACCGAAGAAGAAAAGCTTAAACTGCGTCGTTATATCCGCGATGGCAACAAGGCACGCGATCACCTGATTAAAGCCAATACCCGCCTGGTGGTGAGTATTGCCAAAAAATATATGGGTCAGGGTGTGCCCTTTTCCGATTTGATTCAAGAAGGCAACCTGGGTCTGATGAAAGCCGTCGAGAAGTTTGATTACCGGCGCGGCTACAAATTTAGCACCTATGCCACCTGGTGGATTCGCCAGGCTATCACCCGCGCCCTGGCCGACCAGGGCCGCACCATTCGCGTGCCGGTTCACATGAGCGACCGCATCCGCAAGCTGCACCAGGTTTCGCGCCAGCTTGAGCAGGTCTGGGGCCGCAAACCCACCCCCGAAGAACTGGCCGAGCAAATGGATTTGGAACCCTCTAAAGTGCGCTGGATGCTCCGCGTCAGCCGCCACCCTGTTTCTCTGGAACGCCCCGTGGGTGAAGAAGAAGACAGCGAACTGGGCAACTTTATTGAGGACGAGGATGCTCCCACCCCGCCCGACGCCGCTTATCACCATTTATTGCAGGAAAAGCTGGAAGACGTGCTCAGCACTCTGACCCCCCGTGAAGCCCGTATTTTGCGCCTGCGCTTTGGGCTGCAAAACGGCCGCAGCTACACCCTGGAAGAAGTGGGCAAAAAGTTCGGCCTCACCCGCGAACGTATCCGCCAGATCGAAGGCCAGGCTTTACGCAAACTGCGCCATCCGCGCCGCAGCCGGCAACTGCGTGATTATTTGAGTTGACCTTTCTTACGAAAATTAGAGAGGCTACCTGAACTGGTAGCCTCTTTTTGTTTTCATATAAACATGGGTATTGTCCCTCATTCTCCTTGATGAACTTCTTAAAGTAAGGCGATGATCTTTGACAACTGATCCAAGAAATGAGCTGGCACACGGTAGGAAAGCAGCTCAGCGATTGGCCAGACATGGTCAGTAATTTCCGCTGCCATAGCCGGTGTCACGAGTTTCCATTTTTTCAAAGAACCTGTCCCACGGGTCGGTTCAGGCACTTGCAAGGGTTGCCGCAAGCTATGATGGGGCAAGACCAAGTGATAATAGGCGGTGAACAACCAGAGTTGTTTGATCCGGTTTTCGGCATCAGCCTCTCTTATGTTGACCCGAAAGTGGAAATGATCAAACATTCTTAAGGCTTCTATAGCGTAAGCGATGGCAACCTTGCGGTCTTTTATCCAAATCAAGTTGTCACCATTGTCCTTCTCACCGCCGGCTGCCATATTGGACGAACCGGTGAAGACCGTCGGCCGCACACCATTAAAATCTGTAACGATGAATTTGTGATGGACCATGTTTGACCGTTCAGTGGTGTTACCATGCCATTCAGACCGGAAAGGCTCAGGAGCCTTCTCTCCCAGATAGGCGAATGGCAGCAGCCCTCGAGAGCCGTCAGGCTTGCTCACGGTGAGACCGGTGGTTCTCTGGGCTACACCGTATGAAAACAGCGACCGGTTCATCAGGTCATCCAGGGCCTCGCGGACCGGGCCAGTAAGTTGATTCAGAAAAACAACGGCGTAAAGCACAGAACTTTCGGCATCCTCAATCGCTCGGGCGACAGGGTCAAGTGACAGTGTATGATCCGAGTGGGGCGAATAGCAGAACAAGAAACGCGTATCGAACGGATCGCGGGCCGGCCACCATTGTTGAGATAACGGGTTTTGACGGAACCTTTTGGGCGCTTGCCAGAAAGCATCGAAGAACCTGCCATAGAGTCCTGCAACATCGTCATTGGTAAAAAGCAGCGCGTTGTTGGATTGAATATAGAGGCCCCGCAGCGAGAAGTTCGTGGAGCCGGTCAGTACCTTGATGGGAGCTCCATTGCGCCGCACCAATAGTATCTTGTTGTGCTGTTGGCGACCCAAGTGCATGCGCTGGACTATCGCCCCTGCCGTCTTTAGACGGCCTGCTGAGATGCTTTCAGCACTGTTGGCTTCGCCCTGCTCTCCATGGTCATCTATAATTGCCGCAGCCGTGGTCCAATCGCCTCCAAACGAGCCAAGATATTGGGCTCCTTGCTTTCGTAGATCATCGCATCGAGGCTCAATTCCGGATCATTTTGTACTTCCTCCAATGTCTGTAACAGCAGTTTGCGGACCTCAAACCCCAACCATTCGTAGTGCTGGCTGAAAGGGGACATAGCATGGGCCAAGCTATCAGCGGCAGCAGCGCCAGGCGGTGGGAGTATCCCGGTTTCATTATGGAAGCGGTCGGCGTAGGCTTGAGAGGAAGCGAACCCGCGAGTGAATCCAACATTAACGAACCCGTCAATCGTTCATCGAATCTTTGCGCTCAAAGTCGGTCGACATATTTATCTCCTTTCTAGCGCGGGGTATGCCCGCAACACTGAAACCTCAAAATGCCAAAACACTTGGTTGATTGCTTTGTCCCCACAATCCTGGTACAGTTATTACCTGTCTTTCCAGTCTTTGTAGTCAGCCTTGATGGCATCTACCATCTTTTCGGTTGCCTTAAGAAGCCACCCTATGTCGCCTTCACAGCGCTTTTTCAAATCCTCCCGTATCTCAGCGATCTGGCCTTTGCTGCCAAGGTGGATATTAGCCGTCTCCCGGCCCATCAGCCTTAACAGGTTGTCCTGATGTTTTTTGGGAGGTGAGGTCAACTTTATTTTGTCCGCATCCGGCGCGAGCCGACGCACGATCCACCTGATATCATCCTTTGCTCCAATCACTTTCATTTTGGGGTCGGAACTACGCACGGCTGTATCGAGAATTTCCTGGTAGCGGATTTTTTGTTTCTGGTCATCGTCCTGGGCCCATAACCAGGCTGAGAGGGTCAATGCTTTCGCCTCACGCGCAATCAGGCCACCCTGCCAGTTCTTAACCCGCGCCACAAACCGGGGACGCCCCAAACTGCCCAGACCTGCCTCACGCCAAACAAGCTCATAATCGGGCAGCGGTTGCGGCAGTATCCGCTCTAAAATGAGACGAGCTTGGTCCATTGCCTGCTGCAGCCGTTTATCTTCCAGAGGCTCCTTGAGCGGTTTCAAGCCTAGCAGCTTTTCCCAGAACTCCTCGAACTTATCCCGACGGTCAGAATTATTTGAATAACGCAGTTTGCCCAACGCAATTTCGCGCAGCCAGTCGTTCTTCTCAGCCAAGATTATTGGTTTGCTGCTCTTGCGTCCACTTTGCAGGGTTTCGCTATACCCATTCAGAATCTCTTGGCACATTTGTTCCAAATCGAGACTGATACCACTGGACAGTTCGGCACTGGCAGCCAAACGGATAAGATCGCTGGTGTAAGGCATATAACAAGCTTCATCAAAATCGTTCACCCCCCAAACCAGACGGCTCTCATCGTCACGCCACGTTCCAAAGTTCTCCACGTGCAGGTCGCCGACCACCAGTACTTGTGGGGCGATTTTCTCCTTTTCACACGTCTCAGGCCATACCTGCGTCCACCGATAAAAGGTGGCCCGCAGGAATTCAAATGGGCTGTTAGCCATGCGCTCGTGCTTTGTTTGCAGATCGGCCTGGTTGATGGGTATCTGATGATTGACCCACTTTTCGTACTTTTCGGTAGCTTTCTTGATATCCATTTTTTCCTCCTAATGATCGTACTATTTATGGAGTTGATCCGATGAGGGTTAAGGATAAGCTTTAAGGAATTATGAGTAAGGCAATCACAGCAGCCACATAGGAAACACAACTTGTCCATTTGTCGGGAGGAATGTCGGTTCAACCCTTTTCCCGAAGAAAGGGTATCGGTTTTTCTTTGAGGAAGGAAAATGTGGGTTAACCCTGATTATAACACAGAGTCGGGTCCAAAAACCTTAAAGTTAGTTGTCAATATTATTCGATTTGCCAGATGTTGATCATAACGTCACAAGCCAGCCCCCACAAAAATTTACCTTTTGACTCTTGCAATTGATTGTGCTAACATATTGACCAACTAAATAAAAAAACCGCTGCACGTTTAGTGCAGCGGCTTTTTCTATGCCCTCGTAGCTCAGTTGGTAGAGCAGCCGCCTTGTAAGCGGCAGGTCGTCAGTTCGAGTCTGACCGGGGGCTTTTTCTTTTTCAATAAAAAAGCCTTGCCCCGATCCGGCGAGGCTTTTCTGTTGTAGAGTCACTTTCGCCGGGCCAAAGACCTCACAGGTTTTCGCAGAACGTACCTGTGAGGTCTGCGGCGGTCGGCGGTTGGCTGTCGTTCTTACATCCCCAGTGCATCACGGATGCGATCAAAGAAGCTCTTTTCCTTTTGCGGGACCACCTCGCGGTCGAGGGTTTTGCCCAATTCCAACAGCAGGTGACGCTGTTCTTTGCTCAGGTTGGTCGGGGTGCGAACTTGCAGGGTGACAATTTGGTCGCCCCGGCCCATATTGCTGCCATCGCGGCGGAGACGCGGCACACCTTTGCCGCGCAGCCGGATGGTGTCGCCGGTTTGAGTCCCGGCGGGGATGGTCATCATCTCTTTGCCGTCCAGCGTGGGCACTTCGACTTCATCGCCCAGGGCAGCCTGGGTGATATTGATGCCCAGTTCCAGGTGGACGGTCTCTTCATTGCGGCGGAAAAACTCGTGCGGCTTGACCCGAATCACCACATACAGATTTCCGGGCGGGCCGCCCAGAGCGCCGCTCTCGCCTTCGCCCGATAGGCGAATTTGGGTGCCGTTATCCACCCCCGCCGGCACTTTGACCGACAGACGGCGCGTTTTGACAATCCGGCCCTGCCCGCGACATTCACGGCACGGGCTGGTGATGATCTCGCCCCGGCCCTGGCAGCGGGGGCAGGTGCCGATATTAATGAAGAAGCCGGTCTGCCGCCGGATTTCGCCGGTGCCGTTGCACTCCGGGCAGCGGATGGGCGAGGTGCCGGGTTCGACGCCGTTGCCGTTACAAGAATTACAGGTTTCCTGGCGCGGCACTTCGATCTCTTTTTCGATGCCAAAAACGGCCTCTTCAAATTCCAGGGTCATCTCGTAGCGCAGGTCAGCGCCCCGGCGCGGCCCCGCCCCGCTGGCGGCGCGACCGGCTGAAGCCACCCAGGCCGCCAAAAACCTCTTCAAAAATTTCAAAGGGGTCGCGGAACCCGCCAAAATCCTGGAAGCCGCCGCCAAACCCGCTGGCCCCCCCGACTCCGGCGTGGCCGAAACGGTCATACATCACGCGCTTCTGGTCATCGGAGAGAATTTCGTAGGCCTCGTTGATCTCTTTGAATTTATCCTCGGCGTCCTGTTCTTTATTGACGTCGGGATGATACTTGCGGGCCAACTGGCGGTAGGATTTTTTGATTTCTTCGGGTGAAGCGCCTTTGGCTACGCCCAGCACTTCGTAGTAGTCGCGTTTGTTGCTCATAGATTTCCTGGATTAGGTAGTAGGTAGTAGGCAGTAGGGGAAAGAAAATATCCCCTACTACCTACTCCTTACTACCTACTACCTTAATTTGACTCGCTGAATTCGCCTTCGACCACGTCTTCGTCGTGCGGGCCGCCTTGTTGACCACCACTGCCGCTGCCGCCGGGGGCTTGTCCACCGGGGGCAGCGCCGGCTGCACCGTACATTTCCTGGCCGATTTTTTGCAGGGTTTGGCCCAAATCGTCGGCGCTGCTTTTGATAACGTCAACATCGTCTTGCTCCAGCGCTTTCTTGACCGCCTCGATTTTGCCTTCGATTTCGCTCTTGAGGCCGCTGCTAATGGCTTCGCCCTGCTCGCGCAGATGTTTTTCGGCGGCAAACACCAGGGTGTCGGCCTGGTTGCGGGTTTCAATGTGGCTCTTGCGTCGGGTGTCTTCTTCCTGATTACGCTCGGCATCTTTGACCATTTTTTCGATCTCGGAATCGCTCAGCCCGCTGGAGGGCATAATCTGCATGCGCTGCTCTTTGCCGGTGGCCTTGTCCTGCGCGGTGACGTGCAGAATGCCGTTGGCGTCAATATCAAAGGTGACTTCAACTTGTGGCACGCCGCGCGGCGCGGGGGGAATGCCATCCAGAATGAACTTGCCCAGGCTTTTATTATCTTCAACCATCGGGCGCTCGCCCTGAAGCACGTGAATTTCCACCTGGGTTTGATTATCGGAAGCCGTTGAGAAAATCTGGCTCTTTTTGGTTGGGATGGTCGTATTACGCTCGATCAGCGGGGTGGCAACCCGGCCCAGCGTTTCGATGCTCAGGGTCAGCGGAGTCACGTCGAGCAGCAGCACGTCTTTAACTTCGCCGCCCAACACGCCGGCCTGAATCGCTGCGCCAATCGCCACCACCTCATCGGGGTTGACCCCTTTGTGCGGGTCTTTGCCAAACAGTTTGCGGACGGCTTCCTGCACCACCGGCATACGGGTCTGACCGCCGACCAGTACCACTTCGTCAACTTTGTCGGTGCTGGTTTTGGCGTCGCGCAGGGCTGCCCGCACCGGCTCCAGGGAGCGAGTGACAAGATCATCAGTAAGCTGCTCCAGCTTGGAGCGGGTCAGGTTCAGGGTCAGGTGCTTGGGGCCGGAGGCGTCGGCAGTAATGAAAGGCAGATTGATCTCGGTTTGCTGGGTGGTCGAAAGCTCGATCTTGGCTTTTTCCGCCGCCTCTTTCAGGCGTTGCAGGGCCTGGGTGTCCTGGCGCAGGTCAATACCTTCCTGTTTTCTGAATTCGTCGGCGATGTGGTCAATAATTTTTCTGGTCAAAGTCATCGCCGCCCAAAAAGGTATCGCCGTTGGTGGAGCGGACTTCAAAGACGCCGTCGCCTACGTCGAGGATGGAAATATCAAAGGTGCCGCCGCCGAGGTCGTATACGGCAATGTGCTCGTCGCTTTTGTTGTCCAGGCCGTAAGCCAGAGAGGAAGCGGTCGGCTCGTTGATGATGCGCAGCACTTCCAGCCCGGCAATTTTGCCGGCGTCTTTGGTGGCCTGGCGTTGGGTGTCGTTAAAATAGGCCGGCACGGTAATGACAGCCTGAGTGATTTTTTCGCCCAGGTAAGCTTCGGCATCGTCCTTGAGCTTTTGCAGGATCATTGCACTGACTTCCGGGGGCGAGTACTCTTTGCCGCCCATGACCACCCGGATATCGCCGTTGGGGGCTTCTTTCACCTCGTAGGGCACATGCTTGAGGGTGCGCTGCACTTCGGGGTCTTTGTATTTGCGGCCCATAAAGCGCTTGACCGAGAAGATTGTATTTTTTGGGTTGGTAACGGCCTGACGCTTGGCGACCTGCCCGACCATCCGCTCGCCGGTTTTGGGGTTGACCGCGATAATCGAGGGAGTGGTGCGGTTGCCTTCGGCGTTGGGAATAATGGTCGGCTCACCGCCTTCCATCACGGCCATAGCCGAGTTGGTGGTGCCCAAGTCAATGCCTAAAATTTTTGCCATTATCTGGTGCTCCTATAATTATGCTAAAGGGATGAGATATGTTAAGAAGGTGGAAGGCTGGAAGGTGGAAGGCTGGTGAAATTTCCAACCTTCCAATCCTCCAATCTTCCATTTACTTGGCGACTCGCACCAGAGCCGGGCGGATAACCCGGCTGCCAATTTGATAGCCCTTGCGCAGCTCACCAATAATCTGGCCTTCTTCGTGATCGGCGTTGTCTTCGTGGCTGACAGCTTCGTGCAGGTTCGGGTCGAACGCGCCGGCGGCATTAATCATGCTGACACCCTGATCGTCCAAGATTCGGTCCAGTTTGCGCTGGACCAGCCGGAAACCCTCGACCCAGCCCACCAACTGACCGTCGAGTTGAGCGGGTACATTTTGAAAAGCCAGGTCCAGATCGTCCAGCGCGCTGATGACGCCTTGCAGCACGTCGGCCTTAATCATATCGCGCTGTAACTTTTGCTGATCTTCCTGGCGTCGTTTGAAATTGGCTAGTTCAGCCATGGCCCGCTGCCAGCCATCTAAATTTTGGGCGGCTTCCTGCCGGACCTGCTCCAGTTGTTGTTCCAAATTAGGCGTCGCCGCCGCTGGGGATGTCTCTTCCTCTTTGACTGCGCCATTATCGCTGGCAGTGCTTTCGGCTTCTTTAGCCGCCACAGATTCATTCTCTAAAATTTGTTCTTCCATCACCTGGTCCTTGTGTTTCTTTTTTGGCATAAACTACCTCTAACCAATTGTGAATGGTGAATTGTAAATCGTGAATTGTTAATGAAACTCTAAGGCTATTAAGCCGTTCACAATTCACAATTGGCTATTCACCATTCACAATTTTTACTGGCTTTTGTACCCGTACAGGTCGCTGATCAGGTCGCTCATCAGGTACGACATATAGCGCACCACCGAAACAGCCCGGCCGTAAGCCATCCGCACCGGACCTAATACGCCCATCGCTCCATGCACTGTATCGTCAATACCGTAGCGGGCCAGCACAATGCCCACCTCTGACAGCTCTTCCCACTTGCCCTCGCCGCCGATGATGATCTGGACGCCGCCGTGCTGCAATGCTTCACCGACCAACTGCTCGACCAACTGCTGCTCTTCGAGCGCCCGGATGACCTGCTGAACGCCCTCGCGATGGCGGAATTCCGGCTGATTGAGCGAGTTGAGCAGGCCGTCGTGATAAATATCGCTGCTGCGGCGGGCGTCAATGCGGCGCATGGTATCCATGGCTACTTCGCCTACCGTCGCCGCCAGACCGGTCAGGGTGGTGGTCGTGGCGGCAATTTCGGGGGCATTCAAGCCGGCCCACAACTCGGTCAGTTGTTGGGCAGTCGGGCCAAGTTCATCCTGGTCAACCGGGCTATCCAGTTCCAAAATTTGCTGCTTGAGCGTGCCCCCTTGCAGCACCAAAATGAGCAGAACCAAATTATCCCGCAGCGAGATCAGCTCGATGTGCTTCAGATAACAGCGCTCGCTTTTGGGCGCGGTTACTAATGAAGCGTTGTGCGAGGTGCGAGCCAAAACCGCCGCGCTGAGGCGCAGCCATTGGTCAAGCTCTAGCCGGGACTGGTGGAACTGGTGGCTGATCATGCGCTGTTCTTCCAGCGGCAGGTCGGCCTTTTCCATCAGCTTTTCGACAAAGTAGCGGTAGCCCAGTTCGGTGGGAACCCGCCCGGCGGAGGTGTGAGGCTGCATTAAATAGCCCATGTCCTCCAGCGCCGCCATTTCGTTGCGGATAGTCGCCGAACTGACCCCAACCGGGTACTCTGCCGTGATCGTTTTAGAGCTGACCGGTAAAGCGGTTTGGATGTACTCTTGCACCATCAACCGCAAAACTATCTGTTGTCGCTCAGATAAAAGGTTGTCAGCCATGATTGTTAACTGTGTTTTAGCACTCTAAGGTTGTGAGTGCTAAAAATTTGCACGGAATCATACCATAAAGTGAAAGTCAAGTCAAACGAAAATCAGGGGATAGGAGGGGGAGGGGTGTCATTTCGAGCGCCGGCGAGAAATCTTCGTCTTTGCCATAGAATTTGGGTAGCGGAAAAGAAGATTCCTCCCTTCGGTCGGAATGACATGGCATTTTCAAAGGTATCTACTTGCTCTACCTCGGCGGTCGGCGGTCTGTGGTCGGCGGTCTTGTCTTAAGGAATCCGTGCGCCGCGCCGCCATTTGTAGAGTTGGTAGAGGAGGGGATTATAAATGTAATCAAACGCGCCGATGCTTTGGACCCACTGCCCGCCGAAGCCGCGTTTGAAACGGTAGACGCCCCACAGTCCATCGTGGCGCTGCTCGAATTCGGTTTCCAGGGTGGTCGGGTCGGCATCGGGGATGCCCCACAGATCGTAGCGGGTGCAGCCCTGGTTTTTGGCCCAACGTATGGCTTCCCATTGAAGCAGGTAGGGGGCCATCAAATTGCGGTGCTCGTTGGCCGATGCGCCGTAAAAATAATAAGCCTCCCGGCCAAAGCTAAAAACCAGCAGCGCCGCCAGGGGTTGACCTTCAAATTCGGCGATGAGCAGGGCGCAGCGCTCCGGGGCAAAGAGGTTGTAGGCGGTCTGATAATAGGCAAGGTCATGTACCCCAAAGCCATCGCGGGCGGCGGTAACGAGGGCGAGCTGGTGAAAAACGGCCACATCCGCCGCGCTGCCCAGCCGCACAGCGATGCCTTTTTTTTCGGCCAGGCGGATGTTGTAGCGGGTTTTCTGTTTCATCGCCGCGAGGATAGTCGCCTCATCACCATTGAGGTCAATCACCAGCGTGGTGCGGGGCTGAATGGAGTCGGCGGGGTGGAAGCCGGAGGTTTGGAGGAAGTGAAGGGCTGAGTGACTCTCTCCCCCCTCCCCTTCGGTCGCCTCTCCCTAAGAGGGAGAGGGGAGTCGCGCCAGCGACGGGG
>JAAUSP010000164.1 GCA_012032575.1 Anaerolineales bacterium | reverse complement strand
GGGAACGTGCTATGATCAATTAATTGCAGGCAAGAATTTGTTATGGAGCATAGAATAATTTACCCCCAATCTCGTTCCCAACCATGACTGCGAAGCGTGGGAACGAGATTGGGAAAGTTATTTAATCCACAATCCTTATGTTGAAATTAGACTACTCTTCGATCCAAAATCAGCTTAAAACCCATCAAAAGGCTCCGGCTAACACCCCGAGCCTCTGTTGGATTTGCTCACCCTGGAATAGTTTCAACCTCTACCTTTTTCTTCTTTTTTAACTTGTGGATGGTTTTGGTGTGGCGCACGCTCGCCGGCGGCTAATGTAAGCCTGGGCTGGCAAAGGGCGGGGGCGCGGCCACACGGTTGCGTCCTTTTTGTTTTCCACCTCAATCACTTGACCCCACATTAAGTTGGATTATCATACAAGTTAAAGCCGGTTTTTGGAAAAGATATGGTTACTGATATTCAAACTTATCGCCGTTCATTTGAGGCTCGCCTCCAGCAAGGCCTGGCGGAACGAGAGGCCGGACGAAAACAGGCGCTCAAAGCAATCAAAGCGGTTGTACCGGCGCTTTTACCTCAATATCCGGCTATAAAAACCGTCTATCTGTTTGGCTCTATACTCCAGTTTGGCCGGTTTCAAACCAGTTCTGATATTGATGTAGCCATTGAAGGCGGCGCTGCCGAAGATTATTTCGCCTTTTGGCGCGATTTGCAAGAGGCTTTACCGGACTGGCTGATTGATTTGCGTGATTTGCCTCCGGCTACCCTTTTCACCCAACGGGTTTACGAAACAGGGGAAAAAATTTATGGTTGAACAAATTCGCCTCTTGCAAGCCGAGATAAAGGCCGGTTTAGCCTCTATTGCCGAAGTTTATCAGCAAATAGACGACTTAGGGGCACACGCAACCGGCTCAGCCCAGGATATTATTTTAGGTTATTATTTACATGTTCTCTATGGCTTGTTTGAGAATCTTTTTATCCAGATTGCGGAACGGTTTGGAAATCATATCGGCGATACAACTCAATGGCATACGCAACTGTTGAAGCGAATGACGCTGGATGTTAAGGCAATCCGTCCTCCCGTGATTAGTTCAGAAGCTTATCTCGCTCTCAATGAGTTGCGTAGCTTCCGGCACCTGTTTCGCAATGCCTATCTGTTGCAATTTGACCCTGACAGGTTGAACCTAGTTTTGCGGGAATCCCTTAAACTAAAGTCAATTTATAAAACTGAACTTGATACCTTTGTGGATTTTCTGGAACAGTTAGCTAAACCCGACGATAAATAATCTTTTGAGGAGAGAAATATGTCAAAGGACGATCTTGAACTTCTATCAAAAGAAGCCAAAGATGCTATTAATAATTTTATAAGCCAACAACGCGAATTCGTATCGGAAATGGACGATACACTCGCCAAAGTGAATGAGCAACTTCAACCTTTGATCGAAGAAATGCAGACCACCCTTGAAAATAGTCTATCAAATGCGGCACTTATCGTATGGAATAACAAATATATGGGCCGGAATGGTGAGTTTACCCAAATATTACGTAAGGTCGGTGAACTCCCCAAAGAAATACGCCCCACCTTCGGTCAGCGGGCCAACCAGTTAAAACAGGCGCTCGAAGCCGCATACGAGCAAAAAGCCACGGCCATCAAAGCCGCCGAATTGGAAAAAAGCCTGACCGCAGGGGCGCTCGATGTGACCTTGCCGGGCCGGCCGGTTTCGCGTGGGCGGCTGCATCCCAGCAATCAAACCCTGCGCCGTATCTACCAGATTTGGGCCGAGATGGGTTTCCAGGTCTATCGCAGCCGCGATGTTGAAACCGATGAAATGAATTTCCAACTGCTCAACTTCCCGCCCCACCATCCGGCCCGCGAAATGCAGGACACCTTTTACACCACCAACCCCGATGTGTTGTTACGGACCCACACCTCGCCCGGCCAGGTTCGCGCGATGCGCGAATTCTGCCCGGAGCCAATTCGGGTGATTCTGCCGGGCATGTGCTATCGCAACGAGCAGATTACCGCCCGCTCCGAAATCCAGTTCCACCAGGTCGAAGGGCTGGCCGTGGGTCCGGGCATTCGCTTCAGTGATTTGAAAGGCACGCTGACCAACTTTGCCCGCCGGCTTTACGGCGCGGGTCGCCCCGTGCGCTTCCGGGCCAGTCACTTCCCCTTCACCGAGCCATCCGCCGAAGTGGACGTGCAGTGTTTTCTGTGCGACGGCAAAGGCTGCCGCCTGTGCAAGTATGCCGGCTGGCTGGAAATTCTGGGCTGCGGCATGGTCCACCCCAATGTGCTCCGCAACGGCGGCTACGACCCTGATAAGGTCAGCGGCTTTGCCTTCGGTATGGGGCCGGAACGTATCACCATGCTGCGCCACGGCATCGAGGATATTCGTTACTTCTGGGGTAATGATTTGCGCTTTTTGGAGCAGTTTTGAGCTTATCGTGGTGCGTGGTACGTGGTGCGTGGGTATTTATTTGTTACGCACCACGCACCACGCACCACGTTCTTCCAACAATATTATGATTAATAGAGACATATCATTATGAAAGTTCCCGTAAGCTGGTTAAAAGATTTTGTAGACATTACCCTCTCCGCCGAAGCCCTGGCCGAACGGCTGACCCTGGCCGGGTTGGAGGTTGGCTCGATTCGCTACGTTGGCGTTGAAGGGGCCGATTTGGTCTGGGACCGCGAAAAACTGGTCCTGGGTCATATTTTAAAAGTAGAACAGCACCCCCAGGCCGACCGCCTGGTTTTGGCCACGGTTGACATCGGCGCGGCCCAGCCGGAAACCGTTGTCACCGGCGCGCCCAACCTGTTTGAATTTGTCGGTCAGGGCGACATCAGCCCCTGGGGTTAAAATCACCCTTGTGATGGAAGGGGCGACTGTGTATGACGGTCACGCCAAAGAGCCGGGCGTAAAAATGAAGCTCAAAGGGCGCGAAATTCGCGGCATTATGAACCGCCACATGCTCTGCTCCGAAAAAGAGCTGGGCTTGAGCGACGAGCACGAAGGCATAATTCTGACCACCGACACGGCGTCGCCGGGCACACCGCTGGTTGACCTGTGGGGCGACGCCGTACTGGATATTGACATCACCCCCAATATGGCCCGCTGCGCTTCGATTTTGGGGGTGGCGCGGGAAGTTGCCGCGCTGACCGGCCAGAAGCTGCGCTACCCTGACACGACCCTCCCCGCCCCTGCGGAGCAGGGTGAGCGTCTGGTGATCGAAACGACTGAGCCGGACCTGAACCCGCGTTTTGTGGCGATTCTGATCAAAGGCATTACTATCAAAGACTCGCCCTACTGGATGCAGCGCCGCCTGCGACTGACCGGCATGCGCCCGATCAGCAATATCGTAGACATCAGCAACTATGTGATGCTGGAAATGGGCCAGCCCAACCATGCCTTCGATTGGGACGCGCTGCGCCGCCGGGCGAATGCCTACACCGGGTCGGGCGAGTCGGTCAAAATCATCACCCGCCTGGCCCAACCGGGCGAAAAGGTACTGACCCTGGACGGAAAAACCCACGAGATGCCCAATTTTTCCATTTTGGTGACAGACCCGCAAGGAAATCTGAGCATCGGCGGTATTATGGGCGGCGGCGAAACCGAGGTGAGCGACCCCAGCCAAAACATCCTGCTCGAAGCGGCGGCCTGGAACTTTATCAATATTCGCCGCACCAGCCAGGCGCTCAATATCAAATCCGAGGCGGCTTATCGCTTCAGCCGGGGCGTCCACCCCAGCCAGGCCATGTTTGGGGCGCGGCGGGGGCCAGACTCATGGTCGAACTGGCCGGCGGAAAAATCGCCGGGGATGTGCTGGATTATTATCCCAACCCGCCCCAGCCGGTGGTGGTCGAGCTGTCTCAGGCCGAAGTGACCCGCCTGTTGGGGGTCGAATTGAGTCTGGCCGAAATTAAGAATATTTTGGAGGCGTTGGAGTTCAAGGTTGAAGAGGCTGAGGGAAAGTCAGGATTACTTCGCGTGACCGTACCGGACCATCGCCTCGACATCTCAACCGACCCGACGATTGGACAGGCGGACCTGATTGAAGATATTGCCCGTATTTATGGGTATGACCGCTTGCCGGTATCGGAAATGGCCGATGAACTGCCGCCGCAGCGAAACAACGAGTCGCTGGATCGGGAAGAACGGGTGCGCGATTTGCTGGTCCAATCGGGCTTGCAGGAAATTATTACCTACCGGCTGACCACCCCCGAAGCCGAATCTCGCATTTCGGAATCAGTTGATCGCTCGTCCTATGTCACCCTGGCCAACCCCTCCACGCCGGAGCGGGCGGTGATGCGCCAGAGTTTGCTGAACAGTGTACTGGAAATAGCCAGCGAAAATACCAAACATCACCAGCGGGTACAAATGTTTGAAGTAGGCCACATCTATTTGCCGCCGGTGGCGGACATAAAAAATGAAGGGGGCGAGGCCGCTATTTTACCTGTGGAACAGCGCCGCCTGACGGTAGTGATGACCGGCGCTCGTGAAGAGGTGAACTGGTTGGGGGTTGACACAACGCCTGTTGATTTCTTCGACTTAAAAGGCGTGGTTGAATCAATCTTGAATGGGCTGCATGTGGACAATGTTGTTTTCAGCCCAACCCGGCAGCCGGCGTATTATCCGGGCCGGGTCGCCGAAGTGTCAGTCAATGACCAGCCCATCGGTGTGTTGGGCCAGTTGCATCCCCACGTAGCTCAAAGCTACGATTTTAAAACTGAAAGTGATTGGCCGGTGTTGGCGGCTGATCTTGATCTCGACCGGCTGCTGGCTCAAGTGCCTAACGGCCACGTAGTCAAGAGTGTGCCGCGCTTCCCGCCGGTACAGCAGGATATTGCCGTGATTGTGGATGAGGCCACGCCTGCCGAGCAGGTTCAGGCTCTCATCGCCCAAACCGGCCGGCCCCTGCTGACCGACGTGCGGCTGTTTGACCTTTTCCGGGGCGAGCAAATCGGCGCGGGCAAAAAGAGCCTGGCTTACAGCCTGACCTTTCAGGCCGACGACCGCACCCTGACCGATAAGGACGCGGCCAAGCAGCAGCAAAAAATTGTGCAGCGGCTGGAGCGGGAACTGGGCGCGAAGTTAAGAGGTTAGGAATTATGCAAATTGTTTTTATAGATTTTGACAATCGCCGCCGCTCGCGTAAGTTAATAGTACAGTTGATTGGGGACTAGAGCAAAGATAATTCAGGTTTCATTTTAGACCTCGTCAGCAAGGGTATCAGTGTGGCAGAAAGAATTTTGGCAATTGACGACGATTATCTGGTATTGCGACTGATCCAACACAGTATGGAAAAGTTGGGCTACGAAATTGCGACTGCTCAGGATGGAGCCGCCGGATTGGAAAAACTCCATGAGGTTAAGCCGCACCTGGTGATTCTCGACTTGATGATGCCGCACCTGGATGGCTGGGAAACCTGCCGCTCGATTCGCGCTGTTTCCAAAGTTCCAATTATTATTCTCTCGGCGCGGGGGTCGCAGCAGGATATTCTCAAGGGGTTAAAGATGGGCGCCGACGACTACCTGGTGAAGCCTTTTTATCCTGAGGAGTTGCAGGCCCGCATCGAAGCCGTGCTGCGCCGCTCTCGAATTCCCATACCCGAATCGGATAAACTGCCGCTGCGCTTTAGCGGCAGTGATCTGGTGATTGATCCGGCCAACCGGCAGGTGATGGTGCGCAACAAAATTATAGACCTGACTCCCACCGAGTACGATTTATTGTTGTTTATGGCCCGGCGAATGGACCGGGTTTTGCCGATTGATGTTATCTTTGAAAATGTCTGGCCCTATTACGCCGAAGCCAGCCTGAACAGTGTCAAGTGGTATATCTGGCGGCTGCGCCGTAAGATAGAGGATGATCCGCGTAATCCACGCTACATTCTGACGGAGCATGGGATTGGCTACCGCTTTGCGCTGTCGTAAATTGAGATGAAATAAAAAGCCCCGGCCTATCGTGCCGGGGCTTTTTTTATTTGAGTAGTTTCAATGCAGATTACTATCTGAAACAACAGGTTGTGGTTTTTGACGTTGGTAGGGGCGCACGCAGGCAATTGAGTAGGTAATGATATGCAAACAGCGTTTACCGCGATCTTTGTTGATCGCGTTGCGGCAAATCAGGGAATTTTGTTCGTTATTTTCGTTGGAATTTAGCAAGGTCGCAATTTTATCGCCAATATCAAAACCGCCGTCTACACAATTGGGATTATTGCACGGTAATAATGGGGGGTAGTCGTCCAGCGCGCAAACTTTTCGTTCCTTCCGCCACAGCCGCCGCCCTGTCGCCTCTTCTAAAGGACCCTGTTCTTGCCACTCAATCGTAATATAAACTTGTTTAGGATTTGTCATCACTCTTCCTCAAAAAAGGAAGTAGTCAACGTTCAGGAGCCGGTATTTAACAAACCTGAAGGCTGAAGACTTGCTTTGAACTGTTATCGGTTTTCTTTGCGCGAATGGTCTACGAGTAACGTTAAAATAGTGTAAAGCAGCTCATCCTCGGTAAAGGGTTTGGGTAAAAAATGTTGAATGCCCATTTGCGAAGCCCGTTCGATATTCCGTTCGTCGGCCCAGGCTGTGACCAGCATCACCGGAATATCTTTGGTGTCGGCACTGGCCTGCAACTCGCCATATATTTCAAACCCATCTTTTTCCGGCAGCAAGATATCAAGCACAATAAAATCAATCGGTAATTTTTTTAGTTTTTCAAAGGCAATCCGGCCGTTCTGGGCAGTTGTAACTTCAAAACCCACATCATCCAAAATTTCGGTAACCATCTGCCCCAGAACTTTATCATCTTCGATGACTAAAACATTGCGGTTAGCCTCAAAATATTTCAAAGCCCGCTTCGGAATTAAGGTCGAATTAAAATGACCCGCCATTACCATCTCCTTCAGCTTCTGTTTTCGTTCCCACCTGAGCCATAAGATTTAGATTGGGGAGAAGTAACCCACAGCTAAGTTCCCCCTTACTGCGGATCAGTTGACCTGAATATCAACGGTATCGGTGTCAACCCCTCCCTGACCATCATCCACTTGTAGAATTATAGTATAATTTCCGACATTCGTCCAAGCATGATTCACATTTGGGCCGCTGTTATCGGTGACCCCATCTGCAAAATCCCAGGAAAAACTCAGCGGATCATTACCGGGGTCGCTGGAGCCGCTGCCATCAAAAGTAACCACCTCACCCACCAGAACCGTAGTCAGATTGGCCGTAATCCGGGCTGTCGGGGCGGCATTGTCAATGATAACTTGAACGGTGTCAACGGCACTGACAGCCCCGGCACTATCGGTGACGCGCAGGGCCACGGTGCGTGTCGCCGGGCCATTTGGATAGGTAGTGCTGGGATTCGGATCGGTTGAATTAACATTAAAGTTGCTGCCGTCGTAGTTAAAGTCCCACTCGTAGGTGAGGCTCCCCCCGCCCGGATCGTTGGACCCGCTGCTGTTAAACGTGGCCGCCCCCCCCTCACTAATGGTCTGAGTGTCAGGGGCAGCATCGGCAATGGGCGGGAGGTTGTTGACGTTGATCTGGATGGTCTCAACGTCGGTCAAGTCCTGATTGTCGGAGACCTGCAGCCGAACCGTAAGGTTGGTCCCGGGTTCAGCCGGATTGAAATTAGCCGTGGCGGCAGTGCCATCATCAAACTGGCCGTCGTTATCCAAATCCCAGGCATAATCAAGCTGGCCGCCGCCTGGATCGCTGGAGCCGTTACCGTCAAATGTCACCGTGCCACCTTCATCCACCTGACCCGGCCCATTGACTACAGCAGTGGGAGCGAGATTATTAATGGTCACAGCCGCGGGGTTGCTGCTGGCCGACGCGCCGTTATCGTCCGTGACGGTCAGCGAAACCTGATAGGGGCCTGGTTCAGGGTAGGTATACTGAACCTGATCCAGATCAGTCCCACTGGTGTTGTTGCCGTCGCCAAAATCCCAAAAATAGGTCAAGCCCGATGTATCGTCCGGATCATTGGCCTCACCCCGGAAAGTAATGGGAGAATTTTCATTGTCGGTAGGAGGGGTAACGCTGTCAATGGTTGGGGCGGGGGCCTGGTTAGTTATCCAAATTGTCAGCGTCGTATCATCGAAGGCGTTGTTAGCATCGAAAACTCGCAAAGAGACCGTATAAGATCCATCATCGGTGTAGTTGTGAGTTACAGTAATGTTGGTTGTGGTGGTAACAATTCCATCACCAAAGTTCCAGCGATAGGTTAGCGTATCGGGGCCGGGGCTGGGGTCACGGCTGCCGGCTGCGTCAAAAACGATGGGGACAGTGACGGTCGTGGTCAGCGGAGCAGCCGCAGCCACCGCAATCGGCGGGACATTTCTAACCTCGACTTGCGCGGTCCCAAAACTTTCACCATCGTGGGCATCATCCTCGTTATTATTATAATCTTTGTCCCGCACCCGTAAACGAATAATCTGGTTTCCCTGCCGGGTGCAGGTATAGGAAACCTGCCGGCCTGATGCCTCATAATCCGGATTGTTGTCCAAATCCCAGGCATATTCCAGCCCCGGCAAATCTGCCGGGACATCATTAGCCGTGGCGGTCAATTGAATGACGTCGTTTTCATCACAGGTGTATGAGCCGCCCTCAACATTTTGAGGCGACAGATTTCTTACGGTAAGTTTGAAACTATCGCTGGCTGTGCCGCCGTCATCGTCAGTTACCTGTAGGCCAACCATCCGTTCCGATGGTCCATCCAGAGCCGCAAAGCTGTACGTACCCGCCGGTCCCTGAACGGTTGAACCATCCCCAAAATCCCAGGTGTAGATCAGAGTATCGCCTGCGCCGGGGTCGGTGGCAATACCATTATAGGCTACCGGAACCGAAGTTCCTTCATCAACCATTACATCAGGCCCCGCCTCAACGGTGGGAATAACATTCAGAACTGTCACTGCCACGCCCGCCGAACTGAAAGCGCCGCTATCGTCGGTGACGGTCAGGGTAGCGCTGTAAACGCCGTTGTCATCATAGACATGGCTGGCGCTTTCCCCACTGCCATTTTGGCCGTCGCCAAAATCCCAGGCATAGGTCAAGACATCAGCACCGGGGTCGCTGGAATCACTGGCGTCAAACGAGGCCACAGAGCCTTCCAGTACCTCGCTGTCGGCGCTGGCTACCGCTACCGGCGGCTCGTTAAAGGCAGATACCTGGGTAGTGGCAAACGCTTCGCCCCCATCGCCATCGTCAACCCGAATCCGCACCGTATAATCGCCCTGGTTATTCCAGATGTTCGAGGCGGTATTATTTGGGCCGGCCTCGTCAAATGCGCCATCGTTATCCCAGTCAACGGCAAAAATTAACGGATCATTGCCGGCATCGGTGGCCGTCACGGTCAGGGCCAGGGGGGAGCCTTCGCCCACCGGCCCATCATTGGAGATGCCGGTGATGACCGGCGGCACATTGCCGACCGTCACGTTGACCGTATCAATTGCTTCACCACCATCCTCATCGCGCACCCGCAAGGCTGCCACAACCTTAAGTGGTCCGTTGGGGTAGATTTTTGAGGCTGTAGGCCCACTGGCTTCGGTCGTAAACGTGCGGCCATCGTAGCTAAAATCCCAGGCATAGCTGAGCGTATCCAAAGCACCAGGATCGGTGGCGGTGCCCTCAAATGTGACCCGTTCGCCCTCTTTGAGGCTCTTGGCAGGGCCGGCATCTGCCAGCGGCGGCAGGTTGGTGACGTTAATCACCAACGTTTCTTCGGCTACACCGCCATCATTATCCCGAACCGTCAGGCGGACTGCGTAATCACCATTATTCTGGTAGATATGCCGGGGGTTCAAGGTATTATTCACTTTGGGCGAGCTATCGCCAAAATCCCATTCATACATCAGCAGGTCATGGCCGGGATCGGTGGCCGCCGCGGCAAAGGCCACTTCCTGGCCTTCTTCGGCCAGACCCTGCGGTTGCAATTCGATCAGAGGAGGCACATTACTCACCGTGATAAGGGCCTCGGCAACGCTCACTTGCCCCAGCAAATCAGTCGCCTGGACGGCGACGGTATAGTCACCCTCATCATAAAAAGTAACCGAGGTTGTCGCTCCGTTAAAGTCATCATACTGACTGTCATTATCCAGGTCCCAGTCGTAGCTGACCACCCCTGGAACCAAATTCAGGATCGACTCGACCAATTCAGCCGTTATGTCAATCGAACTACCCTCATTGCCGGTATAAGGACCGCCGGCGTTAACCTGCAAAACACCTGAACTATTGGGCGTTAAGGTAGGTTCCTGGGTAAAAGTAGGGATAGGGTTCACGGTGGGGGCCAGAGGAGTCGGCGTAGCATAAAGAAGCTGATCCTGCTGAACCGCCTCAACCACTTGCGGTTTAACCGGAGCCACCCGGGTTGAGTCAGCCGCTTTAACGGAATAATCGGCGGATACTTTTGAAACTAAACCGACTTCAAGCCAGGGTCCCTGAGGAATTCTTAACCCAAAAGTGGCCGTTGCAAAAATAAGCGACCAACCGACCCCTAAAAAGACAAACAAAAGCGTGTCGAAGCGGAAGATGCTTCGCCAATTTCGCCGGCCTATTTGTCTCGTGGTGATCTCATCATCGGCCATAGCCACTCACCGCGGATTTACGGTATCTCGAGTAGAAACTCTTCCATCCTTTTCTTTAAGGATGGATTGGTAGCTTTGGGCTGAACCTTAGCCTCACTTAAAGGTGTTTCTTGGGGCAGGGTAAAGAAAAAGGTGCTGCCTTTGTCCGGTTCACTTTCAATCCACACCTGGCCTTCGTGCAATTCAACCAGTTGTTTAACAATGGTTAAACCGAGGCCAAACCCACCGTGCCCGGCGATGTGATTGGCGCGAAGCTGCATAAACCGTTCAAAAATACGCTCCTGATCCGCCGGAGCAATCCCGGCCCCGCTATCTTTAACACTGACCAAAATACCTTTGTGATAATTTTGGGCACTAACCTCAATGCGGCCACCTTCGGGCGTAAACTTGATTGCATTTGAGATCAGGTTAGATAAGATCAGTTCTACCTTTTCGGCGTCAGCTTGAATAATGGGCAATTCGTCCGGCACGTTAACCGTTAAGGTATGGCCTTCCAGTTCGGCCATTGCTTCAAAATCAGTTACAACTTTATCAATTACCCCTTGAATATCGGTGTTGGCCAGCCGCAGAAACGCAGTGCCCGCATCCAGGCGTTGAATGGTGAGCATGGCGTCCACCATGGTCCGCATGCGCACCGTGCTGGCAACCATAAAGCGCATAGATTTACGCAGTTTTTCCGGCACGCGCTTTTCGGCATAACTGGCATAGCCCATCATCGCTCCCAGTGGGGTGCGCAGCTCATGGGCGGCAATGTAAATAAACTGCGTTTTCTGCTCATCCGATCTGCGTACTTTTTCGTAAGCTTGCTGGGTTGCTTCAAAAAGCTGGGCGTTTTTGATGGCAATAGCAGCCTGGTTGGCCATTGTCCCCAGCAGCCGTTCGTTATCTTCCTCCATTAATTCAACCTGGGGATATGATTCATCAGGGATAACCAGGAGCATGCCCACTGTTTCCTGAGCGGCAATGAGGGGCGCAATCATCGCCGGGAAGGAGCCATCCTTTGAAGGTTCCATTCAACGAGTGAGCGCCAATATCGGCCAATTGAATCGCCTGGGGCTTGGCCGGTGCGAGCATGGTGCGGATGGAACCTTTTTCCTCAAAGGCCAGGCTGGGCAGGTCAGCCGGGGTGGTGATTGAGGCACGCGGCAGGAGGAACTGGCCGCTTTCATCCAATAAATAGACAACCACATCATCGGTGCCGCGGATAACTTCTTTCAGGCTGCCGGTCACCGCCTCTAAAACGTGCTCCAAATTCAAACCCGATCTGATGGTAACGGCAGTGCTGCCTTCATACAACGCCGTTAATTCATCAATCCTTTTCTGGAGCGCGTGGGTATAGCGGGCCAGACTCACGGTCATATGATCCAGCGAAGTAGCCAGCGAGCCTATTTCATCATCCGAGACAATTTCGGTCCGCCGGGTAAAATCACCGCTGGCTACGGCCATCGCATTTTCCATGAGGTGCTGTACCCGCTTGGTAATGGTATTGGCGGTAAAATAGCCAATGGCAAACACCAATGGCAGCGCCACGGCAAACACAAGCACCATGCGATCACGCAGGGTTGTTTCACGCGCCTCAATAAATGTCCGGGGCAGTGCCACCGAGTAAAAGCCCAACGCTTCACCCCTGGCCCGAAAGACCCCAAAGAGCAAGTTGTATTCGCGTCCTCTAAAGTTTAGAGAACGAAAGAGGCTTTGTTCGGCCCCTTCGCTTAAGAGGGTTTGGGCTTCCAACTTGCTCAGGGCCAGTACTTCCACCGCGGCCTGTCCTCCCGTGCCCAATGTCGTGTTGATAACCTGCCCATTGAGGTTGTACAGAGTGATTTCAGCAAAGGTGAATTGAGCCAGCAGTTTCAACAAATCCTGCACATAACTGCTGACCATAACGGCCCCCACAATTTCATCCCCCTGGCGGATGGGCCCAATGGTAATCAACATCTCCTGGTCCTCTATCCTGGCCAGGGTGACATATTTATCGCCTTTCTCGTCAATCACCCGGCTGAGGACTTTCTGCACAATGGGCCAGTCCGACAAATTTTCACCCGATGAAATGGTATAATCTTTAACATCGGTGGAATTGGGCGGGCGATGAATTTCCAGTAGTTGCCGCCCCTCCACATCAATCAGATCAACCCGATCCGGCTTATTGGTATAAACCAGCGGAGAAACCAGGGATTCCAGCTTGACGCTGTCGTTATCCAGGATAGCGGCGTCAATCCCTTCGGTGAAAGCTATTAAATTGACCCAGGTGAGATGCTCTTGCTCGCGGCGCGCAAAGCTGTCTGCCGCCACGCTGCCGGCTTCGACCAGTTGCCCCGTAAACCGCTCACTCAGTGATTCGGCCACAAAGTTTACGGCCACATAAACACCGATCAGGGACAACAGCAGAATCAACAACGCATAAGGGAGGATGATTTTAAAGCGTATGCGCGAGTTAAAGTAGGTTGTTAGCCTATGCCATAAAGATTGCATAAATTCATTGTATCATAGGGTGGGTTGTTGTCAACCTAAAATTTGAGCCGCCCTATTTACCCCATAAACTTCGCCCATTACCGACTTCCGGCTATTCTACCATGAAAATCTATGAAAAGGGTTAGAAAAAAATTTAAAATCGGTTTGATTCTTCTCATGGGCAGCCCTCAACTCAAGCAAAACGGGCTTCTAAGAAGCCCGTTTGTGTTGGTTTAGCTCAGGTCTGGTAGCAACAGCGCCTAGCAGTTTGTCGGAGAGAACAATTCTGCACTACTGAAAATAATGATAAAGTAATGACCATAATGAGTGAACTTCAGGCCCACTCAGGCAGAGAGGTGAATTATGGTCAGGAAATTCAAAACAGTT
>JAAUSP010000163.1 GCA_012032575.1 Anaerolineales bacterium | reverse complement strand
CTCCAATCAGCTTGACGGTCTTACCTTATGAGAAGACGTCAGTGAAGTATAGCGGAAAGTGGACGCAGCGCAACTGCATGAGGTTTCTACGGTGGGGGAATACCCTGCCGGGGTAGGGCAAGTTCCTGAGAAATGGACCAGGATTATGGTCATACAGAAGCGAACAGGTCAATTTCTCAGGTGGGGGAATACCGCTACCGGCGGTAGGGGTCGTTGCAGCCAAATTGCTACCCTGCGATATTTTGAAGATGATTGCGCCCGTGAAGTTGGTTTCGGATTGCCCGCCCGCAATCGGCTGATTGGAAGGTGTTAGACGAGTGTTGATAAGATTGGCTGAAAACCATCAAAATTAGCATCGAAGGGATAATAAAAAGCAGGCCAAATAATCTGTTCCACTCCCAAATTGATAATTCCTACAAAAATAAAGAAATTTATCTTTACGAAAGCGGCAAATTTGGGTATAATGGTGAAGAAAATTAAGCCTATTTGAACGGCTTACATTTTGTCAAAGCGGTGGTCAAGGCCAATGGTTAAGAGTAAAGCCAAAGAAAGATTAGAAAACTCTTCCTCAGGTAAGGGTTTCGTTGTTTCATTACAATTTTAGTCCAATGGTGATTAAAGGAGATACAACATGTTGGTTTATACAACCAAAAATGGACAAGTAGAATGGCTTGAAGCGGAAAAAATAGTTGTTAAAACTTTCTCCGGTTTCATCTATGGCGAGGAGATGAAAACCGCTTTTAATGAGGGCTTGGAAGCTCTGAAGAAGAACAACGGGTGTAAGTGGCTTTCCGATAATAGAGGTTTAAAACCATATCGGCAAGAAGACGTAAAATGGATTAATGACACGTGGTTTCCCCAGGCACTCAAGGCCGGTTGGAAATATTGGGCGGTGTTGGAACCGGAGACTATTTTGGGTCAAGTGTCGATGAGGAATTTTCTCGACTTTTACCAGCAGCTAGGGATTACGTTGCGTGTCTTTCATAGTATGGAGGATGGTCTTGCCTGGCTCAACTCGGTGCAGTAGAGAGAGTCAGACCTCCTGAAGTGAGCATAGGAGGACGAAGGGTCTTCAAAGCTCTGAACTAAGGTGGATGGTCGGACAAAACATAAGATTGGGGCCAAACAGTGTGAAAAAGCGGCACTAATTCCCAAATTTGGTAGCTCTAATTTTATGTCAATTGATTCTTTGCTGATTTCGCTGGCATCGATTGCCGAAAACTTAGCCTCAATTCTTTTTGGCTGTTTTTTATAACCCTGAGGTCGCCGACCAGCTTTTTGGCGGTTGGGAAGCGTTCAATCTCGCCAATGGCACCGACGCGAAGCGTGGTCATCCCCGTGATCAGACCGATACCGGGCAGTTGCAGCAGATAAGGCGTCTGCTCGGCCCAGGGTTCGGTCACACCCAACCGCTCAATCTCGGTTTCGACCTCACTGATCAGCGGGGCGAGTTGGTCCAGGATAACACTCGGTCATGCTGACCTTTCGCGGCGGCAAGACCATCTCCTATAACCGGTTGACCGCTCCGACCGTCACATAATGTTTGTGGACATCCAGGCCCACGAAGCGTTTTTGTTTATCGGTCATAAATCATCCTCCCTTGAGAGCTATGCCGCTTGAGCGAGCGGCCCAGTAAAACATGTTGTTTTGGGCTGTTTCATGCGTTGCACAGAGCAATGGGTCCACCGATCCGTTTCGATCGCCCGGATGCTGCTTTGTAATTGTTCCGTGTCGTAATCGGCCTCCACATTGTCGTAATTCTCATGGGCGACGTAGAATAATTCGGCGCTATCTGCGCTCCACAGCGGCTCTTGTCGCCGCCCCCCGTCCATCACCGTTAAAAATTGAGGGTCAGAGCCATCAGGAGCGATGGAATATCGGTGGAAACAAAAAACAAGTTCGCTCCCTCCAGCAAAGGCGGCAACGACTCCTGAGCGCGTACCAACGGCGCGGCATTTTCCAAAGCCAGGGCTTCATGGTGCGGCCCACTGAGTTTTCCTTACAAGTACAAAGCTCGTACAAACCCCATACACTTTTTGATTCTGATACACTATAAATTTGTAGCGATTGTTATTACAGGTGTAAAATCCTTTTGACAAGTTAAAGTCATTGTGATAAACTTAACGAATGCCACGCTTCAAAAGCGCCTAACCTCCACGATGCTGCGGAAAGAGATAAAGTTATGCCATTAGATTATTTGCCGGTTTTAATCTTTATTTTGGTCTGTACCTTTATTGCCGCTCTTTCTTTGATCACCCCTCATTTCTTGGGGCCGCGCCGGCCCAACAAAGCCAAATCCGAGGTGGTCGAGTCGGGTAAGTTAAGCTATGGCGACGCTCGCCGCCGTGTGCCGATTTTGTATTATATGGTCGCTATGCTTTTTATCCTGTTTGACATCGAGGTTCTGTTTTTCTATCCCTGGGCCGTGTTGTTTTGGGATTTGAAGTGGTATGGCATGCTGCAGATTGGCATATTTGCCTTGCTGTTAGTTGAGAGTTTTATTTATGTCTGGAAGAAAGGAGCACTGGAATGGGAATAGCCGCAGGGAATCCCCCTTATCCAGGTGTTGGGAGCGCTGAAGCTGACGGCAAAACCGGCAGTCTGGGCATCGCTGTCGCTCGTTTAGAGGACGCGGTGAACTGGGGGCGCTCCAATTCGATCTGGCCGCTGCTGTTTGGGCTGGCCTGCTGCGCCATCGAGCAAATTGCTGCTGGCATGCCTCGTTTTGATATTGCCCGCTTTGGTTCGGAAGTGTTTCGGGCTTCACCTCGTCAGGCCGATTTGTTGATTGTGTCGGGCCGGGTCTCCAACAAAATGGCCCCGGTCATCAAGCGCGTTTATGACCAGATGTCATATCCCAAATGGGTCATCGCTATGGGCGACTGCGCCTCGTGCGGCGGCCCTTTTAATAATTACGCCATTATCCAGGGGGTGGATAAAATTTTGCCGGTTGACGTGTATGTGCCCGGCTGCCCGCCTCGCCCCGAAGCGCTGTTTTACGCCTTGACCTTGCTGCAAAAGAAAATCAAGGCTGAAGAGAAGTTGGGCATCAGAGAGTAAAATCAAGGAACTGAGGGAACTTAAGGGAACTAAAGAAACTCGAATCCTCCCTCAGTTCCGTTAGTTCCGGTTTATGGACTTTGGCAATGACAGACACAACTGTTGAAAAATTAGAAGCCGCTTTTCCGGCGGCTGTGACCGGGCAGGTGGAGTTTCGAGGTGAGACTGAGATTCATATCAGTCCCGACCAGTGGCACGAAGCCGCCCGTTTTTTACACGACGACCCCGATTTGCAGTACAACTTGCTGGTAGATGTTTACGGGACCGACCGGCTCAAACTGGGCCAGACGCCTCGTTTTGCCGCCAATTATGAGTTGTACTCAATCCCCAAAAACAAATCCCTGCGGGTCGTTGTCGCCGCGCCCGACCGCCCCGCCGACGGCAGCGCCAACGGCAAGCACGGCAACCTGCCGCTGCTGCCCAGCGTCACCGATATTTGGCCGGGCGCTGACTGGGTGGAGCGCGAAACCTACGATTTGATGGGCATCGAGTTCAGCGGGCATCCCTGGATGCACCGCATCCTCATGCCCGATAATTGGGTGGGCCATCCCCTGCGCAAGGATTATCCGCTGGGCGGCGAGCCGGTTTACTTTGAGCACGACCGCCAGAATCCGCGTTTTGCTCACCTGGGCAAACAGATTATGGTCGGCCCCTCCTATCTGACCGATTTGCCGGAAGATATGGACACCGAAGAGCATATGGTGCTCAACCTGGGGCCGCACCATCCGGCCACGCACGGCGTGCTGCGCCTGGCAATCGAACTGGACGGCGAGATTGTGCTCAAGGTCAGCCCGGAATTGGGCTATCTCCACTCCGGCTTTGAAAAAACCGGCGAAAACAAGCGGTACGAAAAATTCATTCCCTACTGCGACCGCATGGATTACGCCGCGCCGATGAACAACAACCTGGCCTATGTGCTGACCGTGGAAAAGCTGATGGGCGTGGAAATTCCCGAATACGCCCAATTCACCCGCGTTATCTGCGCCGAGTTGCAGCGTATTGCCAGCCACATGATCTGGCTGGGTACCCACGCGATGGATGTCAGCGGGACCGGGCATGCCCTGGTCATGTACTGCTTCCAGGTGCGCGAGCGAATTCTGGACATTTTTGAAATGATCTGCGGCGCACGGATGACCACCAGCTATTTCAGCGTGGGCGGGCTGCGCTGGCCGCTGCCCGGCGCTTTTAACGATGCCGTCAAATCCTTTCTGGCCGAATTCAAGGACTATTTGAAAGATTTCGAAACCATGCTCACCGACAACCCCATCTGGTTGAGCCGGACCAAAGGCGTGGGGTATCTGCGGGCCGAAGAAGCGATTGGGCTGAGCATCACCGGACCGCTGCTGCGGGCCGCCGGTGTGCCGCTGGATTTACGCAAGCTGCGGCCCTATTCCGGCTACGACCAATTCGATTTCGACGTGCCGACCTCCACTGTCGCCGACTGCTACGCCCGCTACGAAGTGCGCATCAACGAGTTGGGCCAGAGTGTGCGCATTATCGAACAGGCGCTCAATAAGATTCAGCCCCGGCCCGTTTCGCACGGCTGACCGCAAGGTGGCTCTGCCGCCCCGCGAAGAGATTTCCAGCAGCATGGAGTCGCTCATTCACCACTTCAAGCTGGTCACCGAAGGCTACCGCCCGCCCGATGGGCAGATATATTATGTAGCCGAAAATCCCAAAGGCTGGCTGGGCTTCGGCCTCATCAGTGACGGCACCGCCGTTCCCCACCGGCTGCGAGTGCGCGGCCCGTCGTTTGTCAACCTGCAAGCCACCCACACCATGGCCAAAGGCGGCTTCGTCTCCGATTTGATCGCCATCATCGGCTCGATTGACATCGTTTTGGGTGAGGTGGACAGGTAGCAGGGTAACAAGGTTGCAAGGTTGCAGGTTAAAAAGTGATCGCCGCTCTTCTTATGCATTACGTTTTACGCAACACGCAACACGCAACACGCCTGAAGCACAATCAAGTGCAGGTTAAAGAAATTTACTAAAGGCACACCTATGTGGTCTGAAAAAGAACAACAAGAACTGGACGAAATTCTGAAAAAGTATCCGCCCGAGCGCAAAATGTCGGCGGTGCTGCCGGCGCTGTACCTGGCCCAGCGGGAGAAAAACTGGCTCGACGACGACGACATTGCCGCCGTGTCCGAGGCGCTGGATTTGCCGGTCACGCACGTCCACTCGGTCATTGGCTTTTATACCCTTTTCCGCAAAGAGCCGAGCGGCAAATATATGGTCCAGGTTTGCACCGACCTGCCCTGCGCCTGCGTGGCGCGGAAGATTTCTACCATCGCCTGTGCCAGCGGATGGGGGTTGGCCCGCACGGCGGCACCACCGAGGATGGACTGTTTACGGTCGAGTCGGTGGTTTGCATTGCCGCCTGTGATAAAGCGCCCTGTATGCAAATCAATCTGGATTATTACGAGAATTTAACCGACGAGCAGATTGACGCGATTATTGATCGGCTGCGGGCTGGGGAAAAGGTTCAGTAACAAGAGGAGTAGACTAGATGGTTACATCTTCGATAGAAGCAACAAAAGCATACGAAGAAGTAATTGAGTTTATTGCCGCAGGGACAAGCCCCAGCAGTGTTATTGCTTTCCAGCCCTCGGACGAGGTGAAGGAACGTGTCGCAGATTTAATTTATCAAGAGAAAACGACGGGTCTTTCACCGGATGAAAAAGCAGAACTGGATCATTATATGCAATTAGAGCATTTGATGAGGTTAGTGAAAGCGCGCGCCCGCCAGTACGTTACCAATGAGTAGTTATATCAGCGCGGACCTGCGGCACTTTGTTGCTGTTCGCGCTGAATATCTCTGTGAATATTGCCTTATTCACGAGGATGATACATTTGTCGGCTGCCATGTTGACCATATCATTAGTGTGAAACACGGTGGCTCGACAAATGCCGACAACCTGGCATACGCTTGCGCCACCTGTAATCGCCAAAAAGGCAGTGACATTGGGTCAATATTATGGCGAACGGGCGAATTCATCAGATTTTATAATCCGCGAATAGACCGATGGGTAGATCATTTTCGCCTGGATGATGTAATAATCGAGCCATTAACGGATATTGGAGAAGTGACAGTCCGAATTCTGGATTTTAATAACAATGACCGCCTCTTGGAAAGGCAAACATTAATGGCTATGGAGCGATATCCTACCGCAGTTGCATTAGCCCGTATGTTAAGGTAAAAGGTGGTAAGATAGATATGACTAATTTGTTAGAAAAGCACGTTTTGCTGCGCCACCGCGATGTGGAAAACATCCGCGATATTGACGTGTATACGGCCAATGGCGGCTACGAGGCTTTGAAAAAGGCCGTTAAAGAGATGACTCCCGACGACGTAATGAACGAAGTCAAAGCGTCGGGATTGCGCGGACGCGGGGGGGCGGGTTTCCCCGCCGGGGGTCAAGTGGAGCTTCATCCCCAAGAATATCTTCCCCAAATACATCGTGGTCAACGGCGATGAGAGCGAACCCGGCACCTTCAAAGACCGGGAGATTATGGAAAGCAACCCGCACCAGTTCATCGAGGGGGTGATTCTGTGTGCCTATGCCGTCGGGGCGGAAACGGCCTATATTTATGGTCGGGGCGAATTTAAACCGGTTTTCAACGGTCCCGATGGGCTGCAAAAAGCGGTGGACGACGCCTACGCCAAAGGGTTTTTGGGCAAAAATATTCTGGGCAGCAACGTCTCGATAGATATTTATCTGCACCTGGGCGCGGGCGCATACATCTGCGGCGAGGAAACGGCGCTGCTCAACAGCCTCGAAGGGCTGATGGGCCAGCCGCGCAGCCGGCCACCGTTCCCGGCGGTCGAAGGGCTGTACGCCAAGCCGACCGTTATCAACAACGTCGAAACGCTGACCAACGTGCCGCCGATTATTGCCAACGGGGCCACCTGGTATCGCCAGTTTGGGACCGAGAAAAGCCCTGGCACCAAAATCTTCAGCCTGAGCGGGCGGGTCAACCGACCCGGCAACTACGAACTGCCGCTGGGCACGCCCATCCGTTACCTGATTGAAGAGTGCGGCGGCGGCATTATTGACGGCAAGGCGGTCAAAGGGATTTTGCCGGCGGGGGCGTCATCGGCCATTATTGGGCCGGACAAAATGGATACGACGATGGATTACGAAGCGATGGCCGCTGCCGGAACGATGCTCGGCTCGGCTTCGTTCATTATCCTGGACGAGACGGTGGATGCCGTCTGGGCCGCCGAGAAAAACGTCAAATTTTTCAAACACGAAAGCTGCGGCAAATGCAGTCCGTGCCGGGAAGGGACGCACTGGCTGGTCAACGTGTACGCCAAACTGCGCGAGGGACGCGGCACCAGGGAAGACGTGCAACTGCTCAACTCGATTATCGAGCAGATGGAAGGCAACTGCTTCTGCCTGTTGGGCGAGTTTGTCATTCCCGGCGTGCGGACCAGCATGAAGCTGTTCGGCGCTGAATATGAAGCCCTGGCCGTCAACGAGACCAGCCCCAACGGGCAGCCGCAGAAGAATTTAGTGCATTTGCATTTGTAGGACAAACTGTCAGTTTGTCCTACGGATTGAATGGGGAAAATGGCAGATCAAGTTACTTTAACTATAGATGGCGTCGAAGTCAGCGTACCCAAAGGCACGCTCATTGTCGAAGCAGCCAAGCGCATCGAGAATGAAATTCCGGTATTTTGTTACCATGCCAAGCTCGACCCGGTAGGCATGTGCCGCATGTGCCTGGTAGAAGTCGGCACGCCGGCCATTGACCCGGCGACCCGGCAGCCGCAGCTCGACGAAAACGGCAAGCCGGTCATCCGCTTTATGCCCAAGCCGACCACGGCCTGCACTACGCCGGTTTCCGAGGGCATGGTGGTCAAGGTCAATTCCGAGGCCGCGCTGGCCGACCGCAAGGCGGTGCTGGAATTTTTGCTGACCAGCCACCCGCTCGACTGCCCGGTCTGCGACAAAGGCGGCGAGTGCCCGCTGCAAGATTTGACCATTCGCCACGGGCCGGGCAAGAGCCGCTTTGATTACGAAGACAAGCAGCATTTTCCCAAAAAATATCCGCTGGGCGATTTAATTGTGCTCGATATGGAGCGCTGCGTGATTTGCGCCCGCTGTGTCCGTTTCCAATCCGAAGTGGCCCACGACCCGGTGTTGGCGATTGAGGAACGGGGCCGCCACGCCCACATTGTCACCTATTCCACGCCCGGCTTCGACAGCCACTACTCCGGCAACACCACCGACATCTGCCCGGTCGGGGCTTTGACCACCCGCGATTTCCGGTTTGGGGCGCGGGCCTGGGAAATGACCAATATCCCCAGCGTTTGTAATCATTGCAGTGTGGGCTGCAACACGGTCCTGGGGACGCGCACCGGCGAAATCAAACGGATTATGCCGCGCCAGAATGAACCGGTCAACGAAATCTGGATTTGTGACAAGGGCCGCTTCGGCCATCATTTCAACGGCAGCCCCAACCGGCTGACCACCCCGCTGGTACGCAAAGGTAACGAGCTGGTCGAAGCCAGTTGGGGCGAGGCGTTGAGCCTGGTGGCCGAAAAATTTGGAGCGATCAAACAGTCCGGCGGCCCCAATGCGCTCGGTGGGTTGGCCGGGGCGAGACTGTCCAACGAAGATTTATATTTATTCCAGAAATTCTTCCGCCAGATTATCGGGACCAACAATGTGGACCACCGTCTCGGTCTGAGCGCTGCACTGGAGGACGAAACTGCCTACACAGTCGGCGTCGGCCTGGGCACCGATTTAGGCCGTGTCGGCAAGGGCACGACCATTCTGGTGGTCGGCTGTGATTTGGACGAAGAAGCGCCGATTCTGTATCTGCGGGTGGCTGCCGCTTCGTGCAAACGCGGCGCGCATGTCATCAATGCCGGGGGGGCGGCGCACCAAGTTGGAACGCCCAGACCAAAACATCGCTGCATTATCGCTATGGCACGGCGGCGCATCTGGCTTTGGGGCTGCTGGCTTCGGTGGTTGAGCAGGGACTCGTGGCCAAAGAATGGCTGGACAGCCACACGAGCGGTTTTGCCGATTTGGAAAAAGCATTGCAAAATTACGCCCCGGATAAGGTTGAAAAACTGACCGGCCTCGCCGCCGCCGATATTGCTGCCGCCGCCAAAGCGTTTGCCGAAGCCGAAAACGGGATTATCCTGTTCGGGCTTGAGGCCGGCAATGACCCGGCTCTGCGGGCGGCGCTGGAAGCCCTGGCGCTGGTCACAGGCCACGCTGGGAAAGCCAACAACGGGATTATCCCGGTGCTGCCTCATGCCAACAGCCGGGGCGCGGCGGATATGGGTGTTGTGCCCCATCGCCTACCGGGTTATGTGCCGGTCGAGGCGGGCTTGTCGGCCCAGGAAATGCTGGCCGAGGGATCGCCCCTTAAAGGGATGCTCATCGCCGGGCTGGACCCTGCGGCCGAAAGCGACGCCTACAAAGCGGCTCTGGACAAGCTGGACTTTTTGGTGGTGCAGGAGTTATTCCTGACCGAAACGGCCCAACTGGCCGATGTGGTTTTGCCTGCTCGCGGCACCGCCGAACGAGACGGCACCTTTACCAATGCCGAACGGCGGGTGCAGGCGTTCGATACCGGCGTACCTGCGCCGGGGGCAGCCTGGGCCGATTGGCTGATTCTGACCGCGCTGGCCGGGCAAATGGGCGCGGATTGGTCCTATGCTTCGGCGGATGGGGTGATGGCCGAAATTGCCGGGGCTGTGCCGCTATACGCCGGGATGAAGTTTGAAAACCTGGTCGCGCCGGTGTCGCTGGCTCGTAAAACCGCCCACTATATTTATGAAGGCATGAGCTTCACCGCCGATGTGCGCGAAGGGGTGCAGTGGCCGTCGCTGGCAGAGCAGGAGTCGGCCCAGGTGCCGCTGCGTTTTATCGCTCCGGCCGCTCCGGCCTCGAATGGACAGGGCTTGACCCTGGTTGCACCACGTCGGCTGTACGATGCCGGACGCTTGTTTGCCGAAGCCGAGTTGATGCAGCCACACATTGCCCAGCCGCAGGTGCTGGTTTCCCGCGCCGATGCCCAGAAGTTGGGGCTGGCTAACGGCGATGTTGTGAGTGTCTCGCAAAATGGCGTCTCGGTGGCGCTGCCGGTGCGGATCAATCGCTCGGTCAGCGAAGGAATTGTGGTGGTGCCGCGCAATCTGGCGGGCCGGCCGGCGGAAAGATTACTGGGGCCGGGCGGTCTATTTGGTTCGGTAAAAGTGGAGAAGATCTGATGGCGCTAGATCCGCAGGTTATCCAATATCTGATCATCCTCATTGAGGGCTTTATCATTGCCACGTTGTTGATGCTGGGCTTTGGCGGGCTGACGGTGGTCGAGCGCAAATTGGTGGCCCGTTTTACCCTGCGCTATGGGCCTAACCGGGTGGGGCCGTATGGCTCGCTGCAAATTCTGGCCGATATGCTCAAGATGTTTTTCAAGGAAGAGGTCATCCCCGGCCACGTGGACCGCTGGGTTTATTTGATGGCCCCGGGCCTGTCGCTGGTGCCGGCGTTGCTGGCCATTGCCGTCGTACCGATTGCCAACGAACCGATCCCTCTTTTTGAGATGGGCGGGACCACCATCGTCCTGAATCCCTGGATTGCCAATATCAATGTCGGTATTCTGTACCTGCTGGCTGTGGGCAGCCTGGGCACTTACGGGGTGGTGCTGGGCGGCTGGTCGAGCAATAACAAATATTCGCTGTTGGGCGGGCTGCGCACCAGCGCCCAGATGCTCAGTTATGAACTGCCGATGGGCGTGGCGCTGCTTTCGGTGATCCTGTTCTCCGGGACGCTGAACCTGAATGAGATGGTCCAGGCGCAAGGGTGTTTCTTCGGCGTGGGCTGCGCCCTGGGCTGGGGCTGGTTTATTTTTGTGCCGACGCTGACCATTTCCTTTTTGATCTACTTTATCAGCGCCCTGGCCGAATCGGGCCGCGCTCCCTTCGACCTGCCTGAAACGGAAAACGAGCTGATCGGCGGGTTTGCCACCGAGTACGGCGCGATGAAATTCGGTCTCTTTTTTGGGGCCGAGTATGTCCACGTGATTGTGATTAGCTGCATTGTCACCACCATTTTCCTGGGCGGCTGGCAGGGACCGCTGGCGCTGCAATTTCCCATCTTGCAGCCGATTTATTTCCTGATCAAGATGGCCGCGATGATTTTTACCTTCATCTGGATTCGGGCCAGTATTCCGCGGGTGCGCTTTGATAAAATGATGCGCTTTTGCTGGAAATTTTTGCTGCCGCTGGGCATGGTCAATTTAGCCGTCACGGCGTTGATTCTGGCGATATTGAATTTTTAATAAAAAGATAAGCGTAATGCGTAAAGAGTTACAGCTTGTAAAGTCATTACGGTAACTCGTCACCTCTCATGTCATTTCGAGGCTGAAAGCCGAGAAATCTTTGAGGTTGTTGCTTGCAAACGTCAAGATGAAGATTTCTCGCTCCTAACGTCGCTCGAAATGACATGGCTGAGAATTTACTCATTACGTTTTACGCATTATGTTAGGGGATTGCCTTTATGATTAAAGAAGTCAAAGAAGCGGTGGAAGGTTCGGTTGAACTGGCCAAGGCGATGGGAGTCACGCTGAAGTATTTCTTCAAAAAGCCGGTGACCAACCAGTTCCCCGATGAGCCGGTGGCCGTTTACCCCCGTTTTCGGGGGCGGCACGTCTTGAAGCGATATGAGAATGGGCTGGAGCGCTGCATCGGCTGCGCTTTGTGCGCGGCGGCCTGTCCGACCGACTGCATTTATGTCGAAGCGGCGGAAAACACCGACGAGGACCGCCGCTCGCCGGGGGAGCGCTACGCCAGTGTGTATGATATCAACATGCTGCGCTGTATTTTCTGCGGCTACTGCGCCGAAGCCTGCCCGACCGAAGCGATTGTGCTGGAGCACGATTTTGCCCTGGCTCAATACAATCGTTGGGATGCGATTTATACCAAAGAACGATTGTTGCAACCTCACGACCCGCCGCATATCATCCTTCGCAGTGACGAAGTGTTTGCCGAAACGCCGTCGTGGGGAGGAACCAAAAAGTCGTAGGGTGAATTACTAATCTAATGCCACATCTGGATAACGAATATGTTTGGACAAACACTCTTTTTTGTTCTGGCGGCGGTTGCCATTGGGGCGGCGCTGGGGGTGATTTTTAATAAAAACCTGGTTCACAGCGCCTTGTGCTTGCTGCTCAACTTTGGCGTGCTGGCGGTGTTATTTGTGATGCTCAATGCCCAGTTTTTGGGAATTGTGCAGGTATTTGTCTACGCCGGGGCCATTGTGGTGCTGTTCCTCTTTGTAGTCATGCTGCTGGGCGCAGAACTAGGCGAAAAGGTTACAACCTGGCTGACCCTGCGCAACATCATTTTTGTGGGCCTCAGCCTGGTCTTACTGACCTTTATCGGCACGGCAGTGTTTGAGAATTATATTTACGGGGCCAAAGGCAACTTTACGCCGGAGGCGGCTCAGCAGGCCGGCCAGGTGCAACTGGTCGGGTCGGTGCTGTTTACCGATTACGTTTTATCCTTCCAGATGGTCGGGGTGCTGCTGTCGGTGGGCGTGATTGGGGTGATCTGGCTGGCGCAGCATTTAGAGAAAAACAAAATGGGGAGGGAAAAAACCCAATGATTGACCAGGTCCCTGTTTCGTATTATCTGCTTCTGGGCGCGATTTTGTTTGCCATCGGCGCGGGTGGGGTGCTGATCCGCCAAAATGTCATCGTCGTCCTGATGTGCGTCGAGATGATGATGAACGCGGTCAACCTGACTTTTCTGGCCTTCTCCCGTTATCTGGACTCGGCCACCGGACAGATTTTTGTATTCATGATCATGGCCGTCGCTGCCGTCGAAGTGGCGATTGGCCTGGCGCTGCTGGTTGAACTCAATCGCCACAAACCAGCCGTCAATGTGGATGAGATAAATTCGTTAAAGGGTAGACAGTAGACAGTAGACGGTAGACAGGGGAAAAATCTTCTCCCTACTCCCTACTACTTACTACCTACTACCTCTTTGAGGGTAGTCTATGATTAACCTAATCTGGCTCACTATTGCTTTGCCAATTGTGGGAGTTCTTTTCAACGGGCTGTTGGGGCGGCGAGTCGGCCACCGGGTGGTCAGTTTGGTTGGCCCGCTGATGGTTCTGGCGGCTTTCCTGGTCGGTGTGGGCGCGTTTTTTGAGCTATCGAGCCGGGGCGGTGAGGCGGTGACGGTGCCACTGTGGACCTGGGCCACCATTGCCGACTTTAACGTTTCGATCAATTTGCTGGCCGATCCGTTATCGCTGTTGATGGTGCCTGGTTGTCACCGGCGTCGGCTTTCTGATCCACGTTTACGCCACCGATTGATATGATCCACCGCGACGAC
>JAAUSP010000002.1 GCA_012032575.1 Anaerolineales bacterium | reverse complement strand
ACATAGTTGCCTGCGCTCAGGCCGCTGAACAGGTAAACTTCCGTCGCCCGCACTCAGCACCGAGCCGAGCTGCTGATACGGCGAGCCACCGAACAACAGTACCCGAACGCCGGCCAACCCGGGCTCTCCGCCATCCTGCAGGCCGTTGCCGTTCAGATCACGGAAGATCCGATTGCCCAAGGCCAGCCCTGCCGGCGGCGGCGGAGGAGGCGGCGATGCAGCGTCACTTTCCGGGTTCGGCGAGGCCGCCAGTGCAGGCCGCACTACCCTGAGCGACCCTTCGTTGGGATGAAAGATGGACCAGATGGTTTCCATCATCTCCCGTTCCTCGGTCTGGCTTAGCATGGGCCGGAGTACCACAAACTCGTCGCCGGTAATGCTTTTGAAGGTACACCAGGGTTCCCGGCCACGCAGCTCGATCTTGGTCAACTCGGCCTGGCCTGTTTCGACCATGACCATGGCCAGGCAGTATTGATACATGTCCTCGACATCATCAGGGTGGGCGTCAAGGCTGGCGGCAAAAGCTGCCAGCTCCGGGGAAGATTTTGTCATCGGGTCCTCTCTTTCGCTCCTGCCTCCAGTGGCAGGTTGACTTTAGGCGCTGTTAGCCTGGTACTCGGTGCGAAAGGAGCGGGCCAGGCTTCTACGCCCGGCACTCCCTGCGGTCGGCGGCGGCGTGGAAGCCGCCTCTGCTGAGTTTCGCACCACAAACTAGCCTAAGACGGCTCTAACCTTTTGCAACATACCGTAGATGGTAAAGGGTTTCTGCAAAAAAGCCACTCCCTGGTCCAGAACATGGTGGTGGGCAATCACCTCGTCGGTGTAGCCCGACATGTAGAGCACCTTCAAACCAGTCCGGCTGGCCGCGACCCGCTGATATAAATCCCGCCCGTTGATCTGGGGCATAATCACATCGGTCAGCAGCAGATGGATGGGGCCGGAGTGGGTCTGGGCCAGGGTCAACCCTTTTTCAGGTTCGCCGGTTTCCAATACCTGGTAGCCATGCTCCCGCAGTGCGTCCCGGATAAGCTGGCGCACGCCGGGTTCATCCTCAACCAGCAGAATTGTCTCCGTTCCCACCACCGTCCCGACGTTTTCCGGCTCTATTTTAGCCGTAGGGATCGGCACAGTGGTTAACGGCAGGTAAATTTTGAAGGTGCTGCCCCGGCCCGGCTCGCTGTACACCCAGATATTGCCCCCATGCTGTTTGACAATGCCAAAGGCCGTGGCCAGGCCCAGGCCGGTGCCCTGGCCCTGGGCCTTGGTGGTAAAAAAAGGCTCAAAGATACGCTGCTGGGTGGCGGCATCCATGCCGTGGCCGGTATCGCTGACGGCCAGCATCACATGCGGCCCCACCTTGGCCCCGGCATGCCGGGCAACATAGACCCTGTCCAGCATCACCGCGGTAGTTTCAATTATCAGCGTACCGCCATCGGGCATGGCATCGCGGGCATTGACCACCAGGTTGAGCATTACCTGTTCAAGCTGGCCCTTATCCGCTCTGATCGGGGGCAGGTCAGGCTCCAGACGGGTTTGGAAGATAATATCTTCGCCAATCAAACGGGTCAGCATGGGCAGAAAGTCGGTAACTACCTCGTTGAGATCGAGCGTTCTTATTTCCAGCATTTGCTGCCGGCTAAAGGCCAAAATTTGCCGGGTCAGTTGCGCGGCCCGTTCTCCCGCGCCTTTGATGCGGTTAAGGTCACTGTAGAGTTGGCTGTCCTCGTTTAGCTTTAACATGCCCAACTCGGTATAACCGACAATAGGCACCAGCAGGTTATTAAAATCGTGGGCAATCCCTCCAGCCAGCCGGCCAATTGACTCCAGCTTCTGGGCCTGGTAAACCTGGGCCAGAAGCTGCTGGTTTTCCGCTTCAAGCTGCTTGCGGGCGCTGATGTCTTGCTTAATGGCAATGAAGTAGGTGATCTCGCCGGCCTCGTTGCGCAGGGGGGTGATGGTTTGCTCCTCGGTGTAGAGACTGCCGTCTTTACGGCGGTTGATTAGTTCGCCCTGCCAGACCTGCCCGGCCAGGATTGTTTGCCACAGGTTGGCGTAAACAGCCGGATTTTGCTTACCGGATTTAACCAGGTCGCGCAGGTTGTGGCCTACGGCTTCGGCTGGCTCATAGCCGGTCAGCCGGGTAAAGGCCGGGTTAACCCATTGAATCAGCCCTTCCCGGTCGGTAATCACAATGGTATTGGCGGCGGCAGTCAGGGCTGCGCTTTGCAGCCGCAGTTGGGCTTCGGTTCGCTTGCGCTCGGTAATATCCAGGATCAAGGCCACAAAATAATCCACCGCGCCGTTGGCCAAACGCAGACATTTGACCGATATCGTCGCCTCGACAATCTGACCATCGCGGCGGATATAACGTTTATCCAGGCTAAAGCCGTCAATCTCACCCGCCAGCACCCGGTTGCGATAAGCCTGATCGTCCGCCCAGTCGTCGGGATGGGTCAGCTCATGCCAGCTCTTTTGCAACAGTTCGTTCCGGCTGTAGCCTAACATGTGGCAAAGCTGGTCATTGACTTCCATCATCCCCTTGACCGGCGAACTGATGGCCATGCCGATCAACCCCAGCTCAAAGTAGCGCCGGAAGCGCTCTTCACTCTCGCGCAGGGCTGCTTCGGCCTGTTTGCGTTCGGTTATATCAATGTGCGAACCGAGCATACGCCACGCCTGGCCCTGCGCGTCTACCTCCAGCGAAGCCTGGGCCAGGATCCAGCGGTAGGAGCCGTCTTTGTGGCGCAGGCGGTATTCATAGCTGAAATTTGGGTGAGGATTTTGCAGATAAGCCCGAATCTTGTCGGCAATTTTGGGCAAATCATCGGGGTGAACCCGGCTTTGCCATTCGGTGTAATCGTTAAAGATTTCGTGATCTTCATAGCCAAGCTGCCGTTTCCACTCCGGTGAGTAGTGAACCTCAAGGGTACGCAAGTCCATGTCCCACAAGCCCACATTGGCAGCATTGGCTGCCCGGCGCAAGCCTGCTTCGGCCTCGTTGAGCGCGTTTTCGGCCTGCCGGTAGGCTTCGGCCTGTTCGGCCCGTTCCAGGGCAAAGGCGATGTCTTCGGCCAATCCGTCAAGCAGGGCCACTTCCTTCTCATCAAAGAACCCCGTCTCAGGGGCGTACAGGCTAAAGGTTCCCCGTGCTACCCCCTTGACCACCAGCGGAAAAGCGGCTACGGCCTGATACCCCTGGCGCAGAGCATCGGCCCGCCAGGGAGCCATGCGCGAGTCAAGCTCGACGTTGTTGACGATAATGTGCCGGCCGGTCAGATAAGCGCCAGGAGTAGGTCCGTGCTTCCGGGTTTCATCACTTAATACCAGGTTGATCTTTTCCAGGTAATCGCCGGCTTCCCCGGCCTGAGCCACCACTTCGATCCGCCCGGTAACGTTATTAGCCAGACCGACCCAGGCCAGCCGGAAGCCGCCGGCCTCAATGGCGATGCGGCAGGCTGCCTGGAAGAGTGCCTGCGGGTTATGCTGGCGGATAATAGCCTGGTTAATGCCGTTGAGCACGGCATAGGTGCGGTTGAGCCGCCGCAGCGCCGCTTCGGTTTGGAGATGTTGGGTTATATCCTGCACCACTACCAGAGCCGCCGGCCGGCTGTTGAAAGTCAGCCTATGGGATGTGATGTCAACGTTAACAAGGGTCCCATCTTTAAGGCGGTGCCGCCACTGGCCGGAATGTTGCAGGGCTGGACGCACGGCGGCCACATCGGCCAGCAGCCGCGGCACATCCTCAACCGGGCGGATATCCTTGATGGTCATGGCCAGAAACTCGGCCCGGCTGTAGCCGTACTTGTCTACTGCCGCCGCATTGACCTCTAAAAAGACCAGTGTTTCCAGGTCATACAGCCACATAGGCAGCGGGTGATGGTAAAATAGAAGCTGGAAGCTGGATTCATCGGCTGGAAAAGGGGGTTCTACGCTGACCATACTTGGGTTCTCTCTGTCAATATGTTCAATCAATCCCCCTGAACTCAGCTTGCTGTGCCTCCTTGCGCAAGCAGGCCATCTTATGGAACATTATACCACAAGTTGTTCATGTCAACCCTATTAATGGCGTTAAAAAGGAGTATAACCAACCTACAATACCTGACCAATGTCCTACAACGATTGTGAATTTTGCCACTGGTTTTTTCGCCAACCTGTGGTATAATGGGACAACGGGGCTGGAATTTTTGTTGATCATAGTTTTATGAAATCCCGAGTGTTCAAAGTTCTCTCACTTCTACAGAATAGATTAGAAAAAGAAACAGGGAAAGCTCGTTAAGTTATTGGGGTTGGGCTGACAGGGGGCTATTAATAATTATTAATTGAAAGCAAGCTATTTTAATATTTTTTCTTTGCTTCCTTTTGAACACCTACCCTATTAAACCGTACCCTGAACAATGTTTATCCCTGTTTCTCAGGTATGAGCGACCACCTGATTAGAATTCCCATTATCTCGAAAGGAGAGTGGTGTCGCTTCTGTGTCGCTACGGCTGCGATACCCAGCAAACATGTTCAGAAAAATCCTCACTAAATCCCCTATTTCTCCAGAAAAGGGCCAGGGACTGGTCGAATATGCTCTGATTTTGGTCCTGGTCGCCGTCGTCGTTATTGCCATTTTATTAACCTTAGGCCCCGCCGTTGCCCAGGTTTACTGCCGGATTGCCAATTCGCTCCAGGCAGGCAGTTGTGTTACCGGTGGAGTCATTACTAGTTACACTGCATCACATCCTGGTAGTAATGTGCTTGTAAATGTGGCCGTATCCCAAAATGCCACAATTACGGTCAATGTTCCCGGCAAGACTCCCCAATCGCAGTCATGTACTTCCAGTAGTTGTCCACAATTTACCTTTACCGGCGTCACTGGTAGTGGCAGTGGGACAATTACCTCATCTGCCGGGGATAATGTTTCCTTTCCCTACTAAGGTTACTTAATCATTTCTGACGAAATTAACAACTAAATTTGGTTTTGCAGCGCTGCCCCTTACGGTTGTTTCGGGTGGCAGGGCTGGCCGCTGCTACCATAAATTACCGATTTTAAAAATCAGATCTCATCAGAATAACGTATCAGGACGATTATTTTTGTTTGGGCGATAAAACACCACGGGCATTTCTCCTAAGAATACTCCCAAACAAGGCATAATACACGAGGCCCTCATGCAACGAACTTCTCCGCCAGAATTTCGCCCCCAGTTCAACCCAATCGGTTATGCTAAATCTAACCGGTATCAGACCACGCTGGTTTCTCTACGGCGACTGATACCGGTTTTTTTTATAGGCTTAGGTGTGTTTTTAGTTGCCTTAATAGGGCTGCTGGGCCTGCCTCAGCCGATATGGGCGGCTGCCGGTTATCATTATGTAGCCCCAACCGGGGTAGACAGCGCCTCGTGTTCAATTGCTACGCCTTGCCGGACTATCCAGCAAGCAATTGATAATGCCGCCAGCGGCGATGAAATTCGGGTAGCGGCTGGTGTTTATCAAACGTCGAGCAGCCTGGCGGTGGTGAACCTGAATAAAAGTTTGACGCTGCGAGGCGGCTATAATCAGAGCGATTGGTTTGCCGCGCCCAATCCTACCCTGAATTCAACCATTATTGATGCCCAGAGTGTCCTCGGACGGCGCGTTGTTTATGTGGCTACCTCTGTTGTAGCGACGATGAGTGGTTTTCGCTTGACCGGCGGAAATGTGAATGTTGATAACGGTGCCGGAGTTTATAATGAAGGCACGTTGACCCTGGAAAACAGCCGGATTTACGGAAACATAACGTCAGGGGGCAGTGGTGGAGGTGTGGCTAATGCAGCTACCCTCATTCTCAGAGGCAGTTGGATTTACTCAAATTCAAGTCAATCATTGGGCGGCGGGTTGAGCATTGATTCAGGGAATGTCTTAATCGAGGCGGCTCAAATCTTTAGCAATTCTGCCCCCTTGGCTGGTGGAATTTATATTGGTAACGGAGATGTAACCCTTAAAAGCACTTTAATTTATTCAAATAATGCCAGCAACGCCACGATTGGAGATGGAGGGGGGATTTATATTAGTAATGGTTCGGTTAAGCTAGAAAATAACACCTTCTATGCCAATAATGCGGCTGGCAAGGGCGGTGGAGTCTATGCTTTTACCGGCACAGTAGCGATTACCAATAACCTCATTGTCAGTAATACCGCCGTCTCCGGTGGCGGCATTTTCAGTGATACTATCGGTTCCGGCTTGAGCGTTGCCTACACCGACTTCTATGGCAACTCACCCACTGATTTTCAGGATGCCAGTGCAACCTACAATCCCACCACCTTTGGCACGAATAACCGGGTCAATGATCCTAACCTGGACGCCAATCTCCACTTGCCGGCTTCCGGCTCATTAGCTCTCAACAGCGGTACCAGCACCAGCGCGACGATAGATGTTGACGGTGAAGGCCGGCCTTTTGGGGCGGGCATGGATCGCGGCGCTGACGAGTATACCGACCCGGCCAGCACCTGTTATGCCCGCATAGTTCAGACCGGCCAGGTCTACACCGATGTTCAAACTGCTGTCAACAATGCCACGGCGGGCGGTACCGTCCAGGTGGCCGGCCGTTGTGTCAGCAGCAGCGGGCAGCAACAGACGCTTCTGCTGGACAAAAACCTGACGGTGCGCGGCGGATACACCGTCACCGATTGGCTCAACGCCGGTTACGGCCCCACCCTCCTCGATGCCAATGGTCAGGGACGGGTAGTCTCCGTCACCGGCTCGGCGGCAGTGACTCTGGACAGCCTGTATATTACGGGTGGGTCAAGCAGCGACGGAGCCGGGGTTTATTTGGACAGTTCCGGTCAGGCGCTTCTCCAGAATAACGTTATCTATGGCAATTCGGCCAGTAATACCGGCGGCGGCATCTACAATTCTGGCCGGGGCAGCGCCATCTTGCAGCACAACACCATCTATAGCAATTCGGCAATTTCTCAGGGCGGCGGTATCTATGCCAGCAGCAGCAACGGCAGCGGGACGGTCACGCTGCGTAACTCGATTATAGCCGACAATCAGGGCTACGGCATTGCCAGCGCCGGCAGCGAATTTAGCCTGGATTACAACGACTTTTCAAACAATAGCCCCGGTCACAAAAATGGCCCTTCGAGTTTTGGCCCGTATGATCTGTTAGATGTCTCCCCCAATTTTCAAAATACTGCGGCTGCACCGCCCAATCTACACTTGCAGTACACTTCGCCGCTCATCAATGCCGCCGACCCGGCTTCGAGCCTGGGCGCAGATTTTGAGGGCGACACCCGGCCTCAGGGCAGTCGCAGCGATATTGGAGCGGATGAAAGCGCCGTTTACCCCGGTGTAGCGCTGAGCGATGCCCCCGGCAAAGTAGTGACCGATGTCATCCAGATCAGAGGAACCGCCTTCACCTTTAACCACACCCTCACCAACCTGGGCAACAACCCCAGCCAGAACGATACGGTTGATCTTACTATTGTCAACAGCGATGGCTGGCCGGTCGCTTTGGTGGGCACTACCCAGACCGTGACCTTACCGGCAGGAGCCAGTCTGAACTTCAACGTGGTGGTCACAGTTCCCCTCACCGTTACCGGAGGAGTGGACAACCGGACCATCATTACCGCTACTTCCGGGACCAATCCGGGGGTCTTCGATACGGCCACAGACCTGCTTTCCAGTCCGGGGGCGCAGCTTGTTCCTAACTATAACCAAAGCGCCAAGCCCGGCGAAATTCTAACCTACACCCATATTTTGACCAATATCGGCCCGGTGACCGACACCTTCAACCTGTCATTTGACTCCTCCAGGGGGTGGGGCCGGCTAGTTGGGCCAACAGGCACAGTCACCTTGCCGGCAGGCGGCTCTGCCCTGATTACCGTCAGCGTTCAGATAACCAATACGGCCCCGGCCAATCTATTCGATGTGAGCAGAGTGGTCGCCACATCGGCCGTATATGGCATTTCCGCCACCGCGGTTGACACGACCACCGCCTTAGCCACGGTTGGCGACCGTTATGTTGCCTCCGACGGCCAGGATACCGACAACAACTGTACCCAGAGTGCCTCGCCCTGCGCCACAATCAAGCATGGGGTTGGTCAGACGGCTTTCCGGGATACCGTGAAAGTAGCCGGGGGGGTCTACCCCGAAACCGATATCAACATCAATCAATATATCAACTTGCGGGGTGGTTTCAGCCGGAGTAACTGGACTACGCCGGACCCCGTTGTGAATCTCACTACTATAGATGCCCAGAACAGCGGGCGGGCGCTGTTGATTGAAGTCACGCCTGTCTTTCAACCCCTGCTGGAAGGGTTCACCATCCGCAACGGCACCGGAGGGGGTGGGGTTGGTGGAGCGATTTATGTCAAAGGGACCTCTGCCCCCACGCTGACCAGATTGATCATTTTGGACAGCTCGGCCACGCGGGGCGGTGGTATTTATCTTGAAACCGGTAACTCGGTGCTGCAAGAAATTACCATCTCCAATACCACGGCCAGCGGACACGGCGGCGCAATCTACCAGGTAGGTGGAACCCTGACCCTCTCGCAAACCCGGCTAAGTAATAACAGGGCGACGAATGGTGGAGGTTTCTACAGTGCAGGTGGAACCTCAATTTTGTGGAATAACTTTATTTTCAATAATACCGCCACCACCGGAGCCGGAGGCGGGGTGTACAAAGGTGGGGGCACGCTGAATTTTATCAACAACAGCCTGCACGGCAACACAGCCACCACCTCCGGCGGCGGTATCGCCGCCGTTAGCAGCAGCGGCATTATTTCAAATAGCATCGTAGTTTCCAACATAGCAGCCCCCGCCGGGGGAGGCGGCATTTATCGCAGCGGTGGCACGCTGACGGCCAATTATAATGATGTCTGGGGGAACACCGGCGGAGATTACAGCGGTTTGACCGCCGGCCTCAACGATATTTCGGCTGATCCTCTGTTTGAGGACGCGGCCAACGGCAATTTGCGCCTGACGCTTGTCTCGCCGGCCGTGGATAAAGGTGATCCCAATACCACCTTGAAGGTTGATTTTGAAAACGACCGGCGGCCGGCCAACCAGGGTTTTGACCTGGGCGCAGACGAACTTCAAGGCTGCCTGGCAAAAATCGAAGGGGGAGCTACTTACGACATTTTGCAGCAGGCGGTTGACCTGGCCCCCGATGGCGGCGCGGTTTTGATTTCGGGGATTTGCCGGGGAGCCAAAGCGCGTTTGGTCAATGGGCAAACGCTGACCCAGACGGTCATTGTCACCAAAAACCTGTCTCTCAAGGGAGGGTACAACAGCGCCTTCTCCAACAACCCCGACCTGAATCCCGAAGTCACCATTCTTGACGCCCTGAGCCAGGGCCGGACTGTGGTAGTCACCAACACGGTAGCCGTGACCCTTTCCCGCTTAACCCTGACCGGCGGCGATGCGGCAGCCGGCGGAAATAACCAGGGCGGCGGCATCTACAATGGCGGCGCTCAACTGAAGGTTGAAACGAGCGTGATTACCGCTAACCGGGCGGCGCTCGGCGGCGGGGTTTACCTCCTCACCGGAACCGTGATTCTGGGAGACGTAGAGTCGGCCAAATCAACCCAGGTTATCAGCAACACTGCCGGTGATGGCGGCGGTTTGTATGTTCAGGCCGGCTCAGCCGTTCTGACTTACACTACTTTTGCCAGTAACACCGCCACGAACGGTGGTGGGGTGTATAACTCCGGCGGACAGGTCAGCGGGCAAAGCCTGTGGGCCAACAATAATGCGGCGGCGGCGGGAGGCGCGTTTTACAATGCTGCCGGCGGCGGGTTGACTCTGGTCAATGCGCGGGTCTTCAGCAACACGGCCAGCAACGCCGGGGGTGGGTTGTACAACGCCTCCGAGACGCTGGCGGTGCGCCACGATACCTTCTACGCCAACAGCGCCGGCAATCAGGGCGGCGGTATTTATCACAGCGGCAGCAGTTCGACGCCGCTGGTCAACAGCACCATCCTGATTAGCAACACGGCCAGCGCCGGAAGCGCCATTTTCAGCGCCGGAACTCCACCCACCTTCCAATACAACGACCTGTTCAATAACAGCGCCAGTTTTGGCCTCGATGGGACAAATATCTCCACCGACCCCAATTTCCTCTCCACCGACCCCATCGCCGTCTCTACCTTTCTCCATCTGCCGGGTGGTTCGCCGGTTGAAGACAGGGCGACCCGGCCAGTCCGGTCAATATTGATTTTGATGGCGACCCGCGCCCCTCTAATCAGAATTTTGATATCGGCGCGGACGAGGTGGGGGGGTGTTATGTCCGGGTGAATGATACCCCAACCACCTACGGCAATGTCATGGTGGCGGTAAACACGCTGGGGGCGAGTTCGACCATCAGCGATGTGGTGAAGGTCGCCGGTATCTGCCAGGGAGTGAACTCAGCCGTAGACGCCGGGCAGCCCATCAGCCAGACCGTGTTCCTGACCAAATCGCTGACGATTCAAGGGGGGCTACAACAAGGATGACTGGCAGGAAGCGCCGAATACCGCTGGTCTATCCGAGCGTATTGGACGCGATGAACGTTGGTCGGGTGGTCTACATTACCAATTCGGCAGTCATTAGCATCGGCGGGATGCAATTACGCCAGGGCTTTGCCAATAACGGCGGAGCCATCTTTGTCGGCAGCGGGGTTTTGACGCTGACCAACAGCTCTGTTTACAGCAGCTCAGCCACGAATGGCGGCGCAGGTTATAACGTCGGTGGAAATATAACCCTGGATAGCAGCCAGTTGTATGGCAACCAGGCCGGCAACGGCGGCGCGTTTTATCATGCCGCCGGTACATCCATGCTTCAGAACAATATTATCCGCGATAACCGGGCCACCAACGGCGGGGGTATTTACAACAACGGCAGTAACCTGACGGTTCGGCACAATACGGTTTACTCCAACTCCGCTACCAGTGGGGGCGGTTTTTATACGATCAATACCAACCCGGTGCTGGTTAACACCATTTTGACCACCAACACCGCCACCACCGGACACGCCGTTTATGGCCCGTCGGGCTACGCTCCGACTTATAACGATGCGTATCCGGCGGCCAATGCCTACGGCGGCGGAGCAGCAGCCGGCGCTAACAGTCTGGCCGTTAATCCTCTCCTGGTTAATCCCGACCTGGGCGATTTCCATCTGCAAGCAACCTCACCTGTGCTGGATCGGGGCGATCCCGCCATGACCCTGGATCACGATTTCGAGGGCGACTATCGCCCCGGCGATCAGGGCTTTGACATGGGCGCAGACGAGCAGGCCAGTTGCCGGGCCAGGATTGTTCGCACCGGCCAGATTTACGGTAATGTCCAAACGGCAGTAAATAACAGTCAGCCCGGCGACACCATCCAGGTGTCAATCGGAATCTGCCGGGGCGTGCATCAATATGTGGCCGGTGGTAGTACCTATACCCAAACGGTTCACATTACTCACGAACTGACTCTGGCGGGTCGTTACGCCCTGGATTTCAGTAGCGTGGTGGACGATGCTCAGGCCGGCCCTTATGCCGCTACTGCCAGTACGTTCGATGCCATGAACCTGGGCCGGACGATCCTGATAACGAACAGCGCCGCCATTACCCTGACCCGTATCAACCTGCACAATGGCAACGCCAACCTCGGTGGTGGGTCAGGCGGCGGAGCGATTTACTTCAACGGCCCGCAAGCCAGAGTTGAGAAAGCAGGCTTCTACAGCAACACAGCTACTTCCGGTGGGGCTATCTTTAATGCTGGCACTAACTTTGTGCTGTACGCCGATGGATTTTTCGATAACCAGGCTACCGACGGCGGCGCTGTTTTTAACGCCACTGGCGTGATGACCTTCACCGGCGACTTTAACGCCAATAACCTTTTCCAGCGCAACAACGCTGCCAATCGCGGGGGTGGCCTTTATAACGACAGCGGGTCAGTCTGGATACTGAACAGCGATACCGATCAAGTGATGTTCCCCCTGGCGAATGAGAATCAAGCCAGCCAGGGCGGCTTTGCCTACAACAACAGCGGCCAGATGATCCTGGAAAATAATGCCTTCGATGGAAACCAGGCCAATGAAGGCGGTGCGCTATACAATAACAGCGGTAGCCTCAGTCTGGATCGAGGTAATCGCCTGTTTTTAAACGAGGCAGTGAACAGCGGCGGGGCAATCTACAACAGCAGCGGCAGTCTAACCGTCTGGAACAGCCTGATTTATGGCAACACCAACACGAACCAGGGGGCAGGTATTTACTCAGCGGGTGGGAATCCGCAGATTATTCACAATACCTTTTATCGGAATGAAGCTACCAATCGGGGAGGCAGTATTTACATCGCCGGCGGGAATCCCACTATCAGGGCTAACATTTTCGATAGAAATACTGCTCCCAACGGCGGCAGCGCTGTTTATGCAGCCAGCGGCACGTTGAGTTATAACGATTATTGGACGGATGATGCCTCGCTCCAGGTTGCCGGGGGAGTTAGCGCCGGGACTAACAATGTCAATGTAAATCCGGCTTTTGCGGGGGCCGGCATAGCCTCTGACACCGATTTTCACCTGTTGCCCCTTTCCGGGTTGATTGACGCCGGCCCGGCTTCAGATTCCGGTGTGCCTCACGATTTTGAAGACGACATTCGGCCCAGCAACACCTACGCGGATATTGGGGCTGATGAGTACAACGCTTGTCTGGCCCAGCTAATATCCGGCGTCCCAATAATGGGACTATTTATGGCCGTATTCAAGCAGCCCTCGACGATGCCAATTCCGGCGATCAAATCCGGGTGGCGGAAGGTATCTGCGAAGAGAACATTACGATTGATAATAATATCACCATCAGTGGTTCCTGGCTGCCCGATTTCAGCGCCCAGGTTGATCCTTTGCTGGGGCCGGTTACCACCATTGACGGGCTGAACGCCGGCCGGGTCATCAATATTACCAGTGCCGCCAGTTCGGTTGATCTATCCCGGCTGATAGTGTATAACGGCAGCACCGGCGGTAATGGCGGTGGGATTCTGAGTCAAGCCGCTCAACTCACTCTGACCAGTATGGAGGTCATCTCCAATACGGCGGCGAGCGGCGGTGGGATTTATATTGGCACTGGCTTGCAAGCTGCGATAGATGGCGTGGGTGTTTTCGATAGTCGCGCTTTGTCGGGCCACGGCGGCGGGATTTACAATGCGGCCAATAGTGATGTAACCATCGTTGGAGGAGGTGTTTCTAACTGCGAGGCCAGTGGGAACGGGGGCGGTATATACAACGATACCGGCAGTAGAGTTCATGTGACCGGTGGGTTTGCTATTGACGGTAACGAGGCGCAGAATGGCGGCGGTATTTATAACAATAGCGCTACTTTACCTTGATCAACAAGCAGGTCAATAACAATCAGGCCACCAGCAGCGGCGGCGGCATTTATATCACCGGGGCCAGCACGGCAGAGTTGACCAATTTGAACCTGTTCAACAACAGCGCCCAGAATAACGGCGCGGGCCTTTTCCGCGATGCCAGCGGTGACACCGCGCTGTACCATGCCACCATCCATCAGAACAGTGCTCAAGGTCAGGGCGGCGGTGTGTATAACGCCACTAGTTCGATGGTAATCAGCGCCAGCATTATCGCCTTCAATACGTCTGCTGCTGGTGGCAGCGGCGTGCATGGAGCAGCTTCGGTTAATGTTGCTTATACGCTGCGCGAGAGCAGTAATACTTATAGCGGCGTTTCCGCAGGGGCGGGCAATATAGATGGTCCCGACCCGCAATTGCGGGATTCGGGCGGCGACCTGCTCTATACCTCCCCGGCCATTGACGCCGTGCCAACAGTCGCCTCCCATGTCATCATTGACCGGTTTGATGAGCCTCGCCCCCAAATGTGCGCCAAGGATATGGGCCGCGACGAATATTGGGTCGGGGCGCGTACGATGACCTGGATTGGCCCTATCCCGGCGGGACCGGAACTGCTCGCTCCGACCGAGTCTGTTACTTATACCTTCTCGCTGCGGAATGACAGTGAAAACTGGACGGCTGCTGGTCTGGTCAAGTATCCTCCTGGCAGCGGTTACACGGAAACTATCACCCTCACCCTGAACAGTTCCCAGAACTGGGGCGAGTTGGTAGGCATCACCGGCGGCGAGACCCCGACGGTTATTTCAGGCACAGTGGCTACGGTCACCCTGGGACCGGGACAAACGGCGACCATGACCGTGCGCGTAACCGTCCCCGCCGGCACGTTTGCCGATAAGGTTGACAGCACCACCCTGTCCCATGAAGCTTACCAATGCGCCGGTGGCACTCCTATCAACGGCACGAGCGGGGCGGCTGTGACGAACGTCGAGCAAAGCCTCAAATTCATCATTGCCCCGGATAATTTCGGGGCGGCGCTGCCCGGTCAAACTATCACCTATACCCACATCATTACCAATCTGGGCAATCTGACCGATACCTATCAAATCGTCGCCGGAGCCAATCAATACGCCCCCGGCCAGATTGTCTATCCCCCCGACCCCTACACCATCACGCTGGGTCCGCTCCAGACCAGTACCCTGACGATGGCAGTGACCATTGACGCAGCAGCGGCGGGCGGCGTCACCGGACGGACCAACATCGTTGGCCTATCCCAGGCCGATCCCATCTTGTTCGAATCGGCGCTCGATACGACGGCCATTAGCTATACTACCGGCACCCGCCACGTCTCTCTCGATGGGTCGGATTCTATCGGTCTGGCCGAAAAGGATAATAACTGTACCCAGCGGGATACCGCGCCCTGCCGGACCATCCAGCAGGCGGTCAATCAGGCCTCACCCGGCGATCTGATCAAAATTGACCAGGGTGTTTACAGCCAGGTTTATACCGATATTTTGACCACAACTTATAAAGGCTTGACGCTTACCCAGATTGCCTTTGTTGATCGGCCCGTCATCCTGCAAGGCGGATATGCTAAAGACAACACCGGCGGCTGGGACGAGACTCCTCCCAATCACATTTCCCAGACCACCACCCTTGACCCGCAGGGTTTGGGCCGGGCCATCTTTGTCGTCGAAGGCATTACTGCAACTATTGACCGGCTGACCGTCGTCAACGGCGACCCTGCCGGGTTGGGCGGTGGACCGGGCAACCAGGACTCCGGCGGCGGCATCTACAACGAGGGCAGTGATGTGACGGTCAGCGGCGTTCGCCTGGCCGACAATACGGCCAGACTGGGCGGTGGCCTGTACAGTGGAGCCGGCAATTTGCTGCTGCAAAACAATCTCCTGCACGGCAATAACGCCAGTAGTGGCGGTAACGGCGGCGCTCTTTATGTGACCGCCGGCACAGCCACGCTTGAGCACAACACCTTTTATGATAATCAGGCTCAAGGCAATGGCGGCGCGGCCTACATCAACAACGGCAGTTTTATCGTTACCAACACCATTTTTGCAACCAACACCGGGAACGCCCTGTATCTGTCGGCTTCGGCTGTTCCGGCGATGGCTTACAACCTCTACTATGGCAATACAAACAATGACTATGTGGTTAATGGTACTTCCAGCTCACCGCCCGGCACGGGCAATATCTTTACCGACCCGCAATTTGTCAATCTAAGCAGCGACCCGCCGAACTTCAACCTGCGTTCCAGTTCACCGGCGGTGGATGCGAACTCGACGGGTTTGCCCATTGACTATGCCAATACGCTTCGGCCGCAGGGGCCGGGGTATGATGTTGGCGCGTACGAGCGGGCGCCGGTACGCGGCCTGCGCTTCTACAGCGACACCCTGACCATTACGGTGGCCCCATCTACGGTGGTTGTGACCCACACCCTTGAGAATATTGGTGAGGTGACAGAAGTTGTCACCATGAGCGCGACCAGCACCCAGCCCTGGGCCGATTTCGGCCAGCCGCTGCCCTATACAATCACCTTAACCGCCGGATTGAGCCAGACCGTCGTGGTTACTTACAACGTTCCATTCGGCGCTGACGGCCAGACCCACACAACTGTTATCACTGCCGGCGGCAGCCTCCCTCTGCTCTTCGACACCGTGACCGATATCATTAACGTTCGCTCGGTTGGCTGGCAGATCAACAAGACGGTCACGCCCACGCCCACCGTTCAACCCGGCGAATATCTGACCTACACGGTGCGGATTACCAATACCGGGGATTTGGAATCCCAGGGCAGCTACACCATTACCGACAACCTGCCCAACGATACAAATTTCGTCAGCGCCAGCGGGGGAGGCACGCTGGTGGGTTCCACCGTGCAGTGGGTCACTAATACCACCGTTCTGAGCAATAACGGGTCCATCAGCTTTAGTTATGTAGTTACTGTGACCCGGCCGCTCACCGACGGAACGGCCATTGTCAACCAAACCTACGGCGTCACCGGTGGAGGTGCGCCGGTAGCCGCCAGCGGCCCGCCGGTGACTGTCACCGTAACGGCTCCGGCCATCTTAACCATTACCAAGACCGCCAGTCCCACTCCCCTCCAACCCGGCGACACCCTGACCTACACCCTGACCCTGACCAACGACGCCCAGGCGCTTGGCCCCGCTCTAACGCCGGTGATAACCGACGTTTTGCCGGGGGAGGTCGTCTACCAGACGATGGGCTTTGTGCCGCCTGCGGCCGGCCTGACCAGCACCACCGGTAATACCTGGCAGTGGGACCTGGCTCAACCTCTCCAGCCCGGCGCATCGGCGCAGGTGACGGTCACAGTGCGCCTGACCAGCCCGCTGGCGGCAAATACGATTCTGACCAATGCCTTTGGCGTTACGGCTGCGAACATCGCTGCTCCGGTGACCGGTCTCCTGACCACGCCGGTTACGGCTGCCAATAATATTCTTTTGCAGAAAACGGTCGTCCCCACCGAAACCGGGCCGGGCAGTGATGTGGCCTACACCATCACCCTCAGCAACACCGGCAACGGGGTGGTAACCGTCAACCTGACCGACACCCTGGCTGCGGGTTTTACCCCGGCTGCTTACAATACCAGCGTCGTAGTGCCCGGCCGCACCTGGAATACGAGTGCAGGCAGTGCGTCTGTCTCCTTCACCGCTACGGTTCCCATCACGCCGGGTGTTTACTCGAACACCCTGATCACGGCGGCCTATGATCTGACCAGCGCCACCCTGAGCGACACGGCCCCGGTCACGGTCGAAGCGCCGTTGGCTGATCTGGTTCTAAGCAAAACCCCTGATTTGCAGGTGGTCCAGTCAGGCGGTACAGCTACATTTAGCCTCACCGTTACCAATACCGGCAACATCACCCTGATGCCCATCGTCATTAGCGATTCTGTGGCTGCCAATTGTGACGGGTGGACGGTCAGCAGTTTGGCCGTCGGCGCGAGCGCCAATTACATTTGTACCCAGAGCAACATCACCACCAGCTTTACCAACACGGCTGTCGCCACCGGTACCGCTTCGTTGGGCGGTCAGGTTGTGACCAGCACCGCTGAAGCTTGGGTTCAGGTCATCACCCCGGCCCTCACCATCAGCAAGACGCCGGATAGCCAGTTGGCGCAAAGCGGCGATGTTGTTACTTTTACCATCACCGTGACCAACAGCGGCGACATTACCCTGACCAATGTGACGGTCACTGACGCCCTGGCCTCCAACTGTGATCAATCGCTGGGCGATATGGCTGTGGGCGCGTCCGATAATTACACCTGCACCCTGACCGTCACCACCGATTTGACCAACACCGCCACCGTCGTCGGCACGCCGCCGGCCGGACCCAATGCAACGGCCAGCGATGATGCCTTTGTTAATGTCATCAGCCCGACGCTCCAGATCAGCAAGACGCCGGATGTCCAGTTTGCCTTGAGCGGTGATCCCGTCACCTTTACCATCAGTGTTGTCAATACCGGCGATGTTACCCTGACCAACGTGACGGTCACTGACGCCCTGGCCTCCGACTGTGATGAATCGCTGGGCGATATGGCTGTGGGCGCGTCCAACAATTACACTTGTGCTCTGACCGTCACCACCGACCTGACCAACACGGCCATCGTCACCGGCACGCCTCCCCTCGGCCCGGACATCAGCGCCAGTGATGACGCTTTTGTGGATGTCATTAGCCCGTCCATCCAGATCAGCAAAAGCGCCATTTCCTCGACCATCCAGCGCGGCGACCCCGTTACCTTTACCATCACCATTACCAACACCGGCGATGCCGCACTGAGCAACGTCCAGGTCAGTGATGGGCAGACGCCCGCTTGCAGCCAATCCTCGCTGGGCCTCCTGGCCAGCGGGGCCATTACCAGTTACACCTGCAGCCAGGCTAATATCACCACCAGCTTCACCAACACGGCCATCGTCACCGGTACGCCGCCGGCGGGACCGGTTGTAACGGATACCGCCGAAGCGCCGATCCTGGTCGTCGGCCCGAATCTGGAAATCAGCAAACTGCCGGTTTACCAGGATATTGTCAGCGGCACAGCGGTCACTTTTACCATCATCCTGACCAACAGCGGCGACATCACCCTGACCACCGTCACCCTCGATGATGTCTCGCAGCCGGCCTGTAGCCCGACCTACAACAACATGCCTCCGGGCGACGTGCAGAGCTACAACTGTCCCGTCGGCGCGGTCACATCCGATTTGACCAACACGGTCATAGCGACGGCCACCCCGGAAGCGGGACGCCCGGTGGTGGTTTCCGCCACGGCTGTAGTCAATGTGGCTGAGCCGGGGTTGAGCCTGGCCAAGACGCCGGACAGCCAATATGTCTTGAGCGGCGGTACTGCTGTCTTCACCATCACCGTGGTCAATACCGGCGATGTCACGCTCGACCCGATTACCGTGACCGATACCCTGGCCCCGCTGTGCGACAACAACAACTCGATCCCCCTGTTCCAGGGCTTCACCTGGGCCTACACCTGTACGATGCCCGGCGTGACGACTGACCTGACCAACACCGCGATTGTAAGCGGGGGCACCACCATCAGCACCGAGGTAAACGCCAGCGATGACGCTTTTGTGGATGTCATCACTCCAGCGATTACCCTGACCAAGACCCCCGACACCCAGATGATTCTGAACGGCGGTATGGCGGTCTTCACCCTCACCGTGACCAACAGCGGCGATATTACTTTGACCAACGTTCAGGTTGGCGATGCGGCTGCGCCTGGCTGCGACTCCAACCGGGGAACGTTGGCCGCCGGTGCGAGCAGCGTTTACACCTGTAGCCAATCCGGTGTGTCCACTGCTTTCACCAACGTGGCGGTGGTCACGGGCACTTCGCCGCTGGGCACAATTGTTACCGGCACGGATACCGCAGCGGTATCGGTGATCACCCCGGCGCTGACCCTGGCCAAAACCCCCGATTCCCAGGTAGCTAACAACGGCGACACGGTTACTTTTACCATCACCATAACCAACAGCGGCGATGTCACCCTGGCCCCCATTACCATCACCGATGTCCTGGCCCCGGCTTGCGACACAGTGATTCCCGCCGGGTTGGTTGTCGGGAATAGTTCAAGTTACACCTGTACAATGGTCGCCGGGGCGATAGACATCACCAACACGGCGGTCGCTGTCGGCGTTTCTCCCGCCGGGCCGGTCTCAACCAGCGATACCGCCTTTGTGGATACCACGCCGCCCGCCCGGCCCATTCTGGTTAGCCCGGCCAATCTGAGCTACACCAATAACCCGACCGTCACTTTCAGTTGGCAGCCTGCCGCGGACGCGGTCACTCATACCCTCAATCTGAGCGGGACCACTTATGATGTGGCTATGCCGGGCAGTTCATCTACGCGGGCGAGTCTGGCCGATGGAGTCTATACCTGGACGGTTCGCAGTGTAGATGCCTACAGCCGCACCCTGGGTTACACCGACTCCTGGACGGTGACAGTGGACACCACACCGCCGGCCGCGCCAACCCTGATTACCCCCACCAACGGCTTGACCGTTACCAGCCGGCCCCTGTTCGATTGGTCGGATGTGAACGATGCACTGTCCGGGCCGGTTACTTATACCATCAGTATTAGCGGCGTAGCCAGCTTTGTGACCAGTACCTCCAGCTTCACTCCGCTGGCTAACCTGCCGCCCGGCGTCTATACCTGGAGCGTCCAGGCTCATGATCGAGCCGGAAACACCAGTGTTCCATCAGCGGTTTATACCTTTACAATTGAAGCCAACAGGAGTTATGTTTATCTGCCGATCATAATGAATGGGACAAGTGCAAGTGGTTTGCCGGATTTGAGGCCGATTCAATTAACGGTCCAGCCGGCTGCCGGATTAGGCCCGAACACCCCCGTCGTTTTGAGCGTCGTCATCCAAAATGCGGGGACGGTGGCGGCCCCGGCTAACTTCTGGGTTGACTACTATATCAATCCCCCTGCCTTCCCCACCGAGGCCGGCCACGTTTGGAGCGCCCTTTGCCCCTCTTGTTACGGTTTGGCCTGGCAAGTAAGAAGATCATTGGCCCCCGGCGAGACTATAACGCTGACTTCCGCTTCCAGTGATCCCTATCTGGTCCCCGCGTACACTCGCTGGCCGGGCTTCTTTAACCAGAGTGGGTCGCAGCGGCTAGGAGCTTATGTGGACTCCTGGGATGGGCTTAATAAGCCGCAAGGCTTTATTCTTGAAAGTAATGAGACAAATAATCTAATCACCCGGGTTGATATAGTGGTGACGGGAACCAGTCCCAACAGCGTTGACCTGAGTACCACAGAACCAATCCCGGCTCGCCCCTTGCCCGAACGTTAAGGCAGGAGCACCTGTAAGACTTCAATTTATTAGAGCAGGAGCTGTAACCCATGCAAAAGAAAGTCAATTTGCTCAAGATAACCCTCATGTGTCTGTGGCTGCTGGTCGGTTTAAATGGGTTGGGAGTCGCTCTGGCCTTGGCGCAAGAGCCAGAGCCACGGCCGCCCCTGCCCCCTGTTAAGGGTGGTAATGACGACAGGGGAGATCATCATGGAAATGGAGATCATGACTCGGCTCCAACACTTGGCAATGGCCGGGTGTCGGGTTTTGTATATAGTTACTCCGACCGAGCCTACGTTGGTGGAGTCAAAGTCGTCATTTCGGGGGGAGGCTGGCAGGCAGAAACAACTACGGATAGCAATGGTTTTTACCAGTTTGGCGGTCTTGGCATAGGTCGAGGTATGCTCAATTTGCGGCTACCGCCCGGCGCTTTTCCAGTCGTATTTGATTGGCCGGTGCAGATAGACGACGGCGCTGATTTGCAGGTAGATCTGGGTTACTACTGGCAGGATCAATCTGTGTTACCAGCGATTGCATCAGGTCAGATATCCGGTCAAAACCTAACCTTGAATGTGAAGAATCAAACTTCAGCAGCACTGCAAAGCAGCATTCTTGAGATAACCTCGCCGGTTGACCTCGAATTATCATCAGCCGTTACGGTAAGCCAGGGAAAAACGGAAGTTTACAGCCCTTACCAACTTCGCTTCATTATCGGCACGATTGAGCCTGTCACCAGTGTTACTGTCAATGTACCATTGAAAAAAGTCAGTGGGCTATCGTCTGAGCCAGAGGAGGCCCATATTCGAGCGGTCTTCACTCACGATCAGCAAAAACCCCCTGCTGACCTATATTAATTCTGATCAAGTTGAACCCTTGGCCACTTTCTCTAAGGAAACGGCTACTGCGACTCCTGAGCCAGCCATTTCCGCTTTACCCCAACCTGGCGATTCAGCCTCGCCTACACGAGTATCGCCATTACCAACTACAGGAAATTACCTGTCTTCAACCAGCCCCACTGAAGTAGTTCTACCCATATTATTAATATTGGGGTTAAGTTTAGCTGGTTGGCATGCACTGACAGAAAAAAATAGTAACCTGTATACTCAGTAGATCCAATTTTTGAAGCGGAGCAGGCTCTCACGCCTGTGTAGCGGCGGCGTGGGAGCCGCCACTGCTGGCAAATTTGGATCTACTGATACTCTATTTATGGGTTCGCATAAGGAATAATTGGCACAACTCAAATCATAAAAAAACTAAGGGTGTGAGCCAAGATACAAGTTGCTATGCGGACTACAAAAATTCTTAGCCGAGAGGAATCCCAACCTTAATAACGTCATCTTTGACCTGATCATAGATTTTCTGCCATTCATCGGTAGGGGTCAGGCTGGAGATATCATAGCAATCTTTGAAGCTCTGCCCCTTGGGTGGAGTCCCCAGCTTTTCTTCATACTTGGGAAGTAGTTTGTTGACAATGTCATTGGCCTGGCTGATGCTCATGCCGGCCGTCTTTTTAAAGACCTCACCCGCAAACTTCACCTCCAAAGGGGTGATGAAATTGGTGTATTTACCTCCGGCGCTACGAGGACCGGTACAAGAAGTTGCCCCACAAGTAGCCAGGGTCATCATTCCAACCGCCGATTCGTAAAGCAGCATAGGTGTAGCCGGCCCGGCCGTCTGATTGAGGACAGAGTTGGCACAAATATGGGTGTTTCGGCTGAGCGCCTGGAATACCAAGCCCAAAGCCCACAAAGCCGGACGACCACAATTGCCCATAGTGCGCAAATCGTAAGGGAAGCTGGCTCCGTTGACGCATTGATAAACATTGTAAAGAATAATGGTGCAGGCAATACAAGATAGGGCAGAACCCTCAGGCCCACCGGCATAACCGCCAATCATTGACCACGAACCGCCGTAAGTTATCCCACCACAGTTGTAGGCGTGGGCCAGTTTTTGAAGATTCTCGTAAGATGTTTTGATTTCTACCGGCGAGAGGAGGAGAACGATATCTCGCTCCGGTTTATAACCGCCCGGAACCCCATATCCTCCCAGCACGCCATAATGAGTAGGAGATGTGCCTACCGCATACAGACCAATTCCTTCACGTCCAGCCCGCTTGATTACCTTATGAAACAGTTCCGCCTGCAATTTTCCGGCCAGTAGCTCATAGGGAGAACCTGCTCGCAGCGGAGCGCCCCAAATCGTTTCAAGTGAAGGGCCTTCCAGACAATCAACTTCCGGGATGGCGGCAATCCCCTCTACTAAAGGCTCAAAAACATCTTCGGTTACCGCAATGCTTAAGGGGGATACCCAAATGGGTGGAGTTGGGTCGTCCAATTGGCGATGTTTAAAATGGGCAATCTGATCGCCCTCACCCAGGGTAAATTCAGCCGGGGCGGCAGCCAGACCGGCCTGCAATTCTTCCCGGCTAAATTTGATAACGCGTTCGGTGTCGGTGCATAGCATACCCACTTCGGTGGCAACTTCTAGTCCGGCTTCAAAAAAGCGATCGGCAAGTTCCAGGTCTTGATTGATTGGATTGGCCGGATCGCAGCGTTTCTCTAAACCGAATTTCTTTAGTTTTTGGGCGATCGTTTCGGGAATTACCCGGGTATCCCAATCAAATTGTTTACAGATGGAGCCTCTATGCACTTTTTCAAGTACATCCATTAATTTATCTCGATTGATGGCCATGATAATGCTCCTATTGGGCTAAAATAATTTCTGAAACAGGTGGGGTTTGGCCTGCTTGCAATAACTGGTCACAGACACGAACCGCCGATACGGCGCTCTCCCCCCAGCCGTCAGCACCGATATCCCTGGCAAATTCCGGCGTTACCGGCCCCCTCCAACAATCACGTAGAATTTGTTGCGCAGACCCATTTCATTCAGAACCTCCAGCACATCCCTCTGGTAAGGCATTGCCGTGGTCATCAGTGAAGATAAGGCGATAAACGTGGCCTGGTCGCGCTCAGCAGCGCCGACAATATTTATTGGGGATATATTTACACCCAGGTCAATCACCTCGTAGCCGTGTACCGATAACATCGTGGCCACCAGGTTTTTGCCAATGTCGTGTATGTCGCCAGAGACAGCCGCAATCACCACTTTACCTTTTTTCTTCACCGTACCTTTAGCCTCCAGGTGAACCGACAATATCTTCATGCACTGTTTCATCGCCTCACCGGCTCGCATCAGGTGAGGCAAGAAAAGTTCGCCACGTTCAAATTCATCTCCAATCTCATTGACCGCCCTGGTGGCCACCTCAATGGCTTCCATCACGTCAAAACCATTGTCAACGATAGCTTGAGCAGTTTGGGCTGCCGCCGGCCCATCATAGTCTAAAATACTTTGATAGAGTTGTTCGTGCAGTTGTTCTTTGTCCATGTTTAAAGCTCCTTGTTGGTTGATTGTAACAATTTACTCGCTTCAACTGACCACTACAGGGTTATCAACACTTTGGAGTCGTTTAGATTATAGTGTTTGTATATTGTTATAACAATATTGCTATTACAATATAGCGTACAAGCGCAAGTTTGTCAATTTTGTGATTGTTGAATGGATTGGTGACAGGATATTGTAAAGGTCAACTGTATCTTGCAAACGCGAACCTTCCCGGAAGCTCGTTCTAAAGCCGAAATTGCCGGATAATAAAGGTAAATAAAAACTCAAAAGAGCTTCCGGAAGGAATAATATTTCCGTTGCCCCCTTACAATTGTTGACACAGTAACAATAATATGCTATATTATAATACTAAAATGGTTATAACATTATATTGATTTGATGTGTACCAAAAGGATTCTGTAGTGGTTATGATCGCTTCAAATGTATTAGATTTGGTTGATATTGATAAAGATGCCCCTCTGCCTTTATATCATCAGGTTAGAGCGGCTTTAATGACTCTCATCACTGAGGGTGAACTTAAAGAAGGAAATCTCATTCCCACTGAGCGGGAAATTGGCGAGAAGCTCCAAGTGAGCCGCATCACGGTACGGAGAGCTATTGATGAGTTGGTCAGGGAAGGATATCTTGTAACCCAGCAAGGCAAAGGGACGTTTGTAGCCCGTCCCAAAATTGAGCGCCGTACAACCCAGATGAAGGGTTTTTCAGAGCAAATGTTGGAAGAAGGGCATAAGCCTGGCTCCCAGTTGCTGTCGCTGCGCCACGAAAAGGCAACGGCCCATGTCGCTGCCATTCTTCAGATCAAAAGCGATGAGTGGATTTGGGTGGTGGAGCGACTAAGATACGCTAATGATGAGCCGATTTGTATCTCCCTGACCTATCTGAATTTACCACTTGAGGTGGTTTTAACTCCGACTGAACTCCAACGAGAAACATCATTGTGGACCATCCTGGAAGGGAAGGGCATTCGCTTGAAAAGGTCAGAAGCAACTGTTCAGGCTATCCCAGCCGGTGACAGGGAAGCCGAAGTTCTCCATATTGAGACCGGCTCACCCCTGTTGTTGGTTGAAGGTGTTGTGTACACCGAAGACAACATACCCGTTGAGTATCACCAAATGTTCAACCGAGGTGACCGCTACAAGTATTCGATTCAATCTTCTCGTTAAGGGCTGCTGCAAAAATCTACAGGCGATAGCAGTCTATTTTGGCGACTACATAATTGCGGAAAAGACGATGGTGAATTCCTCCCCGACAATTGTCCAGAATGGCGGTCAAACTGCCGCAACAATCGCTGGCTCTATGAAGGACTCTACCCCGCAAGATATGTATGAAGCCCTGCAATTCATTGAAACCGGCCAGGTGCAAGTAGAAAAACTCATTTCGCATACCCCGCCGTTGGAAGATTTACAACAGGGTTTTGAACTGGTCAAGCATCAGCGGGGTCTTAAGGTGATGGTCAAAATTAGTGAGGAGTCAATTTGATGGCTTCGATCAAACCCTCCATTCTGGCCGTTGATGTTGGCACTTCTTCACTCAAAGTTGTGCTCTATAACCCGCTGGGCAACGTCGTCGGGTCGGCTACCCGGCGCTACGAGTATCATTCAGAAAATCCCGGCTGGGCCGAGGGCAATCCGGCCGAGTGGTGGGCGGCCTTTGAAGGCGCATTAGCCAATCTACAACAACAAGGTTTTGATCTGACCAACGTTGAAGGCATCTCCTTCACCGGCCAGATGCATACGGCTGTGCTTTTAGATGAGCAAGGCCAGTTTCTTGAGCCGACCATCCTCTGGCTGGACCGGAGGGCGGCAGCCGAAACTGCCGAGCTTACCGTTAAGCTGCAACTACCGCCTTACCAAATCAACAGCACTTACACTTTACCCAAATTGTTGTGGTTAAAACGTCACCGTCCCGAGGTGGTCAAAAAAATTCGAACTATCTTGTGGCCCAAGGATTATCTGCGCTTCCGCCTGACCGGTGTTCTTGGCACCGACATAACCGAAGCTGGCGGGGCAGCCTTGCTGAATTGGCAGGACCGAAGTTGGGCGGTCGACCGGCTGGCTCTGGTTGGGCTTGATCCCTCAGTGTTACCCCCAACCTATGAAGCAAATACTGTGGTAGGTCTACCGCTACCTGAACTGGCGAAAAGATTTGGCCTTAATCCTTCAGCCCGGGTTGTGGTTGGAATGGGCGATGTAGCCGCCCTGATCGGCGGGGCTCCTGTCCAACCGGGCCGGGTGGTCTGCTCGCTGGGCAGTTCATCAATGATCTTTATGGCCCTGGCCGAGGATCAGCAGCCCCAAGACCCAACCCACCGTTTGTATACTTATGCCCTGGGTCCTTATCGCCTGCTGGGGGGAGTATCTTCAACCACCGGGGCTGCTCTGGTTTGGGCCTATAATCAGCTCGTCCCAAGTGGAAGCGCCGATCAAAGTTTTGAGCAGGTAATGAGGGAAGCAGCCCGGCTGGAACCTGGTGCCGAGGGGTTGTGCTTTATCCCCTACCTGGCCGGAGAGCGAACTCCCTACTGGCTGGACGATATTAAAGCCGGCTTTTACGGACTACAGCTCTCCCATACTCGCCAGCACCTCATGCGTGCGGTAATGGAGGGTGTAGCTTACAGCTTACGCCATTTGTTGGACATCTATACCGAATTAGGCACGCCGGTCGCTGAGTTAGTCCTGGCCGGGGGAGGGACCCAAACTCCAGGTTTGGCCCAAATCATCGCCGACGTGTGCCAATATGATGTGGCTATTTACACCGAAGCTGAAACGGTCACCCGGGTGTTGTACGCGCTGTGCCAGTCAGCCCTGAATCAGATTGATTTTGATCAGGCTCTGGTGAACACTTTTCCGGTGCCGACGGTAATCCTTTACAATCGTGACCACACTAACGATTATCAGCGAAGTTATGAGGCTTATCGGCGTTTTGCCGATTTTGCCTTGAAAGAAGCGTACCGGTCGAAAACGGCAATCAACTGAAAAGGAGCAAAACATGATTGGAAAATCAAGACGACTTGGTCGCCTGTTAGTGGGCGAGCAGAAACGCTGTGTGCTGATTCCACTTGATCATGGCGGCTGGCTTGGTCCTGTCAAAGGTCTTGATCGCCCCCAAGCTATTGTAGAAGCAGTCATCAAAGGGGGGGCCAATGCTTTACTCATCTCACCTGGTTTTTATCGAACTGTAGCCCCGCTTGTTCCCCCCTCAGTCGGTATTGTTCTGCGTATGAGCTTGACCGCCGGCCTCAGTGCGACTGGAACCCAAGAAACTCCCATTGCCTCGCTGGAAACAGCTTTACGCATGGATGTTGACGCCATCGCGGTTTCAGTCTTCTTTGGCCGGCCAGGTGATATCGAGATTTATCGCTGGTTAGCCCAATTGGCCGATGCGAGTCAGAACTATGACATGCCGGTTGTGGCCGAAATGATGCCGCCGCCGGACAATTTTTATGACGCCAAGGCCATTGCCCATGCAGCCCGTATTGGCATGGAGTTGGGCGCTGATATAGTCAAAACTAACTATTGCGGTGATATCGAAGCCTTCAGGCAGGTGGTAACGGCCGTGTCGGCACCGATCATTGTAGCCGGCGGACCGAGTGAGGAGGGGCAGGATAGCACCTTGAGCGTAGCCCGGGACGCGATCAAGGCCGGGGCAGTGGGGGTGGCCTTTGGCCGGCGGGTTTGGCAGGCCGAAGATCCCGAGGGTGTGACCCGCCAACTGAAAGAGGTGATTTTTTCCGATAATTAACAACTTAGGTCGCGGGTGGCGAGTGGCGGGTTGCAAAGGATCACCATTTGCCTATTTGCAGATTGGCCTATTTTGACAGGAGACGGACTCAGTCTACGGCAGCACAACGAAGAATGAAAATAACGTAGGACAAATCTTAAGATTGTCCGACATACCCTTATTTTCAGAGCAGCAGGAGAAGAAATATGGAAAAGATCAAAGCAGTATCCTACGGAGTTGGCAATATCGGTCGGAGCATCGCCCGCTTCATGGTTGACAAAGGCGTTATTATCACGGGTGCCATTGACGTGAAAAACGTGGGCAAGGACCTGGGTGATGTGATCGGCATCGGTCGAAAACTCAACGTTGAAATCAGCGACAAAGCCGATGAGGTGCTTTCCCAGACCGCAGCGGACATCGCGCTCATCGCTGTTGCCACATCCATGGAGAAGATATATCCCCACGTTAAAAAGTGCCTGGAAGCAGGACTCAACGTGATTACCACCTCCGAGGAAGCCTCCTATCCCTGGACATCCTCTCCCGCAATTGCCGCGAAACTGGACCAGATCGCCAAGGAAAACGGGGTCACGGTGACGGGTTCGGGAATGCAGGATGTTTTCTGGGCCAACCTGATTACAACCCTGACCGGCGCATCACACCGGATCGAGTCCGTCGAGGGACGGACCAGTATCAACATGGATGAACTGGGACCTATGGTAGCGGAGTTCTACGCAGTGGGCAGGAAAGCCGACGACATCTACAAGATGATTGAGAAAAACGAAAAACTCCCTCTGGGGGACGAGGTTGTCTGTCTCCGAATGGATCTGGAAAACCAGATTTCAGACTTAGGGCTTACGACGAAAACCATCACCGAGAGCGTCAAGCCGATCATTCTCGATCACGATTTGCCCTGCAAAGCGTTCAACACGACCATCCCGGCCGGGATGTGACGGGGCTGGACAACACGATAGTGATCGAGACCGTCGAAGGCATCCTTTTCAAGGCGACACAGACGGCCAAAGTCTACGAGAAGGGTGAGCAGGACATCAACGAGTGGATTATCAAGGGAGTGCCCACCATACACCTGCGAAACGACAATCCCCCGACACTCCTGGGAACCAGCTCGCAGATCGTCAATCGAATACCCGATGTCATCAATGCGAGGCCTGGCTACGTTACCATTGATGAGCTGCCGAAGCTGGTATGCAAGGTTCGGTCTCTGGAGCACTATCTGAACACCTGAACACCACTGGATCGGTACGGCCGTAAACCATAAGCACATGATTATTGTGAAACTAGTACACCGTCAATGTTAATTTGATGAGTTGACGTAGGGGCGCACCCTTGCGGTCGCCCCGTGATGGGCAGGCGCAAGGCCGTGCCCCTACCCATCATTTTAATATTGACAAAGTACCAGGTCAATGAGGCGATTACCTATGATTGAGATTGATATTCTGGTTCAAAACGGGCTGGTGGTGACCCTCGACGACCGCCAGCCGGTGATCGAAGATGGGGCTGTGGCTATTAACGAAGGCCGCATCGTCGCCGTTGGCCCGGCGGCTGAGCTGGCCGGGCAGTATCAAGCCAAAAAGGTGCTTGATGCCCGGCGAAAAGCGGTGATGCCCGGCTTTGTTGATACCCACCACCATTTTCTACAGAATTTCCACAAGGGTACCCGCGACGACCTGGCCCTGATTGAGTGGATTGACAACATCTCCGTGCCCCGCATCCGGGTTGCCGTACAGGATTATCTCAAGGGCGTCTACGACATCCAGATTCACGCCTCTAAACTGGGCTGCGTAGATGCCATCAAATCGGGCATCACCACTATTTTGAACATGGAGTGGGCCACTCATCCCTCGGTGGTCAATGTGTTTGAACAGGCCGGTATCCGGGTGCGCCATACCATCACCATGACCGACCAATGGATTTCGCCGGACGTGATTATGCCCCACGACCGGCTGCTGACGCTGGCCGATGAGCTACTGGAACGCTGCCGGTCCTCGGTCAACGGGCGGGTTTCCTTTAGCTACGGCCTGGCCTGTCCCAATTCTTGCAGCGTGGGCCTGATCAAAGAGGTCCGGGCTTTGGCCGACCGCAACCATGTCCCTATCCATATCCACATTGCTGAAACCCAATACGAGTGGGACAACATTCATAACCTGTTCGGGGCAACCCCAACAGGCCATCTCTATAACCTGGGGTTGCTGGGGCCGGATGTTCAGGGCGCCCATAGTATCTGGCTGTCTGACGAAGACATCGAGCTGTATCGCCGCACCGGCACCAAAGTAGCCCACAATCCTGAGTGCAACATGAAGATTGCCGATGGTATTGCGCCCATCGCCAAGATGCTGGAAGCCGGGGTGGTCGTCTCGTTGGGTACGGATAGCTGTTCGGTTAATGACAATATGGATATGTTTGAAGCGATGCGCACCGCCGCCTTCCTGCAAAAGGTAACAACCATGAATCCGGCGGTCTTGCCGGCTTCAACAACCCTGCACATGGCTACCCTGGGCGGGGCTGAAACCCTGGGCATGGCCGATGAAATCGGCTCCCTGGAGGTCGGGAAGAAGGCCGATTTGATCCTTGTTGATCTGAGCGGCGCTCATATGCGCCCGATTAATAATTTGGAAAACAGCCTGGTCTACTGCGCCAATGCCCACGATGTCCAAACCGTTATCTGCGATGGCCAGATGGTGATGGAGGATCGCCAGATTTTGACTTTGGACGAGGAAGAGTGGGTGAGCCAGGCTACGCGGTATGCCTATGAACGATTTACTGCGGAAGGCATCAAGTTACCGAACTATTATACTCTTTAGTGCCCAAGCAATGAGATTTTTGTACACTGAACAAGAATTTTAGCCAAGATTAACAGGATTAGACTTTAAAATCTTGTTAATCTTGCTAATCCTGTGCATAAAACTTTTTGGTTCTGGCTTGTCCAGGTTAAGGGGATTGATATTTATGGCTAAACAAATCACTTACCGCGCCTACTACGATGCGCCCTCGGACGAAGCCGTTGACTCCTTTTACAACGGCATGCGTCGCCACTGGCAGCCGGTTTTGCCGGCGGCGGATTTGGCCCCAGGCGAACTCAAGAGCGTTGAATTGTTGGAGGAAAAAATTCTACTGACTCGACTCAACGGTCAGTTGGTAGCTATGCAGGACCTGTGCCGTCACTTTCAAGCCCAACTTTCAACCGGGGAAATCCGGGAAATAGAAAACTTTGGACAATGTGTGTCGTGTCACTACCACGGTTGGGCTTACAACGCAACCGGCCAGTGCGTTGAAATCCCGCAGTTGGTCGAGGGGCGTGACATTCCTCCAAGCGCCTGGGTACCTACTTACCCGATTCAGGAAAAGTATGATTTGATCTGGGTTTGCCTGGAAGCAGAGCCGCAATTTGAGTTGCCCGAGTTTCCTGAATATGAAGACCCTGCCTTCCAGGTGGGGCCGCTGCGAACCTATGAACCGTGGACTGCTGCCGCACCGCGAGTATTGATGGGTACGCTGGATGATACCCATTTCCCCTGGGTTCACGAAGGCATTTTGGGCAACCGTTCTCACGCCCAGGCTCCCGATCACAAAGTATGGCGGGAAGACCGTTATCTGCGGGTCGAGTTTACGACGTCTCAGCCCGAAAAACGCCATTGTTGAGGGCGAAAGCGAACCTGGCGAGCATACTTTTGTGCAGGATGTGGATTACTCTTATCACGTGGGCATCCCTAATGTCTTGCGGTTAATCACAATTCATCGGCCTCGCCGGGCTCAAGAGGAGGCTCGTGTTTATGTTATCTGGCTGGCAACCTGCCCGCGCAAATATAACGAAACCGATAGTTTCTGGCGACTGGCGCGTAATTTCGATGTTGATCCGGCCCGCGACCATGTTTATGAAGCGTTTGAAGATGCCGTGCGGGCTCAAGACCGGCCCATGGTTCAAAGTCAGCGGCCCTGGCTCTTGCCACCCTTCTGGACCAAGATCGAACTACCGCTTCGCCCGGCCGATCTGCCGCTTCTGGAATACCAGAAGTGGTTGGAAGAACTGGGGATTGCAACGGCAGTGTAACCGTTAGCTTATCCTTATAAACAGCGAGGTGTTGACTATGAAGATCGCCCGTCTGCATGAACCTCTCAAAATGCAGGTTGAAGAGTTTGAAAAGCCTACCATTGGCCCTGACGAAGTCTTGGTTAAGGTGGACACTTGCGGTGTCTGCGGTACCGATGTCGAAGCCTATCTGGGCAAGGTTCCCCGAGGCTGGACCATTACCTATCCGTTTCGGATGGGCCACGAACTGGCCGGCACGGTGGTTGAAGTGGGCACAAATGTCAAGAATGTTAAGCCGGAGGATCGGGTAGTACCGGATGGACGCCTGACCTGCGGCTATTGCTACTACTGCCGCCGGGGTATGTTCAGTGCTTGTGAAAACCAGGGGTACTTCTCCGGCGGCCTGGCCCAATACAGCAACTATCCCTATCAAAATTTGACTAAAATCCCCGAGGGTGTGTCTCTGGAGGAGGCGGCCTTTGCCGAACCGCTGGCCTGTGTCATCAACGGCCAATCGAAATTAGAGGTGTCCTTTGGGGCAGTGGCGGTAGTCATTGGGGATGGGCCTATCGGGTTACTCCAGCTCCAGCTCCTGCGGCATCGCGGCGCGTTTACGGTGATGGCCGGCTCTCACGAGCACCGTCTGGCTCTGGCCAAAGAATTGGGAGCCAATGTGGTCATCCAGGCCGGTCGAGAGGATGTCGAGCAAACTGTTCGGGCGGTATCGGCCGGCCGTGGGGCAGATATTGTGGTACAAGCCGTAGGCAAAGTATCTGTTTTGGAACAGGCCATCAATCTGGCGGCCCGGCGAGGCCAGGTGCTCTATTTTGCGGCGACATTGCAGCCCAAGGTAGAACTGGACCTTGACCTGATTCATTACAAGGAGTTACGTTTAATCGGCAGTTACGACTCGATTGTGGCGCAATATGAACAGGCGCTGGCGTTGATTAACGCCGGGATCGCAAAGGTGAAACCGCTAATTTCCCACCGTTTGCCCCTGGAAGAAGTTCAAACCGGCTATGAAATCGCCCGCAACCGTGAGGGCGTCAAAGTTCTAATCATCCATAAAGGAGCATAAGGTCTCAATGAAGATCAAGAATGTCACTATTCTCGACACCTTTGCCGAAGCCTGGACTCTGGAAGTGGTCAGAGTTGTGTTGACGGCCATCTCTACCGAGCTTGCGTTAGGTGGCGCCCACCAATTTGCCGGGGCCGCCGGGTCGAGCATGATTGGTTCCCGAATCAATGCCGGCATCGAGAGGGTGGCCTTACCTCAGGAAACACCGGACGGGCGACCCGGCGTGTTCGTCTCGATGGCGATGCCGCCGGACCAGCGAGAGGCGATGTTAAAAGAGATAGAGCTTCGCCTTGCCCTGGCCTCGCTGATTCCAACGATTGCCGTCTTTGATGCGGCAATTGAGGACGTGCCCGCGGAAACGGTTAATATTCACGACAAGTTCAACATCTCGGTGGAGCGATGGCAGGGATACGACACTGAACGTGCGTTGGAGGGTCGTAAACTGTGCGTTCTGCCGACCACCACCGGCGAGTTTGTCTATGAAAAGATGGTCAAGGTTTGCACCAACGGCACCGATGGTCACTTTGTTTGCTTTGCCGAAAGTGAAACGGCGGCGGTGGCGGCTGTGGCTGCGGCTAAAGATGCTTTGGCTGCTGTTGACGGCGCGGCGCCGATGGGCTACGGCCTGGAGCAGGTTTTTCGGGAATTTGATTATATTCCTTCCTTACGGGACAAGATTGAAGACAGCAAAGTTCCGGACGGGGTGAACTCCATCTTGAACCTGTTGATGTTTGGCGCGTCGCCGGAACTGATGAAGCAAGCGATGGCGGTCAGTCTAAAGGCTGCGGCCCAGGTGCCCGGTGTCTTGTATCTGGGCGCAATGAACTTTGGCGGCGAGTTTGGCAAACACCAGTATCATCTCCACGAATTGTTGGAGTAGTAGTTGTTGATAACGGGTCCCGGGTTGTAAGGGCCTTCTACCAGGTCGTACTCCCCGGTTTATCAATTCCTGCCACTATTTCCTACAGAACTTCTTAAAGGTGTTCTCGATCACAATCCCTTTTCCGCCTTGTCAATCAAGGCTTCAACGCCCCGCATTATACTCGCTATCCAAGATTACCTGGCCGGGGAGTACGGCCCGCAACGCCATTTGACTGGGCTATATTGAAATCCGCAATTCGGCATAATTTATTTCCAGCCGAATAGTGGTGCCCACCAACTCATTTCAGCAGGCAAAGGTAAGGGTAATGTCAGCAGAAATACTTGAAAACTTGCATCAGGCAATTATTGAATATGACTCCGAAGCAGCTGCAGCCTGGGCCCAGAAAGCTGTAGACGAAAAAATTAATCCCATTGAGGCGCTTGATGCTCTGACCGAGGCAATCCGCCACATCGGCGATTTGTTCGGTCAAGGCCAGTTATGGCTGCCGGATCTGATTGCCGCCGCCGACACGATGTCGGCCGCTACAAAAATTCTGGAAGAAGAGATTCGACGCACCGGAGTCAAGCAGGAAAGCCTGGGCGTTGTAGTTATCGGGACTGTGGCCGGCGACATCCACGATATCGGCAAAAATATGGTAGCAACGTTGCTGAAAGCTGCCGGCTTTCAAGTGCATGACCTGGGGATAAATATTCAAGCCGATAAATTTGTAGAGGCCATCATTAAGTATGACGCCCATATCCTGGCCTTGTCGGCCCTGCTGACTACCACCGCGCCCCAGCAGCGTAAGGTTATTGAACTGCTCAAAGAGAAAGGGCTTAGAGACAAAGTCAAGGTAATGGTTGGCGGCGGGGGGATCAATGCGGATTTTGCCCAAAATATCGAAGCCGATGGATATGACCCGACCTCGCCGGGAGCCGTTAATTTAGCCCGACGTTTTATGGCGGAGGTAAGAGGGGAGAAGTGTCAGGATGAGTCGTAAAGGATTTAAGCGGAACCTAAAACCGCTCGAAATCTTGACAGAAGACCAAATCCAGCAGATGCACCAGGCCGTGCTGACCGTGTTGTGGGACACGGGCGTCCGAATCGAAAGTGACTGGGCGCTAAAATTCCTGAAAGAGAAGGGGTGCCGGGTAGATGAGGACAATATGCGGGTTCAATTTCCCGCCGAGTTGGTTGAGGAATGCGTCCGCCAGGCTCCCGGCAGCTATCAGGTCAAAGCGCCCGACCCGGCCAACGACCTGCTGGTTGGCGGGGAGACCCTGTACTACTCCCACACCTCCGGCATGGAGACGATTGATTTGGACAGCTTTGAGCCGCGCCAGCCAACCAGGGCTGAGTATATAAACTGCGTGCGGGTATTGGACGCCCTGCCTTACCTGGATCACCTGGGCTGTTATCCCTACTTTGGGTATGAGGGAATTCTCGCGGCGATGGCTATCCCGGAAGGGGTGGCCCTTCATATGAAATACTCTACCAAACACCAGGCCGGCTGCTGCTCCAATGATTGCGAGATCTTTACTATCCAGATGGCCCAGGCCGTTGGTCACGAGCTTACCGGGACTATTGGTGCTTCCCCGCCTCTGACCTGGGGCTCGGAACCGATCCTTGCGGCCAAACGACTGGTTGAAGCCGGGCTGCCGCTGTCTACGGTGGATGGCTGTATGATGGGTGGCACCGGCCCGGCCACTATTCCGGGTTCGGTCGTGGTCAGCAGCGCCGAGCAGATGGCTATGGTGGTGCTGGTGCAGCTTTTGAAGCCGGGCCACCGCATGATGGTCGGTCATTTTTCATTGCCACTCAATATGAATACCGGCTCGCCGGCATTTGGACAGATTGATGCCTCGCTCAATAACCTGATCTTCAACCAGATGTGGCGCTATTACCAGATCCCCATCGGCAACGGTAGTCCCGGTTATGTTAGCGCCAAAATGATTGACTATCAGGCCGGCTATGAAAAGGGGCTAGCCGGCCTGGCCTCGGCCCTATCTGGGGTTAACTCGATGCTGCTCCATTTTGGGGTGTCCAGTGAATTGACCGCACACCCGGTCCAGGCAGTGTTGGATGATGACATCGCCGGCATGATCGGCCGGTTTGTAACGGGTGAAGCCATTACTGCCGAGACGATTGCGGTCGAATTGATCAAAGAGGTCGGCCCAATTCCGGGCCATTACCTGGGCAAAGCCCACACCCGGCGATGGTGGCAAAAGGAGCAGTTTGTGCCCAAGTCGGCCGATCGCTTGACTTACCCCGAATGGCTACAGCAGGGCAAAAAACAGGCTCTGGACTATGCCCGAGAGCGGGTTGAGGCCATTCTGGCCGAACCGGAACGAACTTATTTAAGCCCGAGTCAGGAAGACGACATAGCCAGAATCCTACAAGAGGCCAGAATTTACTACCAAAAACGAGCAGAATGATACAGGTAGATTGTTCGATGGTGGCTTCATAGCCGGGTGAACCAGAAATCATTTGCTACTCAATATCAGCTTCAGGAGGAAATGTTTATGCGTTATCGCAAGTTAGGCAAAGCAGGTTTTGAGGTCTCGGAGATTAGCTTCGGGGCCTGGGGCATTGGCGGCGATTGGTGGGCCGGGGAGGACGATGCCGAATCGCTCAAATCAATGAAACTGGCCTTTGAATTTGGCGTAAACTTTGTTGACACGGCCCCTAATTACGGCAACGGCCATAGCGAAGAACTGGTTGGTCAGGCCGTGCGAGAATGGGGCCACAAGATTTACATCGGCACCAAGATCAACCCCATGAATTTTACCTGGCCGGCAGCGCCGGGCACGCCGCTCAAAGATGTTTTTCCCTCGCAATGGATCATCGAGTCTACGGAAAAAAGCCTGAAACGGTTGGGGGTCGAGCAAATTGACTTGCAGCAACTCCACGTCTGGCTTGATGAGTGGGCCGACCAGGATGAATGGCAAGAAGCAGTTGTCAGATTGAAAGAGCAGGGCAAAATCAAAGCTTTCGGACTGTCGCTTAACTATCCCCTTGAACCTGATTACGGGGCGAAAGGTATCCGCACCGGCCTCATTGATACCTGTCAGGTGGTTTATAACATTTATGAGCAAGTACCGGCAGCAAATCTATTTCCGTTGGCCCTGCAAGAGGATATTGGCATCATTGCCAAATCGCCGCTGGATGAGGGAGCATTAACCGGCAAAATCACCCCAGAGACGGTTTTTGCTGAAGGCAGCTTTCAGGATTTCTATTTCAAGGGCGAGCGTAAACGAGAAGTCTTTGAACGGGCCAAGACCCTGGAATTCCTAATCCATGACGAGGCCGAGTCGCTGGCCGAAGCGGCGCTCCGTTTTTGCCTCAGCCACCCGGCCCTGTCCACAGTGATTGTGGGGATGCGAAAGCCGGAACATACTCAGGCCAATGTCAAAGCGTCGGATAAGGGGCCGCTGCCAGAATCAGACCTGGAAAAACTAAAAGAACATGCCTGGCCGCACAATTTCTGGGTGTAGGTTTGATCGAAATATGGTTGCAGAAAGGAGGGAGGAACACTGCTCAAACTTAATTCAGTAGAATAGTTATGAAAGTTTAAGCAAACTGGATTTTCCAAATAGTGTTGTTTAGGAGGAGTAAAATGCCAAAAACTATTTTCTTCAAAAGCATAGTATTGGTCACGGTTATGGTGATGCTGGCAGTTATTGCAGCCCAATGTGGGGCAGCCCCTACGCCACAGACCATTGTCGAAACCGTAATCGTCACTCAGGAGGTTCAGGGAGAAACCGTCAAAGTTGTTGAAACGGTTGAAGTCATTCAGACTGTAGAGGTGGAAAAGGAGGTCATAGTTGAGAAAGAAGTTCCCGTTGAAAAACAGATTGTGACCATTGCCTACAATGGCTACTTTGACAAAACTTTTGGCCCGGCCGACACCCCCATCAATGTCATTCGTGAGGAGGTCGCCAAGAAGTATCCTGAGATTCAGGTTGAATTCAACATTATGCCCTACGAGGCCGGTCCCTGGCGCGACAACTATCTGGCCTGGTTCCAGGCTGAAGATGGGACCACTGACTTGATTGGCATGGGGCTGTATTGGCTGCCGGAATTTGGCAAAACAGGCTGGTTGATGCCGCTGAATGATATGATTAGCCCGGAGATTATGGCCAAGTTGAATCCGGCCTATATCAATGCTTTTACCTATAATGGCGATGTTCTGGCGTTAGGTCCGTGGTGGGGTGGAATTGGCGGCCTCTACTACCGCAAAGATTTGTTGGAAGAGGCCGGCTTTGACCCCCCCAAACTTATGATGAGCTGGTTGAGATTGCCAACGCCATTACCGCTAAAGATAAAGAGTTAAGCGGCTGGACCTGGCCGGCGCTCAAGGATCAGGTGGTAGTGAACCGTTGGGTGGAATTCTTGAGCGGCTATGGCGGAACCTATTTTGACGAGAGCGGCAAATGCGTTATGAATGATGAGAAGGGGGTTGCGGCGCTGGAATTTATGATCAGCCTGTTTGAAGACGGTGTTACCCCTAAAGAAGCCTTAACCTGGAAAGAAGAAGAAGGTCAGGTCAGATTCGTGAGTGGCCAGGCGGTCTTTCATACCGGACGCCAGGATATGATGTTCTGGCTGAACAATCCAGAGCAATCCAAGGTGGTTGATAAATGGGGCTTTGTGCCTATGCCGGGCCAGGACGGTATCGGGGCCGGCTTCTTTGAGGGTTGGGGCTTTTCCATCAATAAATATTCCGACAACCCCGAAGCGGCCGCCAAAGTCCTTGAGGTTATGTTCGATTTTCCGGTGCAGAAGGCATTCAACCTGTCTCAAGGCCCTGTTCAAGCACACGTGGACGTATACACTGATGCAGACGTAATTGCCAATAACCCGAACATGCCGCTGGTCGAAGCAGTGGCCGATACGGCGATTCCTCCCATTCCCTCCCCGGCTTTTGCTGAGTTAACGGTTATTTTGTCTGAGGAAATTCACGCGGCCCTATCCGGGATCAAGCCTGCCCAAGCTGCGCTGGATGACGCCTGTGCTCAAATAGACGCAATTCCACTAGAATAATCCATTGCTACGGCTGGGTCTTTCGGTTTACCAGATTGGTATTAACCCTAAGACCCAGCTTGCCCAATCTTTCATGGTTTGATGAATTTTGACGGCCAGGACGGATAAGGAACAAACTTAATGGAAACTGGTTCGTTAGTATCTTTGATTCGTATTTTGCTTATCTATGTCATCATTGTCGGCTTGCTATTTGTTGGCTTATTGATGCTTAGCCGGGCAGAAGAGGCGACCCGCCATGAAAAAGGGGCGAAACGGAACATGGTTTTTGCCCTGGGTGCTTTGTATGTTATCTCTGCCTTGATCTTTGTTTTTCAACCCGTCCTGGCCATTGCTCCCTTTCTGATTTCCATTGCGGCCAGCGTAACAGTTGGTTTTATAACTTCTGAGAAGAGGCGGCCGAGTCTATCAGAACCTGAGTTGGCGCTTTTGTTTGTTTTACCGGCAGTTATTGGGATTTTTCTCTTTTACTATTATCAAATTGCTCAAACGGCCATTTACAGCCTTCATCACCTTGACCATTCGACTCAATGGTCGAGTGAGACTTTTGTAGGACTGAAAAACTATATTGACGTTCTTCAGAGCAAAAACTTTTTGAGCGCGTTTGGTTATACCCTCTACTTTACCGTAGTGGCCGTTTTTTTTGAATTTTGGATTGGCTTGGGACTGGCCATGTCTACATTTTGGGTAGGGCGCCATTTGCGGGGGTTTCTGCGGGCGCTGATTGTTATTCCGTGGGCTATCCCCCGATCATTTCAGCCGCCATCTGGAAATGGTTCCTGAATGCTGATATTGGACTGGGCTATTTTATGGTCCAGGTAGGTTTAGTAGACAAGCCTCCGCTATTCCTGGTAGACCCTATCCTGGCAATGCATGCCGTAATTGTAGCTGATATCTGGAAGATGTCTTCTTTAATCGCCATATTGATGATTGGCGGTCTGGCGGTTATTCCCCAGGATATTTACGACGCGGCTAAAGTAGACGGTGCTCAGGCTTTTTTCCGCTTTCGCCGGCTGACCCTGCCGATGTTAACCCCCACTATTCTGGTCGCTTTGCTCTTTAGAACGATGGATGCGTTACGCACCTTTGATTTGATCTACGGTCTAACCAAGGGTGGCCCCGGTGTTACCACCGAAACTCTGAGTTCCTTTGCCTATAAATTCTATTTTACCCGCGCCAGATTTGGCCTGGGATCGGCTTACGGCATGGTCATTTTTGGGCTTATCCTGGCGCTCAGTTTTTTCTATATTAGCCGCATCAGAAAAAATCTGAGGTTTAAAACATAATGTACGAGTGGAGATTAAGAAATCGTAAACAAATTGATCTTGTCCTCTCGTTATTTGTGACGCTGCTCATTGCTGCCTTTACGCTTATCCCCCTGCTCTGGATATTGAGCACATCCTTAAACCGATGGGGGCCGAATATATAATCCCGATTGAACTGTGGCCGAAAGAACCCACCTTACAGGCCTATCGGGCCGTGATAGTTGAGCTTGATTTTCTGGTGCCTTTAAGAAACAGTTTCATTGTTTCGTTCGCGGTGGCAGTCTTGTGTCTGGCTATTTCGTCGCTTTCGGCGTATGCCATTGCCCGTTTGCGCTTTAGATACAAGATCGAGTCTTTATTGCTCTTGCAAATGGGCGCAATGATTCCGCCAGTGGTCACAATTGCCCCTACTTTTGTGCTGCTGAAATCTATCGGCCTATTAGGCTCACTGCCAGCCATGATCATCCCCAACATCTTTTACAGTGTGGCGCTATCAACGTGGCTGTTAGCCAGCTATTTTGTGGAATTGCCCCACGAGCTGGAGGATGCGGCCAAGATGGATGGCTATAGACCTTTTCAAATCTATTGGAAAGTGATTATTCCCCTGTCTGCGCCCGGAATGTTTGCCGCCGGGATGTTTGCCTTTATCGGCTCTTACGGGGAATTTATGTTAGCCTCAGTGGCCACGCTGGGGATTCAAGAAGTCCAGACTATTCCGGTGGCTATCCAGAATTTTTCTTTTGCCTTTAGACAACAATGGACCTGGATTTCTGCCGGGGTCATCCTGGCTTTGATCCCAGTCATCGCGTTGGTGCTCATCTTCCAAAGATGGGTCATCAAAGGGCTGACGGCGGGGGCAGTCAAGTACTAAAGACTCGTGTTCACCCCGGTAACAGAAAGGTAGCAATAATGGCCGAAGTAAAAGTCAAAAACCTGACCAAAAAATTTGGCGACTCCATTGCCGTTGACAATATAACCCTGGACTTCCCCGAAGGGAAGTTAACCGTACTGGTGGGACCTTCCGGCTGTGGTAAAACAACCTTGCTCCGCATGTTGGCCGGGCTTGAGGAAACGACCGCCGGGGAACTGATTATTGGGGGCAAAAATGTTGCTCATGTCCCGGCCTGGGACCGCAATGTAGCGATGGTCTTCCAAAGCTATGCCTTATACCCCAATATGACCGTATTCAGGAACATGGCCTTTCCCCTGGAAGCGCGTAAAATGTCAAAAGTCGAAATTAAAAAACAGGTTGAAAAATCGGCCGAAATTCTGGGCCTGACCGAACTGTTGAATCGATATCCTCGCCAATTGTCTGGGGGGCAGATGCAGCGAGTGGCGATCGGTCGAGCCATTGTCCGCAACCCCGATGTTTTTCTGATGGACGAACCACTCTCAAACCTGGATGCCAAACTACGGGTTAGCACCCGGGCCGAGTTGAAACATTTGCAGCGTGAATTGGGCGTCACGACTGTTTATGTTACGCACGACCAGGCTGAGGCCATGACCCTGGCCGACCAGTTAGTGGTTATGAACGCGGGACGGATTTTGCAAGTTGATTATCCAGAGTTTATCTACTATCACCCCCAACAGATATTTGTGGGCGGTTTTATTGGCAACCCGGGTATGAACTTTATCCCCTGCCAGCTTAATGCTGAGCGGTCGAAATTGGTCAATCCTCATTTAACGTATGAGTTGCCGCTTCAAATAATAGAAAAATTTAAAGATTTTCCTGGCGACAAAAAACTGATCCTGGGTATCCGACCCGAAGATATTACCCTTTACCCCCAGGAGAGACCCGGCGCGATGAAGGTTTCGGTTTACGTCACCGAGGAGTTGGGCAAAGAAACGTTAGTCACGGTAAAGTATGGGGAGAGTTTCCTCAAACTTTTTGTACCGCCTATTGTCGCTATTTATCAGAAAATTGGTTTGGATGTTTGGTTACACTTTAAGCCCGAAGGTTTGCGCATTTTTGATGCGGCCAGCCAGGAGCTATTGCTTGACTGCACCCCTGAAAAATTGGAGATTGAATATGGCGGCGTAATCTATGGATAAGAACTGCCCACCAGGGGCATTATCTTATCCGGCGGGTACGATTCCTTTTGGCCTTGACCAACCGATCTTATGTGTTAACGACCAGTGTGGTTATTACTATGAACGCCCAGACGTATTAGCTGAATTACAGGCAGGGCGCTTTGATAGCCTGATAAAGCTCGCTCAAGCCGGCCTGACTATGGGCTTCTCGGTCTTCAATGTTCAATTGATGGCACCCACCTTAATTGACCGGGAACGGGAATTAGTTCCCCAGGCCGTTCGCGAGATATATGAAGCAACCGGCTGCTGCATCGCGGTCGACTCTCGTGACCCGGAAGTAGTTGATCTAGCTCTGGCGGCTTATCCGCACAAAGCTATGTGCAACTCGGTGAATGGCGAATGGCACAACCTCACTTCAATGCTGCCTGTGATTGCCAAACATGGCGCGGCCATTGGCACGGCCTTGGTTTATGAGAAAGGTATTCCCCAAACCGTAGCCGAGCGATTATTTGTGGCCCGGCGTATTGTGCAAATGGCGGAAGATTATGGTATCCCGCGACAGGATGTGATGATCGACGCCGTGTGCTTACCGGCTGGCGTTGCCCCTGACAGTATGCGGGTTACCCTGGAAACTCTAAAGATGTTACATGAAGAATTAGGAGTTCCTACCTTGCTAGGGATTAGCAACGCCGGTTTTATGATGCCAAACGCCCGCCTCATTGATCTGGCTTATTTCATTAGTGCGGTCTCCTGGGGGTTAGATGTTGCTATGATCGATCCTTTCACCCCTTATCTGCCCTGGTTGAGTCGAACTATGGACCTTCTAACGGGTGTTGATCCATACGCACAGGAGTATTTAGCTTATTATCGGGCTAACCATTCCCGGTCACACGAATCATAATAGAGGAGGGGGTTTAGATGTAGAAAAAGGGGGCACCGTGTTGAGGCGTGCTTTTTGTCTATTATTGGTATTAACACCGATTGTCACTGAATATTAAGGAGGTAATTTATGGGTTTCAAACAAGCTTCTGCTTCTGATGTGCAAGAATTCAATGAAGTTGGGTACGTGATTATCCGTTCTCTTTTTGACGCCGAGGAGATGAGTCTGCTTATTACCAAGGCCAGAGCCGACGGCAAGATGCTGGCCAGCGCCCAAGACCGTTTGGACGATACAGGCAAGGCTGCCAAATTGGCCATGTGGCAGGAGGAGCGTGACGATCTATATGGCATGTTTTCACGCAGCCCTCGCATCGTCGACTCGATGGAGAAGTTTCTGGGGGGTGAAGTCTATCATTATCACAGCAAAATGAGCCTCAAGGAACCGAATATTGGCGGAGCCTGGGAATGGCACCAGGATTATGGTTATTGGTATACCAATGGCATTTTGTTTCCTTATATGGCCAGTTGTTACATTGCCTTAGATCCGGCCACTAAAGAAAATGGCTGCTTGCAGGTATTAAAAGGTTCTCACCAGATGGGCCGAATGAACCACGAATCCGGTGACCAGTTTGCAGTGGATCCGGAACGTCTGGAGGCCGCCATAAAACGGTTTGAGCTGGTTTACTGCGAGATGGACAGTGGCGACGCTCTGTTCTTTCATGGTAACCTGCTCCACGCTTCGGCGGCCAATACGTCACCGCATCCCCGCTGGGGCCTGATTTGCTGTTATAACGCCGCCCGCAATGATCCTTACAAAGACAGCCCATTTGGCGCTCGCTACACACCTCTCAAAAAAGTAGCAGATACGGCGATTAAAGAGGTCGGTCGGGCCGAAATTGCAACCCTCAAAGGTTAACGCTGTATCGTCCGGTCTGACCCTGTTGGAAGCGGCTCGCCAGCCCTTAGAAAATCGCTTCGACTGGCTTTCACGTTCCGGGGTTTTCCGGTGGCCGGCCCAGGTCTTCGATGTGGCGCAGCATTGCCTGGGCCGCCCTTTCGGGTTCGCGCGTCATCAGAGCTTCTAACAATTCCTCGTGCCGGTGGGCCAGTTGCTCCAGGTTATAACTGGAAATACGGATGGTAACGATAGTCCAATAGCCAAACTGTAAGGTCTTCCACAGTTGGTACAGCAGCTTGTTCCCGGCAATTTGCAGAATGGTCTCGTGAAAATCGTTGTCCAGCCGGACCATCTGTTGGGTATCCTGCTTTTGCGCCGCTTCAATCATCTCGTCCAGAATGTGCCGCAGGGTGGAGACATCGGCCTCGGTTAGCCGCGTGGCTGCCGTCCGCGCTGAGAGAGACTCCAATGCGCGCGCACGGCATAAACCTCAAGCAACTCCTCCGGCGAGAACGACCGGACCGAAGTTCCCTTAAATGGCTCGGTTTCCAGAAAACCCAACAACACCAGGTCCCGCACCGCCTCGCGTACCGGGGCTTGACTGACGCCAAGCTGGCGGGCCAGGGCGCTTTCGACAATACGATCACCGGGTTTGAGGTCGGCGCGTAAGATAGCTTCAACGATATAGTCTTTGATTTGTTCGCTGAGAACAAGGCGGGGCAAAATTTCCGGTTTGGCTTTTATTCTTGGGTGAGACAGCATCAGTATACCCTTTTCGATTCATAATGTTCCTTCTAATCTTACATAATTTGTTCTTTTTAGTCGAATAGAATCGAGTCCTTTGACCACTTGCCTGTCCTATAGCCGATAGCTACTCTTGCATAAGCTGCAAACAAACAGAGGCACAGGGATTTTTAATACCCCCTGTGCCTTTGTAATTAATCTTTCAATTCTCAGCGGATCCAAATTTGCTCGGCCCACACTTGCGTGTCAAATCCGGGCCAAAACGGGGAATTCGTTTTGAGCAAAATTTGGTCTGCTCATCCTACTTGTTGGGCATAGAAATCATACCATCCCAGGTGTTGAGCACCGTACCTGTGCGCGCCTCCTCCTCAGAGAACCAGTGGGCTGTTACGCTCTTTAACTGGGTGAAGAAGCGCACCCCGTCTGTACCCATCGTGTGCAAATCGCCAAAGAATGAGTTTTTGTGCCCGGTGAAGCCAAATATGCCCAGCGGCACCGGAATACCGACATTCACGCCAACCATGCCCCCGTGAGTGCGATGGGCGAATTCCCGTGCGTAGTAGCCGCTCTGAGTGTAGATGGCTGAGCCGTTGGCAAATTCACTTGCGTTCATCAGGGCCAGTCCTTCCTCAAAGCCCTTCACCCGCTTGATACACAACACCGGCCCAAAAATCTCCTGGTCGCCTACCGTCATACCGGGCTGCACGTGGTCAAACAGGCTTGGCCCCAGGTAAAAGCCATTTTCATAACCTTGCACCGTTACTCCGCGGCCGTCCAGTACCAGCCTCGCTCCCTCTTCTACGCCTTTCTGAATCCAGTTCTCCACAAATTGGCGATGTCCCGCATTGATCAGAGGCCCCATCTGGTTTGTCTGGTCGTAAGCCGGGCCAATCTTTAAGCCCTGCATAATTTTCACTAACACCTCTACCAGCTCATCGGCAATCGCCTCTTCCGCAACCACCACCGGCAAGGCCATGCATCGCTCTCCCGCGCAGCCGCAGGCCGAATTCACAATACCCCGCGCCGTGCGCTCCAGCGCTGCATCCCGCAGCACCAGGGCGTGGTTCTTGGCTTCGGTTAGAGCTTGCACCCGCTTGCCGTGCGCCGCCGCCGTAGCGTAGATATGCCGCCCCACCGAGGTGACCCGACAAAGCTGATCCCCTTGACATCCGGGTGCTTCAGCAAGAGTTCGGCCTCGTTTCGGCCGCAGGTGACCAGGTTAATCACCCCGTCAGGCAGCCCCGCTTCCTGCCACAGCTCCAAAATCCGCATCGAACTTTGGGGCACAAAGCTGGCCGCTTTCAACACAAAGGTGTTGCCCGTAGCGATACACAACGGAGCCATCCAACCCATCGGGATCATGGCCGGGAAGTTCCAGGGCGCGATGCCGGCGAACACGCCCAACGGTTCCATATATTGGGTAGTGTCATAGCCTACGGTACAATTCATCAGCGCCGGGCCTTTCAGCAGATGTGGAATTCCACAGGCGTACTCCACCACCTCGGTCACTTTCAGCACATCGCCCATGGCCTCATCCCAAACCTTGCCGTTTTCCGTGGCCAGCAGCAGGGTCAATTCCTCCAGGTGCTGATCCAGCAGCGCCTTCATCCGGTAGAGTACCTGCACCCGCTTGTTGGCAGGCGTGTTTGCCCAGCCCGGAAAAGCAGACTGGGCCGCCGCCACCGCCGATTCTACCTCTGCCGCCGTACACTGTGGAGCCTGGGCGATCACCTCTCCAGTCGAAGGGTCATAGCAGTCCATGTATTTGCCGGATTTTGATTCCAGCCATTCTCCGCCGACGCAGTACTTTAATTTTTTTGGGGGGGTTACTTTTTTTACTGAGGCCATAGTTCTTAATTCTTCAGTTATCATAGATTTCTCCTCTGAAAATAAATCAGCCGATTGGAGCGCAAAGCTTGCTTTGCCAGGCCAGGCCGCAAGGCAAGCCTTGCACTCCAGATTTTCATGCTCGGTGTCGTTCCAATCGGAACTGTTCGACTTCTTTGAAAATGGACCCTCTCCCCCACCCCCTCTCCCTGCCAGGGAGAGGGGAGTCGCGCCAGCGACGGGGAGAGGGGTTTTATCGCCGGTGGCGGGCAGGATGGTTCATACGCTGCCCAATGCCTGGCGCTCCTGGAGCCGTTCGACAAATTTATCATAGGCTTTGCCGAACTCGGCCAGGGTGGTACGGGCCGGCGACCAGGCAGCGACGGTAGCTTCATCGGCGAGGGTCAGGATGCGCTCCGGGCGGAAACGTTCTTCCTCATCGGGCATCCACTTGGGGTCGGCCACATAGTAGCCCTGTTTGAACATTTCGCTGTGAGCCAGTATCGCCAAAACGTCCTCTGGAATGGGCTGGTCCACCCCATCCCCTTCAAAACCAGGATCGGGCAGCGCATCAAACGGACGCCGGATTTTAGGAAAGACGGTAATGATGCTAATGCCGACAATCTCCGTTAAGTCCATATACGGATGAGGCAGTTCCTCGTGATGCGGGCCTTCATACACCCGCGCCGAGGCAATGAGCGGCCTGATCCGGCTGACATCATAACCGTTGCGCTTTAAAAGTTGGTGCAGTTTGCGCGTCGTCGCTACCCCGGCCCAGGCTGCGGCCTGCCTGGCCTTTGTTTCATCAATACCGTAGGCGGCCAGTTGGTCCAGCTTAGACAGCAAATCGTCACGCACAGGATAAGCAAAGCGCCCACTCATATTGGCCAGGCAACTAATGATAGCTTCGCTGTCATTGATAGCTTCGGCAAAGGGCAGGTGTTGGAATAAGGCAAAGTTGACGGTAATGGTCACGCCAATACCTTGTTTCGTCAGGGCGCGACAGGCGTCCAGCCCGGCCTGGGTGGCTGGCAACTTGAAGACCACATTAGGAATGCCGCCGTCGAGGCGAGCATGCAGGTACTCGTAGTTGGCTGTCACATCCGCAATCATCGTCTGGGCGTCATCGTGTTTTTTGGGGTTGACCTGGAAACAAACACTGCCGGTTTTACCTTCGCTCAGGAGGAAAAGGGGGCGCAGCCAGCGCATATTGGACAGCACCACTTCGGCAGTCATCAAGCGGGCCAGCGTATCTGCATCGGCCCTGGGATTTTTGACGATGAGGTCATCGGCCACCCCATTCCAGCGTTCCACGTCGGCGTCCCAGGCCCAATTGATTTCAACCGGATTGCAGGCGACGAAAGAAGCGCCCAGCCACATCGCATATTGCAGAAAGGCGGCATAGTCGTTACCCCACTCGGTGACCGTCTGGCCGGCAGCCCGCATCTCGGCCAACCGGCGTAAGTTACTGGTAGAAATCACGGCGGCCATGTTGCGCAGAGTATCGCTCAGAGAATCGCCCATTAACTCTTTGGCTAGGGCCTGGGGATTGGAAGCTTCCTCTGCCGTCAGGCGGGCCGTAGTTTCCTTAAGCCAGGCTTGCCGCAGTTTCTCAGCCGCTTCCGGGGATTGACAGGCCAGCTCTCCCGCCAGTTGTTCCAGTTTATCCGCCAAAGCGTGGATCTGGGGTTTAGTCAAAATTTTGTCACTATGACGGGCTGAATCGCGAAGATTCCAGTCTGTCATGGCCGAGCGTAACCCCAGTCCCAGGTCGGCCACGAAGGACAGCACATTTACCTGTCGGACCAGGTCTTCTTTGTTAAATTCGGCCCAGAGCGCCGGTTCCAGTGCCTCAAGATAGAAGGGCAAACGGTCGGGAGGCGCAAAAAAGAGCAAACTGGCGACGGCCTCTGTTACTTCGCCCTGGTTAATAAAAGATAGAATGGATGCTTCAGATACAACTTCTCGACGCTGTTTTTCTTTGATAATTGCTTCTCGGATGGATTGTAATGTTGTCATATACCTCTCTCCTTAAAGTAGGCTTGCGCTTTTTTAATGACTTTTGACTCGGCCCTGGCCATCTGCTAAGGCTTCAAATGATGGCAATCCTCCGGCGGCCGGCCCAGGTCTTCGATGTGGCGCAGCATTGCCTGGGCTGCCTTCTCCGGTTCATAGGTCATCAAGGCGGCCAGCAATTCCTCATGGCGATAGGCCAACTGCTCCAGCTTAAAACTGGAAATACGGGTAGTGACGATGGTCCAAAAGCCAAACTGTAAGGTCTTCCACAGTTGGTACAGCAGCTTGTTCCCGGCAATTTGCAGAATCGTTTCGTGGAAGTCGTTGTCTAACCGAACCATGCGTTGAGTATCCTGCTTTTGCGCCGCTTCAATCATCTCGTCCAGAAGGTGCCGCAACGTTGCCGCATCGGCCTCGGTTAGCCGCGTGGCTGCTGTCCGCGCTGAGAGAGACTCCAATGCCGCCCGCACAGCATAAACCTCGTGCAACTCCCTCCGGCGAGAACGACCGGACCGAAGTTCCCTTAAATGGCTCGGTTTCCAGAAAACCCAACAACACCAGGTCCCGGCACCGCCTCGCGTACCGGG
>JAAUSP010000162.1 GCA_012032575.1 Anaerolineales bacterium | reverse complement strand
TGCGCCGGCGGGCCTGGTGGCTGGCTGGCGCAGTGGCGCTGGCCTTAGTGGCCTTACTGTGGGCCGTCCAGGCCGCCGGTGAGGCCCGTAAAAAAGGCGATGAAGCCTACCTGGCTGCTTTGGAGGCCGGGCAAGAACGGGACAACGCTAACCAGGCCGCCGCAACAGCCCAGGCGGAGCAGATTCGCGCCAATGATGCTGCCGCTACCGCTCAGGCGGAAAAATCCAGAGCGGATATTGAGGCTGAACAAGCCAGGATAGAGCGTGATAAGGCCGAACAGCAGCGCCGGCTGGCTCAATTTCACGCCCTGCTGGCCCAGGCCGAAAACCTGACCGACGACGAATTGGCCGCGCTTTTGGGTACTGAGGCCATCAACCTGCTCAAAACCGAGCACCCCGACCTGATTTTGGGTGAGGATACCGGCAGGCGGCTGCAAGATGTGATGGCTCGGTCGCATTTACAAGCGACCATACCTGGTCATGTGGGGGAAGTCAATGCGGTTGCTTTTAGCCCGGATGGACAACGATTTATCACTGCCGGTGACGACGGCACAGCCAAAATTTGGGAGGCTAAAACCGGGAATTTGACGTTGACGCTGACTGGTCACTATAATCCGGTTCTCCAAGCCGTCTGGAGTCCTGATGGGCAGCGGGTTGTTACCGCCGGTGACGACGGCACGGCTAAAATTTGGAATGCTCAATCCGGGGGGGGTAGCCTTAACCCTTTCTGGTCACTATAGTGCGGTTGTGCAAATAGCTTGGAGCATGGATGGGCAGGAAGTTGTTACCATTAGCCGAGATGGAGTGGCCAAAATCTGGGATACTCAAACGGGAGCTTTAATCTGGAATGAGGCAGGCCACGATAACGAAGTTTTACGAGCAGCCTGGAGTCCGCAGGGAAAGGACATTGTTATCATCCGCAAAAATGGCAAGGCTACAGTTTTAGATACCCGGAACGGAACAACTCGTTTGACTTTAGGGGGGATTATTGAGGCTGTTTGGAGCCCGGATGGGCAACGGATCGCTGCTGCCGCTCAAGATCAGATGACCAATATCTGGGATATTCAGAGTGGAAAAAATTATTCACCCTGACCGGCTATGCTGAATCTCTAACCTATCTGGCCTGGAGTCCGGATGGACAGCAAATCGTTATCGCCAGTGAAAAACTTAGATGGCTTAGTAAATTTAGTATCTATATACGTTACAACCAAACAACCAAGGTCTGGGATGCCCAGACCGGGGAATTAGCCTTTTCTCTGACTGGTCATACTCAAAGTATCACTGATATCGCTTGGAGTCCGCATAGGCAGCAGATAGTCACCGTGAGTAAAGATGGGACGGCCAAAGTTTGGGACGCCAGGATTGGAGCACTACTCTTCACACTAATCGGCCAACATTCTGGGATAGCTAATGAGGCAGATTGGAGTACTGATGGGCGAAGAATTATTATTACCAGTGGACCAACACTTCCAAATCCAGAATATCCAAGGACCAACGTTTGGGATGCCTTAACCGGAGAACTACTCCTGACCCTTTCTAATGAGGGGCGTGCTGTGGCTTGGAACTCAGATGTGCAACAGCTTGTTACAACTTGGGGGATGATCAAAATCTGGAATATTCAAAAGGGGAATGGTTTAACTTTTTCCGGTCACAAGGATGCAGTTACGCACGTAACATGGGGTCCGGATGGAACGCAAATAGCGACTTCTAGTTCTGATAACACAGTCAAAATTTGGGATGCACAGCGCGGCACTTTGCTTTTCACCTTAACCGGCCATACCCATAAGGTCACCCAAGTGGTCTGGAGTCCCGATAGGCAGCGGATTCTTACAGCCAGTGATGACGAGATGGCCAAAGTCTGGGATGCTCAAAGTAGTGCGCTACTTTTCACCCTAACCGGTCATACTAACAGGATCAACCAAGCGGTCTGGAGTTCCGATGGGCAGCGGATTCTTACAGCCAGCAATGACGGGACGGCCAAAATCTGGAATGCTCAGACTGGTCAGGTACTTTTTACCCTGGGCAACCACCAAGCAGGAGAAAACCACATTACCCTGAGTCCAGATGGACAAAGAATCCTCATAACCAATTGGGACGAAACGGCTAAAATTCGGACGTCTAGAATTTGGGATGCGCAGAATGGAAGTTTAATCTTCACGTTATCGGATCATAATGAGATCTTTAACGTATCGTGGAGTCCAGATGGACAAAAAATCGTCACTGGTATTTACGATAATATAGCCAAAGTGTGGGATGTTCAGACAGGAACATTACTTGCTACCTTATCAACAGGTACCGCAAGTTTTTTTACTTGGGCAACCTGGAGTCCTGATGGTCAGCGGATTCTTACCCAGGATGTTCTTGACTCGGCGAAAATCTGGGATGTCCAGAGCGGATTATTACAGTTCACTATACAGGATTGGGGACCGATGGATCATCAAGTAAATTGGAATCCCGATGGGCAGCGTCTTGTTACTTTATACACTGGTTATGGTGACATCATTTCTTCGATCAAAATCTGGGACGCTCATAATGGTAGGCCGCTATTTGCAGTAACCGACTTTAGGGTCAATGATATAGCCTGGAGTTCTGACGGACAACGGATCGTCACTGCCCGTGAGGATGGTACAGCCCGCATCCATTTCGTCGGTATCGAAGGGCCGGGCGGCCTGCTGGAGTTCGCGTGCTCCAAAACCGGGCGCAATATGACCCAGGCGGAGTGGGCGCAGTATATGGGCGAGGATACGCCTTACCACAAAACCTGCCCCAATCGGCCGTGAGTTGATCAGACCCTAATAAGTTTGATCTTCAAAATCGGTAAATTTGTTAATCCAGGAAGATTGGAAGGCTGGAAGATTGGTCAGGTTTTACCGGCCTTCCAATCTTCCAACCTTCCAGGCTTTTCCGAATTTGGTTGTCAAATCCTATAAGGTCTTTGAGACCTTTAGGGTCTTTATAATTATCCACGCTCAGTTCTGTTTGGGTTTAAGCTCGAACGCCAACTGGGAACGAAAGAAACAAACCTCAAACTCTATAAAAAAATTGACTTGCCCCAGGATTAATGGGATTTCATCACTTTTTGTCCAGGCAAAGGCCAGGCGGGTGGGTGAGAATTTACTCACTGAGGCCGAAACGATCAATACCCTGGCTTCTTGTTGCGCTAGATTTCCTGTTAATCTTACCGGCGTCGTTTGCGCCTCCCATACCGCTCCTAAACTGACCCCTACCTGATAGGGCAGCACATTGACCGTGGCCCCTGTATCCAACAATCCTAAACCTTCCACTGTTTGACCACGATAGGTCAAAGTCAGCGGGAGATAAGGCAGACTGCCAGCTATACTTGAAGACGCTTCGCTTTCAGAGTAGCTAAACCGTTCGGCTTTAATTACCATTACGGTTTGATCTGTTTCTAAAGCTTGAAGTAGGGTGTCGGCTGCTTCAAAGGCGTTGTAAGGAGTCCAAATAGGGTAAGTTAAACCGGGGTCAAGCAAAGAAACGCCTTCCTCCTGAGCCAAGTCAAACACCAGGAACTGGAGCAGGCGGAGTTTATCGGCATGGGGTAAAGCTTGAAGTACAGGGAGTATTTCGGCTAATGACATTGTCACCTCTCTCCAAATAGGTGAATTTTTTCGGGATACTATGAGGATTATAGGTCACAGACGCAGGCCGGTCAAAATGGGGATCATACTTAGGAAGTTTGTTCATTGAAGGAGAATAAGCGGAGCATTTTTTCTCAACCATTCTTCAGTAAATCCTCAGCGGTCCCCCAGTGCATTACCTCTTCCTTTGTGTCATACTCGGAACATCTCAGTTGCAGTTCATACTTTAGTCCAAGTTAAAAGGTAGCAGGTAGCAGGGTAGCAGGTAGCAGAGTAGCAAGCAACAGGGATGTATTACCCCTGTCTACCGTCTACGCCCTTCGGCGCACCCGAAGGGGTGCCGTCTACCGTCTACTGTCTACCATTATTACAGGAGGGATTTTTATGCGTTGGTTTATCCTGGTCACATTATTGCTTTCCGGCTCTTTCTTAAATATCTGTAGGATGCTCGAAAATGCTGTTGCAAGAAAGGAAACGCCCGTTGCTGTGGTTGTTTCCGGTAATATTGAAGCGCCGGCAGTTATAACAACGCCAGTCTTGATGGCAACACCCACGTCTTCTCCTACCGTAATTCCAACGGCCACGCCGACGGTTTCACCGACGCCGCTGCCGCCTACCTCTACACCCACCTCACCTCCTACCACTTTGACCGTTACCGTTCCGGGCGAGGTTATTTGGTTTGATACCGGTATCGAAGTGCGGGCGGGTCAAAATCTCAGCTTCTCGGCTTCCGGCACGATAAACCTGATGTGGGGCGATCTGAACAGCAATGTTGAACCCGGCAGCCCAGGAGACGAGTGCCCACCCTATGAAAACTCGCCCTGTTTGATGAGTAATGCAGCCTATGGAGCGCTGATTGGCAAAATTGGTGATCAAGAACCATTTCGAGTGGGGGCCAATTTGGAAACTACCGCTTCGGCTAGCGGTATTCTGTACCTGACTGCCAACGACAATCACAATTATTACTATGATAACTCCGGCGCGTATCAAGTCACCATTGCCATCGGAGCTGATCCGACGATTTATGATACCTTCGACAATCCGGCCTTTGAAGGGAGTTTGGGTCAGGATCGCTGGGGGATGGGCGGATCATCGCCCCAACTTGAGCAGCACCACGGGGTGTTAGTCTTTACGCTCTCACAGCCAAACCCCTATGATTCGTTTGGGCTTTATCCGACCCGGTATAGCTCCTTGACTCTGGACCAGTTTCAATTTGTCGAGGCCAAACTGCTGTTGAGCAGTGAAACTGAAACCAGCGGCGGGGGGTACGGCGATTTTGTGTTGGGCGTGAAGGCGCCACTTAAAGATAATCGTGATCTCACGTTTCAATGCGCTATCGGCCGAGAAACGCCGGTCAGGGTCAAATGTAGTGCCTACATTTGGAATGATATTGAGAAACGTGTTGAAGATTACACCGAGATTGGCAGCAAACCGACCAATTTTGATACCTGGCACACTGTCCGAATTGAAGTGGACCGGGAAGCCAATGTTACTTTTTCCATTGACGGGCAGTCGCTTGGCTCCTATCGCCCCCAACAAGCCGATGAAATTAAGAATGGCTTTTTTAGCCCCAACATCTGGATTTACAGTGAAACGCCAGAGAGTATGATCGGCCACCTGGACGATGTGAGAATTGGACAGAATGGGTTATAAGTAACTATCCGGCCATGTCATTTCGACCGAAGGGAGAAATCTCCGAGGCAGATGTAGCGCTGTAGGCACGCTTCGCGTCGGCCTACGGCCTCGAAATGACATGAGGGCAGAGATACCTATTTTTCAAAAAGAGAAAGGAATAACGATGTCACAAAAATTGGATCACTTAAAAAGCCCATGGATGAGACCAGGCCGCAGTCCCGGTCAGAACAGGTTAATCTCTCAGGACCGAGGGTCAGGAATGGCGCTGCTGGCCATCGTCTTGCTCGCGCTGCTGGCCGCCCTGGCCGCGTCGCCCCTGCGGGCCGCTCCGCCAGCCCAGTCGGCCTTTGACCTTTCCAGTCTGACCAGCCAGGCGCAGGCAAAAGGGCGGGTACGGGTCATTGTCAGCCTTAAGGTAGACTTCCAGCCGGAAGACAATTTCGCTCGACCCCAGGATGCCCAAAACCAGCGCCAAACCATTCAACGCACGCAGGCCAGCTTGTTGCAAAAAATGGCCGGGAGTAATCTGACCCTGGTCACCAGATTTAAGTATATCCCGGCCCTGACCATCGAAGTAGATGCCGCCGCGCTGGCAAAATTGGCCGCGTTACCGGAAGTCGCCGACCTAACGGAAGATCAGGCCGTGCCGCCGGCCTTAGCCAGCAGCATCCCGGTTATTGGCGCGGATGACGCCTGGGCGGCGGGCTTTACCGGGCTGGATCAGACGGTGGTCATTCTGGATACCGGCGTGGACAAAACCCACCCATTTTTCACCACCAACGGTCAGAAGGTAGTTGCCGAAGCCTGCTACTCCAGCAATGTTCCAACGGAAGGGGCGAGTAGCGTTTGCCCCGGCGGAGCAGCGGAATCAGTTGCCCCGATTCGGGAACCAACTGCGCTTTAACGATTGGCGGCTGTGATCACGGCACCCACGTAGCCGGTATTGCTGCCGGCAACAATAACGGGGGCAATATCGGGGTGGCCAGGGATGCAACCCTGATTGCCATCCAGGTATTTTCCCGCTTTGACGATGATCTGCTCTCCGGGGGTCCAACCCCCTGCGCCGACGCCGGTACGGCAAGCCCCTGCGCCCTCAGTTACACGAGCGATCAGATCAAAGCCTTGGAGCGTGTCTTTGAGCTGCGCCAGAGTTTCAATATCGCCGCAGTCAATATGAGCCTGGGCGGTGGGCAGTTTTTTGCCCCTTGCGACAACGAACCCATTAAAGCGGCTATTGATAATCTCCGGGCGGCCGGGATCGCGACGGTTATTGCCGCCGGAAATAGTGGTTTTACCAACAGCATCAGCGCTCCAGGTTGCGTCTCCAGCGCCATCAGCGTTGGCGCAACCGATGATGCGGACAACGTGGCCGTCTTTTCCAACATCGCTTCGTTTGTCAGCTTGCTCGCGCCCGGCGTTAATATTGACTCCTCGGTTCCGGGGGGCGGGGTCGCCAGCTTCAACGGCACCTCGATGGCTGCGCCGCACGTGGCCGGAGCCTGGGCAGTCCTTAAACAGCAGCAGCCGGACGCCTCGGTTACTGAAATTTTGTCTATCCTGCAACAAACCGGCGTCTCCGTCAATGACGACCGTCCCTTTGGGGCTGTTACCGAACTGCGCCGTATCCACTTGGGCCAGGCCATTAACGCTGCCCCGCCGCAAACCAACGTGTACCTGCCAATTATCTTTGGTTCGGGCGCCAGTCCTGACCTGGTCGTGGATTGTATTTGCGGGGACGCCCTCAATCCACACATTATGCCCCACGGTAGCGGTAATTGCCCCGCTCCCACCTCTGCCATTGAGGTCACGATTCGCAATCAGGGCGCTGCTCCCGTGACTACGTCATTTTGGGTGGACATCTATCTCAACCCTGTGCCTGCCCCCACCGGCGTCAACCAGATCTGGGATGATGGCCGCGCTCCCTATGGCCTGGCCTGGGGTGTACCCGAAGCGGCTTTGCCCCTGGAACCGGGCGAAACCCTAACCCTGACCACTCGCCCGGATGACCCTTACCTGGTGCGCTCGCGCAGCCTGTTGCCGTTTACCTCATTAACCAATGCCACTATCTACGCTCAGGTTGACTCGGTCAACCTCAATACCACTTATGGGGGCGTTCGGGAAGCGCACGAGGTGAACGGTGGCGCCTACAACAATATCCTGGGTGGGGTGACAACCGTAACCTTAACGGCCACGACGCTTGACCCTGCCCCAAAGCAGACTGAACCGAGTGGTAACTTGCCATCCCGGTCTTAAAATCATGATGAACTATAAATGAAGACTATCTTTTCAACCTGACACTTGACACGTGACACCATTGGTGAAGGAGATTTAGAAATGTCAATCAAACATCCATTGATCCTGCCTATCCTTCTGGCTTTCGGCCTCTTTAGTTTCATACTGCTAACCTTAGTTCCCCCACCGGCCCAGGCGATGCTGCCGCCGCGCTACACCCCTACCCCGGCCAGAGGAGGTGATACAGATGACGACCCCGATAAACCGGCCGGGGCGGCGATTGAACTGCATGTGAGTGCTGCGCCGGCTGGCTGTGGAGCGTGGTGCAGTGGCAAGACAGCGCCGGGGATTGGCGCGAGGTTGAAGGCTGGCGCGGCACGCTTGATACAGCCGGATATATCAAGTGGTGGGTCGCCCCGGCTGATTTTGGCAAGGGACCGTTTCGCTGGCTGGTGTATCACCATCAGGGAGGACGGCTGCGGGCTGAAAGTGAGCCGTTCTATTTGCCCCGCCAGGCGGGTGAAAGTACCAGGTTCAGTTAGTCCTGGAACCATAATAAGATGAAAGCGGCCTCCAAGCGTTGCCCTTAATTTTCCTCAACCAATAAAATCGGCTCTGCTGTTGAATCAGCAGGGCCGATGGCTTTGCTCATCCCTAGTTTCTCAGCGGATCTTCATTGATTAGCTAGTGTAATCTCATTGAACCTATGTCATACTGGGTCACAATTAAACCAATTCCATTATTATCAACAGAGGGAGATTTGAAATGAGTAAAAAGCGTTACCCTTATTGGCAGATTATTATAGGGTTGATCGTCTTAACCACAGCCTGTGCGCTTTGTAGTGTTGCCGGCGCCGGTATTTACTACTGGCTTTATGGTAGGGAAGGTGAAGAACAGGCTGAGGTGACTGTTCCCCCTGAAATCACAGTCGAGCCTTCCGCGACTTTTGAAAAACCGGAAGATCCAGTTCCTCCGCCGGCCACGCCTACAGCCGCCCCAACAACCGGGCCGGTGACCACGCTGGAGGAGGTCAAATTAGCCACGATCCAGATTGTTCAGGAAGGAAGTTTTGTAGACATTGAAGATATTGGTGCAGGTCAGCGGCAGGGCGTTGGCTCCGGGTCGGGCTTCATCATTGACCCTTCCGGCATTGCCGTAACCAATAATCACGTGGTGGCCGGTGAAGGCCGAATCAAGGTTCACATTGATGGTGAAGAGGAGTGGAAAAGAGCCACCGTTCTGGGGGTGTCGGAGTGCTCGGACCTGGCTGTGATTGACATCGAAGGCGACGGCTACCCTTACATGACCTGGTATGAGGGTGATATAAAGCCACCTCTCAAAGTATTTACCGCCGGCTTTCCGCTGGGTGATCCTGAGTTTACCATGACCAGCGGCATTGTCTCCAAAGCGCAAGCTGATGGTGACAGCGCCTGGGCTTCTGTGGATCATGTTATTGAACACGATGCCACCATTAACCCCGGCAATTCGGGCGGGCCGCTGGTCAGTGAGGAGGGTCAGGTGGTGGCCGTCAACTATGCCAGCAATTCAAAGGCGAATCAATATTTTGCCATCCCCCGCGACGAAGCGCTTAAGGTTATTAGCCAATTACGCCAGGGCCATAACGTTGATGCGCTGGGTCTCAATGGTCAGGCTTTTAAGGGCAAGCGCAGCGACGACAGCACTGTCTCCGGCATCTTTATCTCATCCGTCAAGTCCGGCTCGCTGGCTGACCAGGCCGGTCTGCAAGGGGGTGACATTATTCTCAAGATGGAAGGGTTGACTATGGCCAGCGATGGCAGCATGGCCAGCTACTGTGACATTTTGCGCGGTCGCAGCAGTGAGGAAGCTACCCTTAGTCTGGAGATCGTGCGGACTCAAACCGACCCCATTAGCTACTGGACCGGCCAGGTCAATGGCCGTGAGTTGGAACTGGCTTCCAAAAATTTAGCCTCTGCCACCGCCACCGGGATCGTGGTGACCGACAAAGTAAAACTGCGCAAAGGGCCGGGCACCAATTATGAGAGTGTGGGCAATTTAATGGCTGGGGATGAGGTCAGGATTTTGAGACGATCTCCATCGGCAAATTGGGTCGTGGTAGAGACTGTTGACAAACAAAAGGGAGGCTGGGTTGCCAGCGAATTTATCAAAGTACTGGATGAGGCTGATCTTAATAACCTTCCAATTGACGACAGTTTGTCAGAATCATCTCCCGGCGCTGGCCAATCCACCGGCTGCGGTGGTCTGGGCAGCTTTAGCCTGTGGGGGCAATCTCAATCCTGTTCCCTGGCTGCCGGTCAGGACAAATGGTATTACTTTGACTCGGGCCAGGATAAAGAGGCCATGGTTATCGCCTTTATGCGCAACGCCGAGCAGGTGGATCTCTTTGTCTACAACGGCAATGACCTGCCTGTCTGGCGGCCTGACCCTATTCCCAACAACATGGGCGCGGGAACCGAGGAGGGCAACCGGGATAATGATCCTAACACCAGAGAGTTTGTGTGGCAAGGGCCGATTAGTACCAACACCCGCTACTATGTTCGCTTTGTGAATAGGGGGAATAAATCGCTTCAGTTCTGTTTTGTCTCCCGGCCTGATGGAGTTTGTAAACCCTGACCCATTGGCCACTCAGTTTCGAAGATAGTTGGTAAATCTGCGACTGGTTGAGGACTAAAAACTCCTCCCAGGCGCAGATTACCATTTTCCTGTCCCATTTGATCATGTGATATTAGATTCTAATACACTTTTTATTATACGAAATCTTTTTTGTCGCCTCACCCTGGTTCACCAACGATGGGCTGGGCCCTTATCATTTTGGTCAATGGAGTTGCCATAGGGGAGCGGAAACGTCACAGGGAAGTGTCTGCCCAGTCATGGTATGGTCAGGTCAAGAAGGTTTATCGACGTCGGCGGTTGGTCAGAGTGGCATATCGGATGCGCTTGGGCTAATTGAACGAGATGACCACCAAGCTGCGAGAACTAAATCTGGGACAGGTGCTCAATACCGCTTTTGTGGAACGGATCAACCTGACCCTGCGGCAAGGGTGAGTCTCACGAAGTATGAAAATAATATGGGTAAATAGATGCTCTCAGTCTCATTATGAACTCATTTAGACTTTTCCCTCAGAAAAAGAGGAAAGTTCCGAAAAATTATTTTAACATTTTTAACATTCGGTATCGTGCCAGAGTGATGGCTTTCATCTTTCTTGGGGCGTGGTCGGTGGGGGGTAAGCCACTTTCGACTTTTTTGCCAACACATGACGCAGGTTGATCATCGTAAAGGCAATGTAGTGAGCACCCAAGAAGCAAGCATCGTACCTTTCAAATCGAATGAGCAGTCGTTTGAATTTGTCCACCCAGGCAAAGGTCCGCTCAGCACAAAAACGGCCTTGATAGACTTCGGCATTGAAAAGGCGCTTCCGGCCCCGTTTAGTCTGCTTCCGGTTACGCGGGTTTTCGGGAATATTCGGGATGAGCCCGTGATCAAAGCAAGTTTTACGGGCTTCGCGGGTATCAAAGGCCATATCGGCATTAAAAAAAGCGCCTTGAAAGGCTAAACCCAACTGTTTCATCTCGAACTCATTTAAACTTTTTCTGAGGAAAATAGCCGAATTCAGAAAAATTACCTTTAACATTTTTAACATTGGATCATTTAAGCTTTCGACCCGCCCACGGTTTAACAGTTCGTAGAAATTGACAGGAAAGCAATCGGTACGCATGATGGAGATAATGGCAAGCCGGCGGCTGAATTGGCCGAGAAAGCAGGTCCATCATGAGCAAAATTCCGACTAAATTGACCGAGAAACAGTTTATGGAACACATTGATCCCTACTTGAGCTGGGCTAAACGAGGGTTTACCTGTCAGATTCCTCGTTATAAGGTGTTCAACTACATTCTATATTGGCTGCATACCGGCTGCCAGTGGGAAGAAATTCCGATTGCTTCCATACCTGGTTCAGAAAAAAAGAGATCAGCTATAGTGCCGTCTACCTCCATTTTTCTCGCTGGAGCCACGATGGCAGTCTGAAAAAGGTGTGGCACCAGAGTATCTTGACCATCCGGGACGATTTGAATTTGTCTGAACTCAATTTGGATGGCACCCATAGTTTAGCCAAAAAAGGCGGGCAATCGGTCGCCTATCAAGGTCGTAAGAAAGGTAAGACCAGTAACATCTTGCCGATTATGGATGCTAATGGCTATGTCGTGGCTTCAACTGGGATTGTTGCCGGCAATCACAATGACGCCTATAACCTCAAACCTCATCTGCAAACGGCCTTTAAGGAGATGAAAGGGTTGGGTTTGGCCTTTCAAGGGGCTTACTTCAATGCCGATATGGGCTTTGATACCCGCGACGCTCGTAAAACCTGCTTCAATCACGGGTTAATCCCCAACATCCCTGAGAACCGGCGTAACCGGAAGCAGACCAAACGGGGACGGAAGCGCCTTTTCAACGCCGATGTTTATGACGGTCGTTTCTGTGCCGAACGCACCTTTGCCTGGGTAGACAAATTCAAACGGTTGCTCATTCGCTTTGAAAGGGACGATGCTTGTTTCTTGGGTGCTTATTACATTGCCTTTACGATGATTAACTTGCGTCACCTGTTAGCTAAAAAGGCTCAATGAGGCTCACGTCTCACTGATTACGCCCCAAGAAAGATGAATGCGATCGGCCCGGCCTGGTACCGAATGTTAAAAATGTTAAAGACCATTTTTCTGAACTTTGCTCTTTTTCTGAGCGAAAAGTCTAAATGAGTTCATAGGTAATTTTTCTGAATTCGGCTATTTTCCTCAGAAAAAGTTTAAATGAGTTCTATGTAAAAAGGTAAGATTGATTATCCGGCCCCCATTGGGGTCGGTGGCTCTCAGGATAGATGCTAAGGGTATTTTGGCTGGCTGGATTATCCAGAGCGACAGTATATAAACCAACCCGATCTGGCTGCCACGAATGATAAGCTAACCGGCTGCCATCCGAGTTTAAAGCCGGTTGACTGGCTTGCGTTTTGGTAAAGATAAGCTGAGTTAGTAAGAAGATCTTTTACTTCTACAACAAACGTTGCCCTGGCGGAGTCAAAATAAGCATAGGCCAGCTTTCCGGAGATGACCCTCGTTGGTTCTTCAGTCGGCACAATTTCAGTAGTGGGCTGGGGGATAGGGAGCGGTGTGTCTGTTGGAGAGGGGGTAAATGTGGGGGCGACTGTTGAACTGGGGCAAGGGGGTGGAAGTTAGTTCGTCCGTGGGCGGCGCTGTATTGGTGGCAGGGATTTGCAATGGAGTTCCCTTTTCTTTTGGCTGAGATACGATAGGGGCCGCGGTTGGGGTGTCTGTGGGGGGGCTGGGTGGGCAATGCAGTTGAACCAGCCAATGAGCTGCCCGTCGCCGTGGAGGCAGGTGTAGGGGTGTTTAAGGCTAGGGTGCCCCCACCTGATGAACCGATGAGGCGATACGCCACAAACAAAACAATGATAAGCGCAGCCACAATTCCCAACCCAATGATCAAAAATTTGGCTCCAAAGCCGGAATCTGGCTGCACGGGTGCAACCCGAGTTGTCGAGGTGGATGTGTTCTGCCGTCCGGAAGATGGAGCATCTCCCGGTGGCTCAGTTGTCACTTTCTCAGAAGGTTCAGAGGTACTTGTTGGAGCCCCTTCCTCTGATGTCCCACCTGGCGCTACGGGAGCATCCTCCACCTTTCCCGGTTGGGGTTTGGCCAGTTTAAGTTGTTTACTGCCGGCTGCGGCAACATACCACAGCCCATCTTCTGAATTCAGTCGCCATGTATCTTTTGTTGTCTCATCCACAAACTCTAATTTCTGAACTTCAGCAATGTATTCTTTACGAGATTTAGTGCCAGCCTCCTGTTCTACTTTTAATGGTTCTTCGGTAATTTCCGTAAAGCATACTAGATATAGGGGTGCCACTTCCTGAGTGACTGAGCGGTGGTAAAATAACCTCAGCACAAATCAGAAAGGGGTCAGTCAAAAAATGTCAACTAAACTTT
>JAAUSP010000161.1 GCA_012032575.1 Anaerolineales bacterium | reverse complement strand
CCGCTGTTGCCCAAAGCCGTTAATTCAAGTTCCAAAAAATAGTCGTAAAAGGCATTGTCCACCAGTTCATTAAAAGCGTGAAACTTTTTCAAAGAGTCCATCGTCGTACTCTACGGCGCTGCCATTTTCGGCCAGTATAATACAGCGCGGCTGGTTGTGGTCGCAGCGTTTGAGGCGCAGGCGGATTTCACCCTGTGGGTCAAAATCCTGACCAAATATCGTCAGGCCGCTCAGCATCATTTGGTCGGCCAGAGTGAGCGGGGCAATAAAGCGGTTGCTGTCGCCGGTAAAGTTGCGCGGCTGATTGCCCAACGTGAGAAGCTGCTGGTTGAAATCTTTATAGTAAACCGCAAACTGGCTCACCGGCCCAAAAAGCCAGGGCCGAAACACTCAGATAACCCGCAGAGCCAGTAGTTTGGGCCAGAATTGTTTCACTCGGTGCGGCTGAAACCTGAGTAAACATCAACAGCGACCCGCCGATAAGTGCCAGGGTTAAAATTGTCGAAATAATCGCCACCAGCCCGATTTGAGCTTTACTCATGGTGCGCCTCCTGGGTAACAGCACTGAGAAGATACCTGTTCAATATTCGTCTGGCGTCTTGCCCAGAACAAACGGAACACACAAGACGTAACACGTTTGCGTTTTGCAACTGCTACAGTTTTAACATAACCTTACTGTAACACACTTTTTCGGCAAATTCAACTTGACAGAAAATAGTGAAGGTTTTGACCGCTGGCGAGTATACAATCCCATACAACAAGCAATCCGATAACTTGAGTTTACAATCAAATAGGATTATCATAAGTCATGCACATCAATCGGGGGAGTCCTTTTTATGAGTCATCCATCAGCCTATAATCCGGGTCCGGGGCAACTGCAACTGGTTGTTCATGCCGGACCGTTGGCGGGCAAAGGGTTTCCGATTTCAGGAAATGCGCTCACCTTTGGCCGGGGTAACGAAAATGATATTGTTTTAGACGATACCCAGGTCTCCCGCAATCACGCCCGCCTGATTCGCCAGGACGACGAAGTTATTATTGAAGATTTGGGCAGCACCAACGGCACGCTGGTCAACGGCAAGCCGGTGGTGGGGCAGCAGGTTTTGCAGCCGGCCGATATCATCAGCATCGGCTCATCGGTTTTTGGGGTCAAAGGGTTTGCTGCCCCAACCACCATTGGGGTCACTCAGATTTCGATGGATAAGCGGACTTATCCACCGCCCCTTACTTCCTCGCCGCCAGTCCCGCCGCGTGTGAGCAGCCCCCCTTCGCCCCGGCCGACCTCAACGCCACCGCCCGCCGAGTCATCCGGTTTTAATATGCTGGTGGTCGGCGGAATTATTGCCTTGATTCTGGTGGTTGTCATCATCGCCGGGGTAACGGCTTACTTTTTAACCCAGGATCGAGGTTCAACGGTGGCCGGTATTCCCACCGTGGTCATCACCGCGCCTACGGCCAACAGTCAGGTGCAAATCAATGTGCCGGTAACAGTTCAGGCCACTGCATCGGACCCGAGCGGGGTCAAACGGATGGAACTGTGGGTCAGCAGCGTCAAAACCGCCGATGCTGTCAGCCCTGTTGAGCAAGGCCAGCCGACCCTGACCGCTTCTTTTCAGTGGACGCCGCCCGCGCCGGGAACCTACACTCTGGAAGTGAAAGCGTTCAATTCGCAGGGGCAGGTCAGCGCCCCCACGACGGTCATGGTAAACGCTGCCGGCGAGACCACCGGCGAGGAGACGCCAACGCCTACACTGCCCGCCGAGACGCCCACCCCAACCGTACCGGCCCAACCTTCGCTGACCACCAAAACTGATCTCAATGTGCGGTCCGGGCCGGGCATTCAATATGATCTGCTGGGCCTCCTGCCCGCCGGAGTGACCGTTGAAATTATTGGCCGTGATGAAACCCGGCAGTGGTGGCAGGTCCGCTTCAGCCCGGCTGCCGATGGGGTCGGCTGGGTGGCCGCGGATCCGGCTTTTTCAACCACAGCCAATGTGGACAATGTCGCCGTGGCCCAGGCTCCGCCCACGCCCACCGGCACGCCCACCCCGACGGCAACCGTTGTGCCACCCACCAATACCCCCACCATTACCACCATTCCACCTACCCTTACCCCCACAGGAACGCCTACCTTCACCCCAACTCCCACCGGCCAACCGACCACCATTGACTTTAATGTTTCACCCACCAATATCGAAGGGGGTGAGTGTGTCAATATTACCTGGAATACCAGCGGGGTGCGTGAAGTTTACTTTGAGGACCAGGGCGTAGGCGGTTCGGCCAATATGACCGATTGCCCCAAAGATTCAAAAACCTACGATTTCCGGGTAATCAGGCTGGATGGTTCTGAGTACCGAGAAGAAATCCGGGTAGAGGTAAATAATCCCATTGTCGCGGCCGGTTCGGCTGAGCTATCAGATGAGGATGCGATTGATGTGGATGATGGCGGCAACGATTTCAGGTGGGAAGTTGATGATGAGGAACGGTACTTTAGAGCCAGAAATGGGACTCAATTGGCCCCCATGCGAGATTTGAGTGAGTTAAGAAATCTATCAAAAAGCGATTGCGAAAACGCTTCTTTTGGGGCTTATGACTTTATTGATGGCAGTGACGACCCGGCTGACTCAGGTAATGCCCTCATTGAAGGACGCTCAATTTGCTATCGAACCGGTCAGGGAAGGTTAGGTAAACTCTGGTTTCCCGACGGCCGCGATGATGATGTAGATGTTGAATGGGTCACATGGCAATAAGTGGCTGCCGGAAAAATTGACAATCTTCCGGTTTCTTTGCTAATATAGTCCGGCTCTACCGTTCCATTTTAAAAAGCAGTAGAGACCAAAAACTTTCCGGTATTTCGACCAGGAGGACCGCACGACAATGTACGACAACGAGCCAACGATGATGGGGCAGGGCCGGCCAACGGCCACCCTGGTTGTGCGCCAGGGAACCCAGGCAGGGATGAGCTTTGTCATCTCCGGCAGCCAGGTAATCATGGGGCGGGAAGAAGGGCTGGATATTGTTCTGCAAGACCCCGAATCTTCGCGTCGTCATGCCCGGGTGAGTTGGCAGGGGGGTCGCTACGTTATCGAGGATATGGGCAGCACCAACGGCACCTTTGTCAACGGAATGCAAATTACCATGCCCCTGGGTCTTAATCCGGGCGACAGTATTGGCATTGGTCAAACGGCGCTGGTCTTTCAGTTATCCGGGGCTGAGATGGGGCCGACCTATTACCAGGCTCCGCCTCAACAAGCTCCGGCCTACGCTCCGTCACCCGGAGTACCGGCGGCTCGCAACAATAAATCCACCCAATATCTCCTGTATGGCTGTGGCTGTTTGTTATTACTTTGTATTTGCAGCTTGCTGGCTGTAGCCGGCTGGGCTTTACTCGACCCGACTTCATTCAGAGATGCCACCGGAATTGAAGTATTCAGACAGACCCTGGAGATTTACTACAATCTGGCTTGACCGCCCTTAATTTCTCGTTCATTTGGAACAAAAGCCGGCCCATCACGGGGCGGCTTTTTGTTATATGTCTGTCCCATTGACAGAGCATCCGGCTTATGTTATCCTGCAATCCGGGAGAGGGTATCTTGGGAGCAAAACATCTTTGCGTTGGCTCATTGGCCTTAAACGACACCGTCTATGCCAACGGGCGCACCAGCATGGCCGATCCGGGGGGCAATGCGCTTTACGCGGCTGTCGGAGCCAATATTTGGTCGAATCAGGTGGGGATTACCGCCGTGGTCGGCTATGACTGGCCGCCGGAATACACCGCCCGGCTCGACCAGAGCGCCATTGACACCTCCGGGCTGATCCAGAAAGATGAAGAAACCCTGCGTGCCTGGACCATTTACGAGTTGAGCGGCTATCGGCGCTACTTCTCCCGCAACACCGAAGTTGTTCTCTTGACGCCCAGCCCTTTCAGCAGCACGCCGCTGACGGCTGAAGAAGGGGCGGCCTACAGCGCGGCTGCCCGGCGGGTTCACCTCCGCAACTCGCCCTTGCCCCAAGAATTAGCGGCCTCGTTATGGAACAGTGTCGCTTCGATCCACCTCTCACCCATGCGCCTGGAAACAACGCTGGCCTGGATTGAAGCCCTGCAAGACCGGCCCGATATTTTTGTCTCCGTGGATATTCTGCCCTATTTCCTCAACGGCAACTTTGATGATCCCGACTTGCTGCACCTTCTCCGCCGGGCCGATGCCTTTATGCCCAGCGAAGCCGAAGCCGAAAGCCTGATGCCTGCCTATGAAGTTGACATTTTCTGCCGCCAGATTGCCCAACGTGGCCCCAAAATTGTAGTCATCAAACAGGGCGACCACGGCGCTGTGCTGTATGACCGCCAGCATGATACCTTCCATCAAATCACACCGTACCCGGCCCAGGTAGATGATCTGACGGGCGCGGGTGACTCCTTCTGCGGCGGCTTTGCGGTCGGCTATCTGGAAACCGGCGACCCCCTGCAAGCAGCCCTATACGGCACCGTTTCCGCCTCGTTCATTATTGAAAGCTTCGGGGGGCTGTACGCGCTACAGATCAATCGTACCCAGGCCGAAGAACGACTGGCGAAGTTACGCCAAATCAATAAAATACCCGAAAAATAGGGGGCTTTTTGAGTTGGTAAATGGCTAACCCGCTTTTTATCCGGCTATTCGCTTTTTAATATGAGTTACGCAGGGTAAAAATTTTAACCACAGATTGCCCAGATTTGACAAAATTCTTTACTTCTTTCTGTGTAATCCGTGAAATCTGCGGGTAGTTTTTAGACAAAACGCTTCAACTGTGTAACGCCTATTTTACATAGCTTAGCAGCAAATTGACATTTGTTCGGGTGTTAAAAAAATTTTACTTGCAAACCGAACATGTCTAAGGTACAATTATAGTGATTAGCCCAGATTTGTAGCCCATAGTGGGCCAAGTGTTTGACGCTAATTGAGATTTTGCAAATTTGCTAATCGAGACTAAACGTTGATAAAAGCGTTTCATTTGCGCGACTCACGGCTTGTGGCGCGCCTTCAGCGGGTGGGGACGCCTCTGGACATTGAAGAGCAGTTGACGCATCCCCGCTCCCCCTTGCGCTCGGTGCTATTGGATAGCATCCTTGCGCCCCACGCAGGTCCTTCAACCTTCATCCTTGACCAACAAGATGAGCACGGTACGAGCCTGGGGTTGGCTCAAATGCGTACTCGACCAGGGCGGCCAGAGCGGGATGTGGTTTTTATGGCTCCGGCGCTGACCACCGGCAATGGCAGCCACGCCATCTGGCAACGTTTGCTGGCCCACCTGTGCATCAAAACCGCCGAGCGAGGTAGTCTACGGCTGTATGCCCGTTTGCCCGGACAAACCGAGGAGTTGCAGCTTTTCAAAAATGTCGGTTTTTTGGAGTACGGCCAGGAAGACATTTTCCAGCTCGATCCGGAGATCAGCCGGGCGGCTGATCCCACCGGGCTGAATTTGCGCCCGCAGCAGTCCAGCGATGGCTGGGGTTTACAAAAATTGTATACCACCCTGGCCCCGCGCACTGTCCAAAACGCCGAAGGGCTGGCCCAGGGCCAATGGTCCTTGGCTCAACGGCGCTGGGGCGAACAAGGCCGCCGCGAAGGTTATGTCTGGGAAGTGGATGGCGAAATTTTGGGGGCGCTGCACCTTCGCTCCGGCAAACGCGGTTTCTGGGTACGGACGTTGCTCCACCCCGATGCGCTCGATCAGGCCCAGGCGCTGGGGCAGGCTGCGCTCAGCTTAACCGCCGTGAACCCGCAACTCCCGGTTTACTTCGCCCTGCGCGAGTTCGAGGCCGGGTGGCGGCCTATTTTACCCGAACTGGGCTTCAAGCCGCTGACCAGTCAGACTCTTGTCGTGAAACATATGGCTGTGCGTATCCGTAAAGCGACGCCGGCCCTGATCCCGGCCCTGGAACAGACCCCAACCGAGGGGGCGGCCACCACTGTGATGTCACCCATCGAGTTAGGGCAGACCTCCTCTCCTCAAAAATCTCGACCCGGCCCACGTTCTGAGCATCAAATATTGACGTTAATTTTTTAAGGTCGCAGGTAGCATCTAACGTAACTACTCAGCCATGTCATTTCGACCGAAGGGAGAAATCTTCGAGGCCGATGCAACGCGATAGAGATTTCTCGGCCTACGGCCTCGAAATGACATGAGGACTGAGTAGTTACCAAGTTTATATTAATAGTGGAGGTACAACCATCGAAACCGTGAGTAATTTACCTCAACAAAGGAAAATAACTGACGACCTGGAAGCCTTGTTAAGAGTTTTGCCCTCTTATATCCAGGAAGCGCTGGAAGCCACCAACGACGGTGAAAAGCTGGTCGAGATTGTGATGGACCTCGGCCGGCAGCCGGAAGCGCGATTTTCTGACCGCGAAGTTATCCTGAGTGACCGGGAAATCACCCAGGACGATATTGATTTTGTTACTGAACGGATTGGCAAATTTATGGGCGATAACCGGGCCGGGATCGAACGCACCCTGCACCGGATATCAGGCATTCTCAACCGACAGGGCAAGGTGATCGGCCTGACCTGCCGGGTAGGCCGGGCGGTGTTTGGCACGGTGGATGTGGTCCAGGATATTCTGGAATCGGGCCAGAGTTTACTGCTGCTGGGGCGACCCGGCGTGGGCAAAACGACGCTCCTGCGTGAAGCCGCCCGCGTGCTGGCCGAAACCAAGCGGGTAGTTATCGTGGATACGTCAAACGAAATTGCCGGCGACGGCGACATTCCCCATCCGGCCATTGGCCGGGCGCGGCGTATGCAGGTCGCCCGGCCCAGTTTGCAGCACGAGGTGATGATTGAAGCTGTGGAAAACCACATGCCCGAAGTAATCATCATTGATGAGATTGGCCGTCAACTGGAAGCCGAAGCCGCCCGGACTATTGGCGAGCGTGGCGTGCAACTGGTTGGCACGGCCCACGGCCAGAGCCTGGAAAACCTGCTCCTCAACCCAACCTTGTCGGATTTGGTCGGCGGGATTGACAGCGTGACTCTCTCCGATGAAGAAGCCCGGCGGCGCGGCACCCAAAAAACCGTACTGGAGCGGCGCGCCCCTCCCACCTTTGATGTGCTGGTTGAAATACAGGATCGGGAAACGTTTGCGGTGCATCACGATGTGGCCCGCGCGGTGGACATGCTGCTACGCCAAAAGCCGCTGCTGCCTGAGACTCGCTATCGCGATGACGCCGGTGAAGTAAAGATAGAAACGCCGCCTCAACCGGCTGCTACGACTGGCCGCGAAAGCCGGGAGAGCCGCGAAGGGCGCGAAAGCCGGGAGAGCCGCGACGCCGTGGCGACCGCCAAATCCAAAAATGGGGATTACGGCGACTTTCGGGGCAAAATGGCTGCCAGCGGCATGCTTGATTTTGAGCATACCAAATCCATGCAGCCGATCAAAATCTTTCCCTACGGCATCGGCCAGAACCGGCTGCGCCAGGCAGCCAGAACGCTGCGGGTGCCGGTCACGCTGGTGGATGACCTGGAAGATGCCGACATCCTGATGACCCTCAAAAGCTACTATCGCAAGCATCCGCAGCCCATCACCGAGGCCGAACGTATGGGCCGGCCGGTTTATGTGCTGCGCTCCAATACCGTCATCCAGATGGAGTCGTGCCTGGCCGATATTTTTTCGCTGAGCGAGCGGGATGTTGATCCGACATCGGTGGCGATGCGGGAGACTCAGGATGCCATCCGCAAAGTCCTGTCCGGCACACGCAGCATCGAGCTGTCGCCGCAAAGCGCCAACATCCGCCGTGAGCAGCACGAGTTGGCCCGGCAGAACAACCTGATCTCGCACAGCCTGGGCCGCGAACCGTATCGGCGCGTGCGCATTTATCGGGATGCGCCTACGGGAAGCAGATAATTAGGGAGTTCCAAAATTTAAGTCATCCCAAAAATTTAGCGGACGTGAAACGTGATGCGTAAGGGTTTTAGGCAAAAAATCGTCACGCATCACGCATCACGTTTCACAATATTAGGATAGTTATTTTTTGGGAACTACCTCACCCCGGATAATCAACCATGTTCATCACCTTTGAAGGCCCTGACGGTTCCGGCAAAAGCACCCAAATCAACCTGGTTACGGCTCATTTGGAACGATTAGGCTATGAGGTGCTGTGTACCCGCGAACCGGGGGGAACCGCTATCGGCAATCAAATCCGGCAGGTATTGCACGATGTCAAGAATACCGAGATGTCGGCCAGAGCCGAAATACTGCTCTACTCGGCCAGCCGCGCCCAGTTGGTCGAACAGGTCATCCTGCCGCATCTGGCCGGGGGAGGCGTAGTTTTGTGTGATCGCTACGCCGACAGCACTTACGCCTACCAGGGTTATGGTCGCCGCCTGGATTTTGAGACCCTGCGCCTGATTACCGAATTTGCCACCCAGAGCCTCAAGCCGGATTTAACCATCTACCTGGATGTCGCCGTTGAGGAAGGACTGCGCCGTAAATCAGCGGCCAATGAGAGCGGTCAGGGCGAGTGGAACCGCATGGATCAGCTTGAGCTGGATTTTCACCAGCGCGTCCGCGCCGGCTACCTGGAAATGGCCCAAAAAGAACCGGAGCGCTGGCTCATTGTAGATGCCAGCGCCCCGGTGGAAGCAATCAATGGGGTTATTTGTGGGCGGTTGGAACAGGTGTTGTCAGAGGTCAGTAGTCAGAGGTCAGTAATCAGTAGTCAGTAGTCAGAGGTGTTACTTTTTATATGACGCCTCACACTTCCCGGTTCACTCGAACCAGTCGTCATCCGCGCCGCCGCCAGCGCCGCCGGCTAAATCGGGCATAGACTGCTCGATGGATTCGGGGTCTTCGCCCGCTTCCAGCCGGTCCACCACTTCGTGAAACTCCGCCCCCAAATCCTCGCCCATTTCACTGCTCATTTTACGCATCCAGCGGGCCATTGACTTGGGATCGTTTTCGTCCAACCCGGCCATACTGCTCGGATCGGCCAGGTTCTCCATCCGGCTTTCCTCGGAGCGCAGCACCGCCACTTTGGAAATCAATCGTTTGAGATTGACCCCACCGCAGCGCGGACAGGTAGCCTGCCTGCTACCCACCTCGGCAAAACTGCGAAAGAAAACATTCACTCGTTTGCGGCAATCATAACAGCCATATTCATAAATTGGCATGGTTGGTTCTCCTTCAATCCATTCAAGCTTGACCTGAGTATTATACTACTGTCGTTCGAGTGAATCAAGCGGTTTTTATGGAGCAACCTAAAATATTTCTGGGCAGAAAAATTGCTTCTCAAGCAGTTTGACGGCATGATAAATGACTAAATAATTTTTATCGCAGAGGAGCAAGCCTTGTCGCGCCGCATTGAACCTTACAATCATCAAGAAAAACCTCTCCTGGTCGTCATTTCCGGGCCGTCGGGCGTAGGCAAAGATATGACCATTGCCCGGCTGCAAAAGCTGGGCTACCCTTTCCATTTTGTCGTTACCGCCACCACCCGCCCCAAACGCCCCGCCGAAGTGGATGGCGTAGATTACTTCTTCGTTTCCACCAGCGAATTTGCCGAAATGATCGAACAGGGCGAACTGTTGGAGTACGCCGTGGTTTACGGCGATTACAAAGGTATTCCCAAAGCCCAGGTACGGGAGGCTTTAGCCAGCGGCAAAGACGTAGTTATGCGAATTGACGTTCAGGGCGCGACCACGATTCGGCGGCTGGTGCCGGAAGCCGTGCTGATTTATCTATCGGCGGAGTCCGAAGACGCCCTAGTGCGCCGGCTGCGGGAGCGCAAAACCGAACCCGAAGACCAGTTGAAAATGCGCATCGCCACCGCCCGGCAGGAGTTGAAACGACTGGAACTTTTCGATTATGTGGTGATTAACGCCGAAGATAAACTCGACGAAACCTGCCGCAAAATCGCGGCCATTATCACCGCCGAGCGCTGCCGGGTAGACCAGCGAGAAATCACCTTATAGGATAACGCATGTCCCACTATTCAGAGTTTGACCCGCCGCCACCGCCACCCAACAGCTATTTACCTTTGCCGGTCAGTCGGCCATTTTTTGCTTATATTTTGCTGGCGGCGATTGTGCTTGTCTATTTTCTGACAGAACTGGCCGGCGGTTCAACCAATACCCGGGTGTTGATCCGCTTTGGGGCCAACTACGGGCCGCTGATTTTGCAGGGCGAAACTTGGCGCTTGTTTACCTCCATGTTTTTGCATATCGGCCTGATGCACCTGATTTTTAACGGGTATGCGCTTTTTATCTTTGGGGTGGAAATGGAGCGCCTGTACGGGCCGGATCGTTTTATTGTGATTTATATTCTCTCCGGTTTATTTGGCAGTCTGGTCAGTTTTGCCAGCCGCGGACCGGAAATGTTATCAGCCGGTGCATCGGGGGCCGTTTTTGGGGTTATTGGCATGAACCTGGCTTACTTTTTGACCCACCGGGACACCTTCGGCCAGTTTGGCCGCCAACGTATTACGAGTACCCTGGTGGTTATCGGGATTAATCTCTTTTTTGGCTTTACCGTCCCTGCGATTGACAACATGGCTCACCTGGGCGGTCTAATCGCCGGGTTTGCCCTGGGTTACAGCCTGGCTCCCCGCTACAAAGTGGTTGATATGGTCACAACGCCGCGCGTGGTAGACACTATCTCTTTACTCAACCGCTGGTGGGCACCGGCTTTGGGAGTCATCCTGCTGGCCGGGGGCATCCCCCTGGCGGTGTCGTTCTGGTCGAGTTAAAAAGGGTGAAGTCGTTTAGGTCTTTGGCTTGCTGCGGATAATAAAAAACCACAGATTACACAGATTACACAGATTTTTTTATCTGCGAAATCTGCGTGATCTGCGGACTATTTTACGAGGAGGCCGCTATGTTAAACCCTCCCTCCAAATTACGCCCGCCGCGCTTTGCCGATGATAGATGGTACAGCAGCGATGGCGACCAACTCCGGGAAGAAGTGCAAACCTATTTCGGGGACGCGCCGGCCAGCCCGACCGGTCTGATGGGGTTGATTGCGCCGCATGCCGGCTACTTTTTCAGCGGGCATGTCGCTGGAGCCGCATTTGCCGGGTTGTCCCCCGGCGCGTTTGACACGGTGATTCTCATCGGCCCCGATCACCGGGGGGCAGCGCCAGGAGATGTCTCCAGCCCCGAAGCAGGGGTTTGGCGCACCCCTTTGGGTGATATTCCGGTAGATTGGGACATGATGCAGGCGCTCGACGCCGAAATCAGCCTGACCGTCCTGCCGAACGAAGAGGAACATTCTCTGGAGGTCGAACTGCCCTTCCTGCAAACGGCGCTGGAGCACTTTCAATTAGTCCCTCTGATGATGGGTGACCAGTCGCCCGGCACATGCCGCCGGTTGGGAGAGGCGCTGGTCAAAATTGTGCCTCTTTTTTTGCAAGACGAGGGGCGAAAGGTTCTCTTTGTGGCCAGCAGCGATTTGAGCCACTACTTTGACGACGACACCGCCCGACGCCTGGATCAAACTACCCTGCAATTTATCCTCGATCTCGACGCCGCCGGCCTGCTGGAGCACGTTATTCAGGGCCGCCGCCAGGGTCAGCCGCTCGCCTGCGGCGCGGGACCGATAGCCGTCATCATTCAGGCCGCCACCGCGCTCGGCGCTACCGAGGCCACCCTGCTCAAATACGCCACCAGCGCCGACGCCCACCCGCTGAAAGATCGGGTGGTGGGGTATGCGGCAGTGGCCATTAGTAAAAGTACTGCTATAGAATAGGACGCAGACGCGAAGCGCGGATTGAGCGGATAAAACAGTAACTACTCAGCCATGTCATTTCGAGCGACGTTAGGAGCGAGAAATCTGCTAATCCGTGGTTTGCAGAGACAACGGTTTCAGAGATTTCTCGGCTTTCAGCCTCGAAATGACATGAGGACTGAGTAGTTACTCCGTCCAATCCGCTCGATCCGCGTCCCATAAATTTTTGCTCAACTATGACATTTGCAGAAGTTATCGTAGATCGGCCTATCATAAAAAGAGAGCGGCGCAGCTTTGTGGATGTACCCGACGAGGGTGACATCCCTTTCCCCGAAGCCGTCGAGTTGGCCGCAGCCGAGGCATTTGCGCCGGATAATCCGCTGGCGCTGACCTTTCACTACCAAATTCCGGCGCACCTGGCCGATCAAATCCAACCCGGCCAGTTGGTGGCCGTACCGTTCCGCACCGAGCAACTGCCGGCGGTGGTGGTGGGGTTGAGTGAAACCGCCCCGGTGGACCAAACCCGGCCTATCGCCGCCCTGCTCGACCCCACGCCGATGCTGACGCCGGCCCAACGTGAGCCTGGCCCGCTGGCTGGCCGATGAAACTCTGGCTCCGCTGGCCGTGTGCGTGCGCCACTTTCTGCCGCCCGGCTCTGGTCGCAAATCGGAACTTGTTTTAAAGCCTGTTCCTGCGCCCAAACCCCTCCCGACCCTCAACGCGCCGGAGCAGATTTTGCTGAACTACCTGCGCCAGCACGGCAGCGTTCCCCTAAGTGAGGTCGAACCGGGCGCAGCCGAGGCGCTGCTGGCCAAAGGCCTGGCCCGCAAAGAAGCTACGCTGACCAAACCCCGCGTTGGCCCCAAGGTGGACCGCACGGTAGAACTGCTGATCGCTCCTGATGAAGTCGAAGCGGTGCTGCCGACCCTGGGCCATGACTCCAAACAGGCCGATGTTTTACTGGCCCTGGCCAATCTGGACGACCCGCTGCCCAGCCTGGCCGAAGTACAGGTTCGGGCCGGCTGCACCAGAGGACCTATCGAGGCGCTGGCTCAACGGGGATGGGTTGAAATCCTGCCCAAGCAAACTCGCCTGGCCGTTCCGCCGGCCCAGAAAAATGCGGATTTAAGCCTGCACCCCGAAATTGAGCAGGTCATCTTTAATTTCTTACTTCAGCAGCCGCAACCTGTAGGTGTCGAAGATGTGCTGGCGGCCACAGGGGCCAGTCGAAGCGACCTCAATACGTTCCTCAAAAAAAGAATCATCGCCCGCATTGACGAGTCGGAGCGCGTCACCCTGACCCTGCCCGCCGCCGACCTGAACGAGGCAGTGATCGAACTGCGGGGGGCGCAAAAACAGGCCGAGGTGGTCCGGCTGCTGGCCGACGAGGATGGGCCGGTCTGGGTGGGCTGGGTTTACGCCCAAACCAGGGCCAACCTGGCGCTGCTGAAAGAGCTGGCCGAAGCGAATTTAATCAGCATGGGCGATGCTCGCCGCTGGCGCGACCCCCTGGCGGGCCGCAGCTTTACCCTGGATACCCCACCGCTCTTGAGCGACGATCAGGAAGCTGTCTGGCAAGCCGTGACTGCGGCCTGGAACTCGCGCCAGAGCGGGGCCAAACCGATCCTGATTCACGGCGTCACCGGCTCCGGCAAAACCGAGATTTACCTGCGGGCGATGGCTCGAGGCCCTACGGTCTGGTCAGGGGGCGATCATGCTGGTCCCCGAAATTACTCTGGCTACCCAAACAGTCGAGCGGGTGGCAGCCCGTT
>JAAUSP010000160.1 GCA_012032575.1 Anaerolineales bacterium | reverse complement strand
GGAACCGTCATTCTGGTGCCGATGGGGCCGTTCTGCCCCTGGGAAATTGGCTGGTATCTGGCCCACGGCCAGCCCAGGCAGGCTTTGCGCCGCTTCTCGCGGAACGGTGCGCCGGCCAAAATCGGCGCGGCAGTCATTCCCATCTGGTATCCCTCGGCGGGGCGGCTGCGGGCCGACTTTGCACCCTGGTTTACCCATCAGGAAACGCACAGCCTGGAATTATGGCTGCCGCCCAGCTATCTGGATCACTTTGTCAACCGCTGGCCCGGCCTGTTCCGCCGGCTCAACCGCTTTGAAAACGCCACGGCTCGCCTCACCGGCGGCTGGGGCGATCATTATATAATTGTCTTTAAAAGAAACTGATGCCAAAAATAAGAAATAAGAAATAAGAAATGAACCCCATGTACACCAGTCACCCCCTTCTAAATTCTAAATTCTAATTTCTTATTTCTAACTTCTCACTCTGAGGTGAAACCGATGCTAATTCTCTATAATCCCGTCAGTACCGTTCCCGGCAAAACCGTTTTGCCGATGTCGTTGTTAGCCCTGGGCGCGGCGCTGGAAGATAAGTACCCCTATGAAATTGTGGACGGCAACCTCATGACCGACCACGCCAACCAGCTTATTGACCTCCTCAAGGCCAAAAAGGCGACGGCGCTGGGCATGACTGTTATGCCCGGCCCGCAGCTCAATCAGGCGGTGGGACTGGCCAAGACAGTCAAAACCGCGCTGCCCGACCTGCCCATGATCTGGGGCGGCTATTTCCCCACCCAGCACAGCGATATTGTGCTGGAATCCGGCTACGTGGATTTCACTGTGCGCAGCCAGGGCGAGTTGACCCTGTTGGAACTGCTGAACGTGCTGCGCGACGGCGGCAGTCTGGCCGGAATCAACGGTTTATCCTATCGCGAAGGCGACCGGATCATCAATACCGCGCCCCGCGTCCTGACCCCGCTGGACCAATTTCCGGTCTTTCCCTACCACCGTATCCCGGTCGAAAAATATATTCAGACCAACTATGTCGGCAGCCGCACCCTCGATCAGAACTCCAGCTTTGGCTGTCCCTTTGCCTGTAATTTCTGCGCTATCGTCAGCATGACCAATCGCGGCTGGCTGCCTGAGTCGGCGGAGCGAATGGCCGGCACGCTCAAAATGCTCAACCAGAAGTATGGGGTCAATGCAGCCCAGTTTCACGATATGGACTTTTTTATTTCCGAGCGGCGCGTGGCCGAATTTTGCGAGCGTATCAAAGACGATGGGTTGAATTGGTGGGCGTTGGGCCGGATTGACGAATTGTCGCGCTACCAAGAGTCAACCTGGAAATTGATGAAGCAGAGCGGCCTGAAGATGATTTCTGCGGCGCGGAAAGCGGCTCCGACGAGATGTTACAACGAATGAACAAAGGCGGGCAGGCGTCCACCCAGCTTACCCTCGAAGTGGCCGCCAAAATGAAGCAGTACGGCATCATCCCCGAATACTCCTTTGTGCTGGGCAATCCGCCGGAGCCGGAACGGGACATCGAGATTACCTTTGATTTCATCCGCAAGCTCAAGCAAATCAACCCGGCCACCGAACTGATCCTCTACACCTACACCCCCGTGCCGATGGACGCCGGCGGCGGCAATCTGTACGAAAACGCCGTCGCCGCCGGTTTTAAATTCCCCACCACCCTCGAAGAGTGGGTCCAGCCGCCCTGGAACGAATTCGCCCTGCGCCGCCGGCCCAAAACGCCCTGGCTGGATAACACCATTTACAATAAGGTTCGCAATTTTGAACGGGTCATCAATGCTTACTATCCCACCACCACCGACCTGAAACTGACCGGCCTGCGCCGTAATATCCTGAAAACCGTCGGCGGCTGGCGCTATCACCTGAAATTTTACGAATATCCGCTGGAACTGCGGGCGCTGCAAAAGGTATTCGCCTACCAGCGCCCGGAACCACCGGATTTTAGGGAGAAAATCCATAGCTCCAAGCCGGTCTGAGACCAGCGACCGGAGGTCGCAGACCTCCTCGGAGCGAAGATAGATATTACCTGTTTGTCCATTTGGGAGATTAGAGCTTGGAGATTATTATTAGCTTGAATCTCCAATCTCTCATCTCCAATCTTCTGAATTGGAGTCCACCATCCTGCGGCGATAAACTTAAAGAATTCTTATTCCCAAAGGGAGCTAGAAAATGGAAGACTTCGAGAAACTCGGCGCTTTTTACCTGGGCCGCCCCTACAACTTAAAAGAGAAAAAAGCAGAGGAAGGTTTGCTGCTGTACGACTCCAAAGATTTGGTGACGCACGCGGTTTGTGTCGGCATGACCGGCAGCGGCAAAACGGGTCTGTGTATCGGCTTGATCGAAGAGGCGGCCATTGATGGCGTGCCGGTCATTTTGATTGACCCCAAAGGCGACCTGAGCAACCTGCTCCTGACCTTTCCCCAATTGCAGGGTGGCGATTTTTTGCCCTGGATCAATCAGGACGACGCCCGGCAGAAAGGCCTTGCGCCCGAAGATTACGCGGCCAGGCAGGCCGAACTGTGGCAAAAGGGCCTGGCCGGCTGGGGCCAGAGCGGTGAGCGGATTCAACGACTGCGCGACGCCGCCGATTTTGTAGTCTACACGCCCGGCAGCAACGCTGGTCTGCCGGTGTCCATTCTCAAATCTTTCGCCGCCCCCTCGACGATGGTGATTGAAGATAATGAGTTGATGCGCGACCGGGTCAGCGCTACGGCGACCAGCCTGCTGGGACTGGTCGGCATCCAGGCCGACCCGGTGCAGAGCCGCGAGCATATTTTATTGTCCACCATCCTCGATACGGCCTGGCGGCAGGGCCGGGATTTGGATTTGGCCGGCCTGATTACGCAGGTCCAGACTCCGCCGGTCAGCAAGATTGGGGTGCTCGATCTGGAGACCTTTTATCCCGGCAAAGACCGTTTTGGCCTGGTCATGGCCCTCAACAACCTGCTGGCCTCGCCCGGTTTTAATACCTGGCTGGAAGGCGAAGCCCTGGATGTGGGTCAAATTTTATACACGCCGCAGGGCAAGCCGCGTGTGGCGATTTTCTCCATCGCTCACCTGAGCGACTCGGAGCGCATGTTTTTTGTCTCGTTGCTACTCAATCAGGTTTTGGCCTGGACGCGCAGTCAATCCGGCACCACCAGCCTGCGGGCCATTCTCTACATGGACGAAATTTTTGGCTATCTGCCGCCCGTCGGCAACCCGCCTTCCAAACTGCCCATGCTGACCCTGCTCAAACAGGCCCGCGCCTTTGGGGTGGGCGTGGTTTTAGCTACCCAGAACCCGGTTGACCTGGATTACAAGGCTTTGGCTAACACCGGCACCTGGTTTATTGGCCGGCTCCAAACCGAGCGGGATAAAGCCCGTCTACTGGAAGGGCTGGAGGGCGCGGCGGCCAGTACCGGCTCCACCTTCGATAGGCAGGCGATGGAGCAAACCCTGGCCGGCCTGGGCAACCGCGTTTTTCTGATGAACAATGTCCACGAGGATGCGCCGGTTATTTTTGAGACCCGCTGGGCCTTGTCTTACCTGCGCGGCCCGCTCACCCGCGACCAGATCAAAACGCTGATGGACCCGCGCAAGGCGGCGGCTCCGGCTTCGGCTCGCGCGGCCAGTGCTGCCCCGGCGGCTGCGCCCGCCCCGGCCAGCGCCGGAACCAAACAGCCCCCGGCCCTGCCGCCCGACGTGCCCCGCTACTTTATCCCCCGGCGCGGCGGCGGTGGCGCTGATAGTGTGCTGGTTTATCAGCCCCGGCTGCTGGGGATGGCCAAAGTGCATTTTACCGACGCCAGGAGCAAAGTAGATACAGCGCGGGAAGTCACCTGCCTGACGCCGATCACCAATCAGGCCGTCCCGGTCAATTGGGCCGACAGCGAACGGGTCGAACTGGCGGTGGCGGATTTGGAAAAATCGCCGGACGAGGAGGCGCAGTATGCCGACCTGCCGGCGGCGGCGAGCCAGGCCAAAAGTTACGCCGGCTGGAACCGCGACCTGACCGGCTGGCTGTATCAAAACCAGGCCCTGGAATTGCTCAAGAGTCCCAGCCTGGGCGCGGTGTCTCAGCCGGATGAAGACGAGCGTGATTTTCGGGTGCGTTTGCAGCAGGCTGCCCGCGAGCAGCGCGATGACGCCGTGGATAAGCTGCGCCAGAAATACGCGCCCAAAATTGCTACCTTGCAGGAACGGCTGCGTAAAGCCGAACAGCGCGTCGAGAAGGAAAAGGCCCAGGCCAGCCAGGTCGGCCTGCAAACGGTTTTTTCGATTGGCGCAACTCTGCTGGGCGCTTTTACGGGCCGCAAGGTTATCAGCAGCTCGACTATCAGCAAGGTTAGCTCCGCCGCCCGCAAGGCCGGTCAGGCCATGGAGCAAAGCAAAGATGTAGGCCAGGCCACCGAGACCGTTGAAGCCATCCAGCAGCAGTTGGCCGACCTGCAGGCCCAATTTGCCGAAGAGACGGCGGTGCTGGAAGCAAAAATGGACCCGCAGAACGAAACCTTCGAGACGGTGGCTATCCGGCCCAAGAAAACCGATATTTCGGTGCAGTTGGTCGCCCTGGTCTGGGCGCCCTATTGGCAAGATGACCAGGGCCAGGCTACCCCGGCCTGGGGCTAATGGATAAGCCGATATGCGCCGGTTGACGCGGCTGTTTAAACCGAAACCTCAGCCAACGCAGGTTGATGTTTTGACCGGCTACGCTCACTGGGCCAAAAGTTACCCGGCGCATGCCCATAACCCGTTGATGGAGCTTGAAGAGCAGGCCATGCTCAACCTTCTGCCGCCCGACCTGAGCGGTCAGGTCTGCCTGGATTTGGCCTGCGGCAGCGGAAGATATATGCGGCTGATGCAAAATCGGCAAGCCAAACAGATTTTTGGTGTAGATTACTCAGCCGATATGCTGGCTCAGGCAATTAATTCGCCATTCGCCATTCGCCATTCGCTACTCGCCCGCAGTACCTTTTTATCCTTGCCCTTCGCCTCGGCTACCTTCGACCTGATTACCTGCGGCCTGGCTGTCGGCCACGAGAAAAATCTGGGGCAAACCCTGGCCGAGATGTCGCGGGTGCTGCGCCAGGAGGGGACGGTCATTTATTCGGATTTCCATCCTTTCGGCGCGCTCTCCGGCTGGCAGCGCTCTTTCACTGCGGCCAATGGCGCAACCTATCACCTTGAGCATTATCTCCATCTCTACAGCGACCATCACCGGGCCTGTCAGTCTGCCGGCTTAACTATTACCGCCGTGCTGGAGCCAGTGGGCGGGGAGCGTGTTCCGGCGGATTTTCAACATCTGCCGCTGGTGCTGGTCATCCGGGCTGAGAAAATAGAACATTCACCGGAAATTAAAGGTGCGGCCTAAAAGTAGGCCGCACCTCGGCTGAATTAAGTACCTTAAAAATTAAATTTGAATCTCCCCAACAGTCATGTCGTTCCGACCCGCGAAGCGGGAGGAATCTTCGTTTCCACTGCCTAAAGTGTACGGCGCACAAGAAGATGCCTGCGCGTCGCTGGCGCTCGAAATGACATGCTGGGAATGAGGCACATTAAACCGGGACAAACTCAATCGTTGTCGTTGCCATTGTCATTGTCATTGTCATTGTCATTGTCATTGTCATTATCGTTATCATTGTCGTTATCGTTGTCGTTTTCATTTTCGTTGGCGTTATCTACTTTGGGCGGTGGCTGGCCGGCTACGACCGGTTGACTGATTTGAGCGGGGCTGGGTTGAGGTTGGGGTTGACTCGACGGCTGCACCAGCGATGCCAACTGGCACACCTCTCTAAAACAGATCAAATGGGTTATCTGGCCCGCATTGACCTGAACCTGACCGGGGGTAATACTGAATTGGCCAATCGGATGGTGGGCCATATAACCTTGCAGACCTGCGGGTACAATAAAAGGCTGAAAACGATTGGGCGGCACCAGCGCCGAGCCAGGCAGGGGTTGGGTCAGGTCGAAGACAAAATCGCCGTTGGCCCGGTTTTCAACCAGCAAAATACCCTGTTGGGGGGTGAGCGTATACGTCTGGCCGGTCAAAATAATCCCGGTTGGACTGGTTGGGGTGGTGCCGGTCATAGCGGTTCCAGTGGAAGCAGAACCCGCCGGGGAAGTGGGAATACACAACACTTGGCCCGGTTCAATCAGGTTGGGATCATTGATGCGGGTAAAACCATCGCTGCCGGCGGCGGTATTGGTCGCCTGGAAAATGAGGTCGTAGGCGAAAAGACTGCCCAGAAATCGTTGAGCAATAGCGCTGAGCGAGTCGCCCCGCTGCACAATGTAGGTCTGCGCGCAAATTGTGGCAGGGGGAGTCTGATCTGTCGCGGGGTTTGGGTTTCCGCTTTGGGACTCAGGAGCCGCCAAAGCCCAGCCAACCAGTGAGACCAACAGCAGGGCCGCAAGCAAAAGCTGAAATATTACTCTAATTTTATTCGTCGCCATGATGCGTGCTCCTTTCTGATGATTAGCATAGCATAAAAATAAGGTCAAGGGGCAGGGTAAAGATATAAAAAAGGATAGAGATTTGCCTCTATTATTATACTGACATGTTCGCACAATCCTTGTACTTTAAAAATGTTACAATAATGACTGCCGCCGGTTATCATCACGGCTCGCTGCGGCTTCAGGGCGATAAGATTACCGCGCTTGATGAACCGCCCCGGCCCAGAGATCGAGTCATTGATGGCAACGGCGGGCTGTTGATTCCCGGCTTGATCAATGCCCATGACCATCTGGAATTGAATACGTTCAAACGTCTCAAATATCGGGCCTGTTACACCCATTCGCGCCAGTGGATTGAAGATATCGAGGCCCGTTTTGAAACCGAGCCTGACCTGACCGAACCGCGTCGCCAACCTCTGGCCGACCGCCTGCTGGTCAGCGCTTTGAAAAATTTACTCAGCGGTGTGACCACCGTTTGTCATCACAACCCGTTGCACCCATCGCTGCGGCGGAATTTTCCGGTGCGTATAGTCAAAAACTACGGGTTTTGCCATTCCCTGTTTCGGGGTGAAGACCCTGTGACCAGCTACCGCCGCACCAAAGCCGGCGATCCCTGGATAATTCATCTGGCCGAGGGGATTGAGGCGGAGGCCGAGTCTCAGGCCGAGTTTGAGCAGTTGGACCGGCTGGGTTTGGTTCAGCAGAATACTGTTCTGGTGCATGGGGTAGGGCTAACGTCTCAGCAAAGACAAACACTGATTGAGCGAGGCGGAGGCTTGATCTGGTGCCCCGGCTCGAACCTTTTATGTTCGGGCAGTCTGCCCGGGTGCAGGAACTATCTCAGGCGGGCAAACTGGCTCTGGGTAGCGACTCCCGTCTGAGCGGCGAATTTGACCTGTTGGCGGAACTGCGGGCGGCGCATCAAACGGGCCAGCTTTCACCCCAGGCTTTGTTTCGCTCCGTCACCTTAGACGCAGCCCGGCTTTTGCGGCTGCGAGAGGGCGGGCGAGGCCGGATCGTTCCAGGCGGTCCCGCCGATTTGGTTTTGCTGCCACCTCCGGCAGGGACAGACCCATTTGCTCGCCTGCTCGACCTGACCCGCGCCCGGATCGAACTGGTGCTGCTGGCGGGCCAACCTGCCGTCGGTTCCCCCCGGATGCAGCCGGTGTTCGAGGCTGCCAGAACTCGGTTTGGTTCGGTGACGGTGGATGGAACTGAAAAGTTATTATCCCAGGCCTTGATCGAGCGGGTGAGGAAATCTTCGGTGGGTGAGCGGGGGTTGCAGGTTTGAAAGAAGGGAGATTGGAGATTAGAGATTGGAGACTGCTTGATTGACTAATTTAACCTTGTGGCCTAAATTAACCGCCGAGAGCGCAGAGTCTGCCGAGGGGTTTATTAAAAATCTCTGCGTTTTCTGCGTCCTCAGCGGTGAGATATTAAATCTGTCAGTAAATCAGGATTGGAGATTAGAAGAATCTCTAATCTCTAATCTCGGAAACAGGGCCGCAAGGGTCAGCCACGCCCCGTATAAGCGGGGATAGGCCAGTAGTAGCCCATTCTCGTTTGAACCGGGGAGCGGCGAAATATAGAGGAAAACTGCGGCGATCAAGCAGCCCTGGCTAAACCAATTGAGCCGGTCCCATCGCAGGATCAACCAACTGAGGGGAATCAGCATCACGGTGTGATGATATTGTTCGCCCAGCGGGGCAAAAATAACGCCCCAGGCCAGCGCAGCTATAAGAGCCAGCGTTTCATTTCGGCGGGCGAGGGTCAAGATAAAACCCAAAGTCAGCAGGGCCAGGCTGATTAATAGAATCGAGGCCAGCCAGGGCAGGTTAGCTAAAGGGGTCTGGTTCCAGACAGAATCAAAAACAAATAAGCGGCACAACAGGCTGCGCGTCGTTTGATACGCGGCGGCGCAAGTAGCAGCGGAACGGCTTGTTTCATTCAAAAGCTGCCCGTATCTTTGCCAGAGCGGTGGTGGAAAAAGTGGAAGCGTCATTATCAGAATGACACCAACCACGCCGACGGCCCACCAGAGCCGCCGCCACTGCCTTTGCCAGAAGAGAACAGGCAGCAGCGCCCAGCCCGCTGTCTTTAAAACCAGGGCCAAAGCCAGCGCAGCCCCGCCGAGTGGGGCAGTTTTACCCCACTTCGACCAGGCTACGACGGCGAGAGCAAGCAGGCCAAAAATCAACAGGTAAGCCTGGCCTAATCTAATATTTTCCAGGGCCGGTTGGAACAGCATCCCCAGCGAAGCCAGCAGCGCCGCCATCGGCAGGGTGGGCCGGGGAGAAAAAGCGAACAGCAGCAGGGCCAGTCCGCCAAAAAGCAGCAGGGCATTGCTCAAGGTCCAGATAAGGCGGGCGTTTTCGATAGAAACAAAGCTCAACGGCCACAGCATCAGACTGGTGGTCGGCGGGTTGGCATGGTAAATATCGTCGGCTTGCCGGTGACTGTCGGTTCTGACAATAGGCCGGAAATAGGCCGGGTCGTAAACCTGGGCCGAGAACTGCCCCATTTGGAGAAGTCGGGCGGCGCTGTAATAAGCCCCAAACCCGTGAGTTAAAGCTTGACTGGCCGGATAGAGGGTTTGCGTAACAAACCAAATTGTTATAATGATCGTGGTAAAATAAACGCCGGCTTTTCTTATCTTCGTCATCATCCTATTTTATCAAATCTGTGTAATCTGTGTAATCTGTGGACATTTTGTAATGGCTCGAACTTTTGGACTTAACGCCTTTCGGCGTTACCTGACGCTCAAAACTCATAAAATTCACGCCCTGCCGGTCGCCATTTTGATGCCGCACAGCAGTTGCAATTGCCGCTGTGTTATGTGCGACATCTGGAAGGGCAACGGCAGCACCCAGCAGTTGACCGAAGCCGACGTGCAGGGCTTACTGGCCTCATTCAAAAAACTGGGCACGCAGTGGGTCGTCATGTCCGGGGGCGAAGCGCTGATGAATTCCAATCTCTTCCGTTTGTGTGACCTGCTGCGGGCGGAGGGACTGAAGATCACCATCCTTTCGACCGGCCTGCTGCTAAACCGGTACGCCGGGCAGGTGGTCAGCCAAACCGACGAAGTTATCGTTTCGCTGGACGGCTCCGAGGCGGTCCACAATGCTATTCGCCGGATTCCCAATGCCTTCCAAAAGCTGGCGGAAGGGATCGAGGCGGTCAAGGCACTCAATCCCGGATTTCCCATCTCGGCCCGCTGTGTGATCCAGCGGCTCAACTTTGCCGACTGGCCCAACATCATTGATGCTGCCCACACCATCGGCCTGGACGGCATCAGCTTTTTGCCCGCCGACGTGTCCAGCGAAGCCTTCAACCGCCCCGAATTGTGGGACGAGGAGCGGACAGAGGAAGTCAAACTTGAACCGGCGCAATTGCCTCAACTGCAAACCATCATCGAATCTCTCATCTCTAATTATTCTGCTGATTTCGCCGGCGGCTACATCGCCGAATCGCCGGCCAAAATCCGGCGGATTTATGATTATTACGCCGCCTTTCATGGCCTGACCGGCTTTCCGCCGGTGCGCTGCAATGCGCCCTGGGTTTCGACGGTGGTCGAGGCCGATGGAACGGTTCGCTCCTGCTTCTTCCATCACGCTCTGGGCAATATCCGCCAGACGCCGCTGCCGGACCTGCTCAACAGCCCTGAAGCCATCGCCTTCCGCCAAAATCTGGATATGGATACCGACCCGATCTGCCGGAAATGTGTCTGCTCGCTCAACCTGCGGCCAACGGTGAAGCTAAAAAATGGGCGATAGCGGTGACAGGGTTTTAACCAATTGCCGATGACCTCACCACTTGTCCCACGCCTCACGCCTCACGCCTCACGCCTTACGCCTCACTTCCTTTCCTTGCTCTTGCTCCTTTATTTCTGGGCCGTCGGACTGACCAACCTCGACCGCTTCCCTAAAATCCACGAAGACGAGTCCTGGCAGGCCGCCCCCGGATACACCTTCTGGGCCGAAGGCCGCTTTGGCACCGACCTCTTTGCCGGTTTCTACGGCATGGAACAGCATTACTTTGGGTTTATGCCGCTCTTTCCCCTTTTAGTCGGCGGGGCGCTGCATCTCTTCGGCCTGGGCTTGTTTCAGGCCCGACTCGTCCCCCTGGCGCTCATCCTGCTGACCCTGGCCCTGACCCACCGGCTGGGGACCAGACTGTTTTCACCCTGGTACGGCACCCTGACCGTAGCGATTTTAGCCACCTGGCGCATCGCCGGACCTTTTCCTCACCTGCCCAGCGGCATCCCCCTGGCCGATGTCGCCCGCATTGTTCGCTACGACAGCGCTGTGCCGGTGTTTGGATTGGGCGCATTGCTCCTTTTGGTGCATAAGTTAAAATCAGACCGGAGACCGGCGACCGGGGACCGGCCAAACGCACCACGCACCACGCATCACGCATCACATTGCTTTTTAGGAGTGGGTTTCTTGGTTGGTCTCGCTGCCCTCAGCCATGTCTACGGCGCGTTTTGGCTGCCGGCGCTGCTGCTGGCTATGTTGTGGCTTCGAGGCGGGCATTCAGTCAAGCCGGCTGTCATCACCCTGATAGGCTTTGGCCTGGCCTTGATCCCCTGGCTGCTCTTTGTCGTTTCCGGCTGGAGCGGCTTTGTCCAGCAAAACCGCAACTACGCCGACCGTTTTGGCCTGCTGGACAGCCGCTTTTATCTGATCAATCTGCTCAACGAAGTCGAACGGTACGACCCCATCCTCAACGGCGCGAAGCAGTCGTTGGGAGCGTGGCTTTGGCTCATCGGGGGCAGTCTGAGCTTGATTTGGTTCCTGCGTTCAACGTTCAACCCACAGGGCGCAAGCAGCGTTCAACGTTCAACGTTCATCCCGGCCCGAATTTAGTCTCTGCCTTAATCACCGTGGGTGGACTTTTTGCCTTTCTGCTCTCTTTCAAAACCTTCAGCTATCTGGCGATGTTGTGGCCTCTTTTTGCGCTGGTCATCGCGGCCGGGTTTTTGCACCTCTGGCAAGCGCCCACCCCTCGACGCTGGTGGCGGCCCGTTCTGGCGCTGCTTTTTCTGGCGGGCATGGCCGAAGGTATCGTGACCTCAGTGCGGTTTCACGCAGCGGCCCGGCAGTTGACCCCGTATCAAACCTTTACCGACGCGATTGCCGTTCAGCTTCCGCCGCAAAGCCGGGTGATGGGCTTGCAGCATTACTGGCTGGGCCTGGCTGCCCATCATCAAAACTATCAGAGTATTCTGGTTCCTATTTTCTGGACCAATCCGAACTACGTCTCGCAGCCGTTTTCTTTTATTCAGGCCGTGCAGATGAAACCGCCCCAAATCATCCTGCTTGATCAAATCATGCTCGATTTTCTGGCCGAAACTGCCCAGCCGGACCATCCGCTGCACCAACTCGGCCAGGATTTCTGGACCTACCTGGCTGAACGACAGGCCCGCCTTATCGCCCGGATAGATGACCCCACCTATGGCCGGCTTCAAATTTATGAACTCAAAAAATAAGCTATAGGAGTCCAAAGCTTGCTTTGGAAAGTGATCAAAAAACTGTTACCAGGACTGGCGCTGCTGCTGGTTATCATCAGCCAGCTCAACTACTTGCCGGCCCGGCTTGATTATTTGCGCCAACTGGTTGTATTTGCCCACGCCGAACCCACGGAAGCCGCCCGCCTGGCTTATTATCCCGCCAGCTACGATTTATTGGTCTGGGTCGAACAGCACACCGCCCCTGATACCAGCCTGCTACTTCTCACCGCCAGCCCGCGCACCTACGGCGATCCGACCTACGTGTTGTATCACCGGGCACTCTATCACCTGTACCCGCGCCCCGTCTGGTGGGCCGCCCCGGTCTCTGCCAATCGCTACCCGGCCTGGTGGCTGCCCACCGACCTGACCGAAGCCAACATCCTAACCCTGGCCGAAGCACACGGCGCTAAGGCTATTTTAGCCGATGGCTTTGCCCAACCGCCTGTCGCCGGTGCTGTTCTCTCTTTCGATGCCGATACTTATCTCATTTTCTTGGACGGCAGCAGCCAGATATTGAGCAGCGAAGACAGGGGTCAGGGGTCAGGGGTCGGCGTCGGCGGTCGGCGGTCTCCTCCTCTCCCTCGGCGCGATTCTCTCCATCTGGCTGTGGGGCGACGTGCTGTATCGTCTCACGCTCCATCGTTTAGCTGGTTCGTGGCCGCTTCGACTGGCCGCCGGCTGGCTGCTGGGCTGTGGGATCACCTCACTGGCCGTCTTCTTGCTGCTCTGGGCAGGCCTGTCACTGACCAAATCTGTCATTGGATTAAGTATCCTGGGCTGTCTGCTCTGGCTTTACCTCCACCGAAAAACCCTTCGTCTCTCCTACCTCCCCTCCGTCACCTTGTCACCCTGTCACCTTGTCACCCTGTCACCCCTTCTCCTCATCCTCTCCCTCCAAATCGCCCTCGTCGCCTTCGCTGCCTGGGCCGGCCCCTGACCGATTGGGATGCCTGGGTCAACTGGGCCGGCAAAGCCAACGCCATTTACATGGACCAGACCCTCTCCCCCAATCTGTACCACCACCCCGCCCGCCTGCCGACCAACATGGACTATCCGCTGTTCTTGCCTCTGGTCGAAGCCTGGTTTTACACCTGGCTGGGTCGCCTCCACGAACCCGCCATCAATCTGATCTCCCTCTTATTTTATGCCGCCCTGCTGCTGCTGTTCTATCATGCCGCCCGCCGCCTCGCCTCCCCCACTGCCGCTTTAGGTTTCACCGTCCTCTTAGCCACCCTCCCCCGCCTCGAACGCCCCGCCGCCACCGGCCTCGCCGACATCCCCCTCGCCGCCCTCGTTCTCTTATCTTTTCTTTTACTCTTTGAATGGCACAACAATTTCACCCTCCAACCCTCCAACCCTCCAACCTTCCAACCCTCCAACCCTCCAACCTTCCTTGCCCTCGCCACCGCCCTCCTCCCCTGGCTCAAAAACGAAGGCTGGCTCTGGTGGAGCCTGATCACCCTATCGCTCTTCTTCCTTCTGACCTGGCAGGTTTGGCGCAAGCGCTCCCCCTCGAAAGCCTCTTCTTATTCTTAATTCTATTTCTTACCCGCCTCCTCCTCC
>JAAUSP010000159.1 GCA_012032575.1 Anaerolineales bacterium | reverse complement strand
ATGAGGATTGATATTCAATATGGCAATTTTTATAACCCAGGAAGGTTGGAAGGCTGGAAGGCTGGTGGAAATTTGCCAGCCTTCCAGCCTTCCAGCCTTCCCTGCTATATTAGGGGATTCAATCGGTAGTGTTACCTTCGCTGAGGTCTTCGGCCATATGCCGGATAATATCCGAGCGGCTGACAATGCCCACCAGCCGGCCCTGCGCCACCACCGGAACGGGATTGATCCGGCGGTCCACCATTAAATCGGCCAGGGCTTCGATAGTTGTGTCCGGAGAAATAGTCACCGGCGGCTCGGACATGATTTCGCGGGCGCTGGTGCCCATGGCTCGCTCCAGCCGTTCCCGATAATGGCCGGGCAGTTCCAGCGGAATCATATTGTCGAAGATAAAAAGAAAGCTGGGCAGCTTGAAGTGAGCGTTGCGGACAATCAAATCCAGCTCAGTGACCACGCCGATAACCCGATGATCGGCGTCAACCACCGGCAGACCGCTCACATCGTGCTGCGACATCAGCCGGGCCACCTCGCCGACCCGAGTTTCGGGGCCGACGGTAATCACCTCTGTCGTCATCAAATCGCTGACACGGCGCTGCTGCAATGTTTCTTCCATGAGAGTTTGCTCCAAAATTAGTCAAGTATATACCACGATTATACACGGCTCGAAGTGGGGGGACAATAACGGCAAGCGCATAATTCGTTGACAGCCGCCTTGCTCCGGCCTTATAATGCAGCTAAATCAATCAATTTTATAGAGGGAGCGACGATGGCTATCCAGAATTATCAAACACCCACGAACCGCCGCGAGCGAGTTCTCAAAGCGGTACAGCATGAAGAAACCGACTTTGTGCCTTACAACTTCCACGCCATTCCGGTAGTGTACGAAAAGCTGATCGAGCATTACCAGCTCAAGGACAGCGTCGAGCTGGCCGATTTTATCGGCAATCACATTGTCAAGGTTGGGTCGGATTTTAACTACAACCCCTGGGCCAATGAAATCCAGGAAGTCCGGCTGACACCCAGCGGCGGCCCGGTTTTTACCAACCTGGATAAAGAAGGCGCGCTGCATGCGGATGAGTTCGGCTGCGTCTGGGACCGGACTTCGGGCATGCCACACCCGGTGCAGTATCCGCTGGAAGATGATTACACCCTGCTGGACAAGTTTGTTTGGCCCGACCCGTACCATATCGGACGGTTTGACGCCGCCAAAAAGCTGGCCGATCAGTGGCGCGATAAAGCCTTTATCTTTGGCAAGATTGGCATGATCCTGTTTGAACGGGCCTGGAGCCTGCGCGGGATGGTCAATTTGTTTACTGATATGCTCGACCGTCCGGAATTTGTGGATGACCTGTTGGATCAGATTTTATACAAGTGGAATCTGCCGATCATTGACCAGCAGATTGCCCTGGGCATTGACGGCTTTTATTTTGCCGACGATTGGGGTTCCAAAACCGGGTTGATGTTTAGCCCCAAACTGTGGCGGCGCTTTATCAAGCCGCGCCTGGCCCAGATTTACCAGCACTGCCACGATGCCGGGGTTTACGTCGGCCAGCACTCCGACGGTAATATTGTCGAGATTTTTCCCGATTTGATTGAAATTGGGCTGGATATTTTCAATCCGCTCGAACCGTCGGTGATGAATGTGCTGGAAATGAAGCGCCGTTTCGGCGACAAAGTCACCTTTTACGGCGGCGTGGATGTCGAAAAAACCCTGCCCTTCGGCACCCCCGCAGAAGTTCGGGCCGAAGTGCGCGAGCGAGCGGCTACATTGAGTAAGGGCGGCGGCTACATTTTGCAAACCACCCATACCATCCTATGGGATGTGCCCCTGGAAAACCTGGTGGCCTATATCGAGGAAGTCCGCGCGTTGGCCGGCCTGGACACCCCCCGGCCTAACGGGAAATAAAACCGGCAGAGTTTACAACAGGGGGGCCGAAGGTATACTATAATCTGAGTTCCGAATTATCATCAAAAATCACCCTTCGATACGCCCACTCCCTCCGGTCGGGGCTACTCAGGATGATTTTTTGGCTTCTTATCGCACCCTGAGTAGCCTTGAACGCAGTGAAAGGCGTATCGAAGGGTACGATTTTGAAAAATTCAGATTAATATAGACAACATTTGGCTTTACGAGCGGATTGATGCAGCGGATGGCGGTACGGGAGGACAGTCTTGATCTTCGACAACCGTTATCGGGTGGAAGAAGTCCTGGGGCGAGGCGGGGCCGGGGTTGTTTATCGCGCGTTTGATCTGAAATTGCAGCGCCAGGTGGCCGTAAAAACCCTGGAAACATCACTGTCCGGGCCTGACCAGGGGATCGAGCGGCTGCGTCGTGAAGCGGCTCTGTTAAGCCGTCTGGCTCACCCCAATATTGTCGGCTTTTATGATCTGGGAACGGAGGCAGACCCACCTTACCTGGTTTTGGAATATGTGGCCGGCTGCACCCTGCGAACTCTGTTGGAGGCATACCCGTCGCTGCTGCCGCTCGAACTGGTCAACCAGATCATGAGCGAGGTGTTGGCCGCGCTGATGGTCGCCCATCAGGCCGGCATTATCCACCGCGATTTAAAACCGGAGAATATTATGCTGGCCGGCCTGGAGTCATCAGCGCTGCTTGACCCTGACCTGGAGCTACCCCAGCCCCAGGTCAAGGTGATGGATTTTGGTCTGGCCTATTTCAGCGGCGATGTGCGTATCACCAGCGAAAATCTGGTGGCCGGCACGGCCCTCTATTTGGCCCCCGAAGCGGCCCTGGGGCAAGCCGTGGATGGTCGCGCCGACCTCTACGCCGTTGGATTGATCTGGTACGAGCTGGCCGCCGGACGCTTCCCCTTTCGTAGTGATGAGCCGCTGGTGGTCATTTCGCAGCATTTGCATGCTACCCCCATTTCGCCCCGCTGGCACAACCCCAATCTACCGCCCGCCCTGGCCTCGCTTATCCTCAAACTGCTGTCCAAAACCCCCGCCGAGCGCTACCAGACAGCCGAAGCGGTTTTGGCCGACCTCCAAACAATCCAGCAAAATGGCGGGGAAGAACGCCCTCTGACCAGGGCTTCCCTTCTCGAAGCAATTGCCCGCGGCCGGCTGGTGGGCCGCGAGACGGAGATAGCCCTGCTGCGTCATGCCATCGAAACGATGCGCCAGGGGTCGGGCCAGGTTATTTTTATTGAAGGCGAGCCGGGGATTGGCAAAACCCGCCTGGTTGAAGAGGCCAGTCTTTATGCGCGTTTAAAAAACGTCCAGGTTTTTACCGGGCACTGCTACGATGCCGATTTGACCCTACCCTACCAGCCCTTTATCGAGATTGTCAAAGCTTATGTGCAGGCTAATATCAAACCCGGCACAAGCGGACCCCTGCCGGTGGGTCTGGCCGCCGAACTGGTCAAACTGGCTCCGGGCCTGGAAACCCATCTGGGCGTAGCTCCCAGTTCTACCCCGCTCTCACCCGCCGAGGCCCGGCTGCGCCTATTTGAAGCTGTAACGGCCCTGTTCACTACTGCCTGTGAGCCGCTGGTGCTCATCCTTGAAAATTTGCATTGGGCCAGCCCGGCCGACCTGGCCCTGTTGAATCACCTGGCCCGTATGGGAACGCGCCAGCACCGCCTGCTGCTGATGGTAACTTATCAGAGCCGTCAATCGCAGCAAGGTTCCCCTCAAGCCGTAGCCAAACTGCTCGACCAGCTTGCCCAGGCCGGCCTGGCGACTCACATGCGGCTGCTTCCCCTGCCTGCCGATGGCCTCAAGGCGCTGCTGGAAACCCTGCTCGAAGGAGAGGTGACGCCTGAGTTTAGTCAGGCGGTGTTCGAGGCCACCGAAGGCAATCCTTTTTTGTCGAAGAGATGTTGAAGACTCTGATTGAAGCGGGCCGCATCTTCCGCGACTCAAGCCGGGGCCGCTGGGGTGGGCTAAAGCTGGACCGGCTGGAAATCCCCGCCAGCTTGAAGGAAGTTATGAGCCGGCGCTTCAATAAATTGAGCCAGTCGCAGCGCCGTCTGCTGAGTCTAGCCGCGCTGCTGGGCCGGCGCTTCAGGCTTGATACCCTGGCGGCGGTCGCGGCGGTGAGCGAAGATGCGGTTATCAAGACTCTGGAAAAAGCGATCAGGATGCAGCTTATTCGCCGGGTCTCGCTTGCCGAAGGCAGCCCCAGCGTGGAGCTTTACGCCTTTGAACACGCCTTGATCCGCCAAACGCTGATCGAAAGCCTGAATGTCCGGCAGCGGGTGGGACTGCACCGGCAGATCGGTCATGCTTTGGAGCGATTGAACCAGAACCGGGCGCAGCCCATCGCCTCACCGGATGAACTGGCTTACCATTTGGCCTGGCCGGTGACGACGACCGCGAGAAAGCCATAAGTTACAATTTAATTGCGGCCGATCACGCCCTCCAGGTTCACGCCAGCGAGGTCGCCGTCAAGCATTATCATCTGATCCTGGAACTGTTGATGGCCGATCAGGAGGTCAACCGCCCTGCCTGGGTTTTGGAACAACTGGGCGATCTCTATTTTTATCACACCCGGCAAATTGTGGATGCTGTGGCCGCCTACGAATGGGCCATTCAATTATGGCAAACTGCGCCCGAACCCGATACCAGAACTCTGCTGCGTTTATATCTGCATATGGGTGAAATTGCTCGTCACTGGCCGGGCTGGGCCGAAAAGCTGGATACCTACCTGGCCGAAGCCTTGCGGCTGCTCGATCAGGACCCAGACCGGGCTGACAGTTCCAAGCGGGTGCGGCTGTTGGCGGCCATGACTTTTAATCTGCACCAACGGAACGACTCCTCCGACGATGAGACGGTCTTGAACCTGGCTCAAGCTGCCACTGCCCTGGCCGCGCAGGGAGACGCAGCCGACGAGGAAACCATTGCGCTTGACGCGCTGCAAAGAATTCACCGCCGCCGGGGGAATTTGGCCGCCGCCCACGAGATAGACCACCGCCGGTTGGAGATGATCCCCCGTCTGCGCGATCCAGCCGAGGCGGTGGAGTCTAACCTGGCCGCCAGCCAGATGGGCTGGGAAACCGGCGACCTGGCCGGAGCCACCAAATTCTGCCTGGAAGCATTGGCTATTGCCACCCGCACGGACAATATCGGCGGGCAGTGGGAGTCGCTGCGCCGGTTGGTGCTGCTCCATTTGCAGGGGGGCAAACTCGCGGCGGCGGTCGGCTATGCCAACCAGGGCGTTGGTCTGGGGCCGCGGGCCGGGCTGTTAGAATTTGGCGAGCCAGTGGAGGCCCTTTTTCGGACCCATCTGGCGATTCTCTACACCTTACAGGGTCAAGCCGAGGCCGCCGCCCGTGATCTGGCTGAACTGGCCTGTTGTACCCCACCATCGAAGCTCCGCCCTATCGTTTTGCCCTGGGCTGGCTGCATTACGAGGTCGAAGCCTGGGATGAGGCCATCCTCAATCTGGAAGGCGGCCAGGCCTTCTCGACGCCTTTTCTACCGGGCCGCTTCGACCGGGTGTGGCTGCTGGAAATTTACGGTCATCTGGGTGATGAGATAGCCATTGCCGAATTAAGACCGGCGGCGGAAATCGAAGCTCAACGCTGGAATTTGCCTTACCTGTGGGCAATTCTTCACCGGGGTTATGGCGCATTTTGCACGGAGCAGGGCGACTGGACTGAGGCCGAAGCTGCTTTCAAACGTGCCCTGACCGTCACCCGCCGCAAGGGTTTGTGGTATCAGGATGCACGCACCTGGCTCGATTACGGCCGTATGCTCATCCGGCGCAACCACTCCGGCGATGCCGAATTAGCCCGCGATTTTTTGAACGAGGCCCAGACTATGTTTATGACCTTTGGCGCGCATGCTCTGGCCGAAAAAGCCTGGATTGAAACCGCCCGGCTGACTGTATAAACTCTCCAATTGCCATCAAGTTTTCCAATCCCATAGAATTTTGGTGTCCCCTCAGCCATGTCATTTCGACCGAAGGGAGAAATCTCCGAGGCCGATGCAGCGCGGTAGAGACGCTTCGCGTCGGCTTTCAGCCTCGAAACCTGTCCTGAGCCTGTCGAAGGATGACACGAGAGGTAAATTATAAATTTTGAATGATATTGCTTTATTGACAGAGAGTTAATCTTTGCTATAATACCATCCAGTTAGATGGTATATGGATGGAGAATGGATGGTATGGCCGGCGAAACCGAAAAAATCACCATCAATTTGGGCTTTATTGACCTGGGGCAAATTGATTTATTGGTCCAGGAGGGATTTTATTCCAACCGCACCGACTTTATTCGCACCGCGATCCGCAATCAGTTAGCCACCCATGCCGATGTGGTCAAACAAACAGTGGCCCGCAAAACTCTGGTGCTTGGCTTGCAGCATTACAGCCGCCGCGATCTTGAAGCGGTCCAGTCGGCGGGTGAGAAGCTCCAAATTCATGTATTGGGTCTGGCGGTGATTGCCAATGATGTCTCGCCGGAACTGGCTCGGGCCACCATTGACTCGCTGGTGGTGTTGGGCGCTTTACGGGCCAGTGGAACGGTCAAGTCGGCGCTGGCCGATAGAATTCGTACTACCGCAGGGGTTTAGAGATTAGAGATTGGAGATTGGAGATTGGAGATTATTCTTTTAATCTCCAATCTCTAATCTCCTGAAAAACAGGTATTTGTGGAGATTGCGGAACATTTATTTACCCAAAGGAGGCAGGATGTTTTCATACAATAAACGGATGCGGGCCAGAATGTCGGATGCTGCCCGATTTACCCGGACCCGCCGGCTTCTCGAAACGACGGCTTTTATTCACCAAACCTTCCGTGAGGCGCTTAAGCCGCAGCCCCGACCCACTGAAGCGGATGCGCCGGCAGAACCGTATGTGGAAGGCTCATTCCGCGTGGTCGAGCCGGACGCCCCGGAATCGAATTTGCGGCAGGTTGAGGTCACGATTCTTGGTCACTCTGCGCCGGCTGAGGGCGAAATTCTGCCCGAAACCCAACTGATTCTACCGCCTTTGCTGCCCTCACCCCGGCAAAAAACGCGCAAAGGCCAACGTGTCGAACCCCCATCCCCTGATGTTGAAGCACCCCCGACCGATACGCCAGACCAGACCAAAGGCCGCTTTATCAAAGAGTCGTTTACTTGTAAGGCCGGTACCCGCGCCTATAAACTTTACATCCCCAGTGGTTATCAAGGCCAGGCGTGGCCCCTGGTGGTGATGCTGCACGGCTGTACCCAGTCGCCTGATGATTTTGCGACTGCCACCCGGATGAATGAATTTGCCGAAACCCATTCGTTCTTGGTGGTCTATCCAGCCCAAACGTTCAAGGCCAACTTCGGTAAGTGCTGGAACTGGTTTAAGGCTTCGGAGCAGCAGCGCGACCGGGGTGAACCGGGGATTATTGCCGGTTTGACCCGCCGGATTCTTGACATTTACGGCCTGGACCGGCGGCAGGTCTACATAGCCGGGATATCGGCCGGCGGGGCGATGGCCGCGATTATGGGTATGACCTACCCGGACCTCTATGCCGCCAGTGGTATTCAATCGGGGGTTCCCTACGGGGTGGCCCACAACCTGCTTTCCGGCCTGGCGGCGATCAAAGGGGCCGGGTCAGTTTCGACCGAGAAACTACGCAGTGCTCCGGGAGGAAAAGCAAAACTGCGGATTGTCCCCACCATTGTTTTCCACGGCGATCAGGATTCGATTGTGGACCCGCATAATGGGGATCAGATTATTGCTCAATGGCTGGAACTGGCGGGTGCGCCGGGCCAAAACGGACCCGAACCTCAGATGACAACTGAGCAAGGTCAGGTTCCTGGCGGGCATGCTTATACCCGCTCGGTTTACCATGATCAGAGTGGTGCGCCGTTGATGGAGCAGTGGCTGGTTCACGGGGCCGGCCATGCCTGGTCGGGGGGAAACCCGCAAGTTGCCTGGACTGACGCCAAAGGACCTGACGCCAGCCAGGAGATGCTTCGCTTTTTCTTTCAGCATCCGCACCCGGAGGCTTGAACCTAAAGCACCCCGGCCCGACTCGAACGGGCGGCCAACTGCTTAGAAGGCAGTTGCTCTATCCACTGAGCTACGGGGGCAAGTGTTAGTCTGACCGCTGCGGTTAAGCAGCGGTCTTTTTATTTAGTTAGTTAATATGCTATCACAATCGGTTTCAAGAGTCAAAAGGCAAATTCTACGAAGGGTGCGCCCCAATTTTTAGGGGAAAGACCAAACCTATGAGGTCTGCCTAAAATCTGGGACGGACCCGGCTGGCTGTCCAAACTGGTCAAGGTCAGCGAGCTATGGTAAACTACAAAAAGTTTACTGGGCGATAGGGGGGTACTGTTTCCCAGGAATGATAGTGATATTTTTCACATACAATGATGTCATTTATCACTACCATTTTGGGCGTAAAGCAACTAACTTTAATTCTAAATAGGTATACTGGATTCATAACAGTCAGGCCGTTGATGTCCCATCACGGGGGTGGGAAGGCTACTTTGCCTTAGGGTCGCATCGGTGCGGATGCGAGATTAAACTTCAAAGAGTGTCCAGACGCGGTGATTGATTTTCTTAATCCATTGCGTTTCTAGCAGCCCGAGTGTTTCCGTAAAGCGGATAGCCCGGGCTATTTTTGTTAAAATTCTTGTTAAAATTCTATTGAGGAGATTTTTAAAATGAATAGTAATACCAAAAGCTTATCTACCCAATTCAATAAAACGCTCTGGTGGCAGGTGGCCAGTATCGTCAGCTTTGCTGCCATCACTGCTCTGACGGCCCGGATCACCATCCCGCTGCCGTTTACTCCGGTTCCCATCACCCTGCAAACGCTGGCTGTGGTTTTAGCCGGCCTCGTCCTGGGCGCGCGGGGAGGAGCCGCGGCTCAATTGACTTACCTGGGTCTGGTGGCTATGGGTTTGCCCCTGGATGCTCGCGGCTTGGGGGCTGCCGCCTTTTTTGGGCCAACTGCCGGTTATTTAGTCGGTTTTGTGCCTGCCGCGTTTGTGGCCGGCTGGTTAGCCGACCGCTTCTCGGCCCGAACATGGTGGGGCAATTTTGTGGCTGCCCTGGCCGGGATGCTGACTATCTACCTGGTGGGGGCAAACTGGCTGGCGGTGGTGCTGGGCAGTTGGCAAAATGCCTGGCTGGGCGGTGTTGCGCCTTTCATCCTGCTTGACCTGGGTAAAGCCGCCGTAGCCGCTGCGGTGGCCGAGAGTGGCAAACAACTGCTGCGCTTCACGCATCATTCGTAGGGGTGAACTTTTATGAAGACAACAAAAGAAAAAGTTGAACAGTTGCGGCAAATCAAAGCCCGTCTGGCCGCGGGCGGCGGCGAGAAGCGAATTGCCAAACAGCACGAGAGCGGCAAACTGACCGCCCGTGAACGGCTGTCGCTCCTTTTCGATGCCGACACCTTTCAGGAGATGTATTTATTTGCCCAACATCGGGCGACCCGGTTTGGACTGCCGGCCAGGAGTTGCCCGCTGACGGCGTCGTCACCGGGGTGGGGGCGGTGGATGGCCGGCAGGTGTTCATCGCTTCTCAGGATTTTACGGTTTCCGGCGGTTCGGTGGGCGAGATTCACGCCCACAAGATTTGCCAGATTCAGGACATGGCTTTAAAGAGCGGCAGTCCGCTGGTGATTATCAACGACAGCGGCGGGGCGCGTATCCAGGAGGGCATTGACGCTCTGAGCGGCTATGGACGCATCTTTTATCGAAACGTGCTGGTCTCAGGGGTAGTGCCGCAGATTGCCATTATTGCCGGCCCGTGCGCCGGCGGAGCGGCTTATTCACCGGCCCTGATGGATTTTATCATCATGGTCAAAGGGACCGGTAAACTCTTTATCACCGGCCCCCAGGTTATCAAGGAGGTGACCGGCGAAGCGGTTACTTCCGAAGAATTGGGCGGCGCTTACGCCCAGGAAGCGCACAGCGGCAACGTCCATTTTGTGGCCGAAAACGACCAGCACGCGATTCAACTCTGCCAAAAGTTGCTTGGTTTTCTGCCCAGCAATAACCTGGAAGACCCGCCGGAATACGGTGACGGCGAGATTACCTTTGGCGATGATGCGGTCTTGGATGCGATCATTCCTGATAATCCCCGCGACAGTTACGATGTCAAAGAAGTTATTCGCCGGCTGGTGGACGACGGCGATTTTATGGAAATCCAGGAACAGTTTGCCCCCAATGCGGTCATCGGTTTTGCCCGGATTAACGGCCAATCGGTGGGTATTGTGGCCAATCAACCTGCGGTCATGGCCGGAGCGTTGGATATCAATGCCTCTGATAAAATTGCCCGTTTTGTGCGGTTCTGCAATGCCTTTAACATCTCGCTCATTACCCTGGTAGATGTGCCGGGCTTCCTGCCGGGAGTGGAGCAGGAATATGGCGGCATCATCCGGCACGGGGCCAAAATGCTCTTTGCTTACTCGGCGGCGACCGTGCCCAAGATTACGCTCATTCTGCGTAAGGCTTATGGCGGCGGCTATCTGGCGATGTGCGCCAAAGATTTGGGGGCTGACCGTGTCGCTGCCTGGCCGACCGGTGAAGTGGCGGTGATGGGCGCGGCCGGGGCGGTCAATATCATCTATGGCAAAGAAATCAGCACTGCCGCCGATCCCGAAGCCGCCCGAGCCAAGTTTATCGAGGAGTATGAGTCTGAGTTCGCCAACCCTTATGTGGGGGCGGCGCGTAACCTGATTGACGACATCATCGAACCCAGAGACACGCGGCGCTACCTGAGTTTGGCCCTGGAGGCGCTCCGGGCCAAGCGCGAAATCCGCCCCCAGAAAAACACGGGCTGATCCCGCTGTAAAATGTCACTCGAAAGTAAAGGTGAGTTATGAAAGAAAATCCAACTGTTTTGCGGCCCGGCCGACCCACTGTTGTATCGGCTTCGCCCTCACCGGAAGTGATGGCGGTTATTTCGGCGGCGGTAACAGAAGTTCTGGGTGAAAACGCCCAGATTCGCCGGATTCGCTATTGGCGTGTTCGGCCCACCAGCGCATGGGCAGTGCAAGGTCGTGTTTCGATCATGAACGCTCGCGCAACAAGACGTTAAGCATTACCAGAAACATCGTTACTACTCAGCCCGCATGTCATCCTTCGACAGGCTCAGGACAGGTTTCGAGGCCGTAGGCCGACGCGAAGCGTCTCTACCGCGCTACATCAGCCTCAGAGATTTCTCCCTTCGGTCGAAATGACATGGCTGAGTAGTTACGAAATATCTATCATCATTATAATTTTAACCAAAGGATTTTTGATATGATAAAGTTGTTACGTGTCACTGTTAATGGTGTCAGTTATGAAGTTGAAGTTGAAGTCTTGGGGGAGCGTGAGAGCGGTAATAGTCTGCCTGCGGCCAGCGTGCCTCAGGTAGCGCCACCACCCGTTACCCCGGCTCCTGCTCCGGCTGCGCCGGCTGCTCCCGCTGCCGCCTCCGGGAATGAAGTTACCTCGCCCATTGCTGGTGTAACGCGCAAGATCAATGTGGCGGTAGGCGATACGGTTAAACAAAATCAGCCGGTGGTGGTGGTTGAGGCGATGAAAATGAATACGAATATCAACGCCCGTACAGCCGGCAAAGTCAAAGAAATCAAAATCAAAGTTGGAGAGCCTATCCAAAAAGGCCAAGTTTTAATTATTTTGGAGTAGGAATAAAAATGAATACCCATTCGCAGTTTGTAGATGTAACGTTGCGGGACGGGCATCAAAGCCTGGCCGCCACCCGTATGACCACCGCTCAGGCCATGCGGGTTCTGCCGATGATTAACGATGCCGGGTTTGCCGCCCTGGAATTATGGGGCGGGGCCACGCTCGATAGTTGCATCCGATTTTTGGATGAAGACCCGTGGGAAAGATTGATCACTTTCAGGGAAACCCTGGGCGGCGGCGAAAAAATCCGCTGCCTGCTGCGGGGGCAAAATCTTTTTGGCTATCAGCCCGCCGCCGATGACCTGGTGATTTCCTTTGTCAAGGAGGCTGTGGTCAACGGGGTGGGGTTGATGCGGATTTTTGACGCCCTGAATGACTTTCGTAACCTGCAAATCCCGATTCTGGCGACCAAAGCAGCCGGGGGTCGGGTTGAAGGAACCCTCTCCTATACGACCAGCCCCGTTCACACTACCCAATACTTTGTGGATTTTGCCAAAAAACTGGAAGCCGAAGGGTCGGACCAGATTGCCATCAAAGATATGGCCGGGTTGTTGTATCCCACCGAAGCGCTCGATCTGTTTAAGGGCTTAAAACAAAATATCTCCGTGCCCATCACCTTCCACAGCCACAGCACCACCGGGGTCGCTACGCTGTCCGCCGTGATGGCCATGCACCACAAGCTCGATTATATTGACACGGCCATCACCCCTTTTGCCGAGGGAACCTCACACCCGTCTATTGAAGTGTTGATTGTGTTTGCCGAGGAGATGGGCATTGACCACGGCCTGGATAAGGCGCTTATTCTGAAGGTTCAAGCCGAATTATTTAATATCTTCGAAGAACTGAAAAAGTTCATTCCGCAGTACGGTAAATTTTACCGCCCGGTGCGGTATGAAGATATTGACCGGAAGCAGGTCAATCAGATCATCGAACTGGTGGCCAAGGAAGATAAAGCAGCCATCGAACAGGCCATCCCTTTGATGCGCCAACTATTATCGGGGCTGAATTTCCCCGATTTTGACGACAAGATTTTTGAAGCCCAGGTGCCGGGGGGGATGCTTAGCAATCTGTACAATCAGTTGAAGGAAATGGGCCAACTGGAGCTTATGGACCTGGTTCTGGCCGAAATTCCGCAAGTGCGGGCCGACGCCGGTTATGTACCCCTGGTAACGCCGACCAGCCAGATTATCGGCTCGCAGGCCGCCTTTAACGTGATGAATGGCCGTTATGAGCTGATTTCCGAGCCGTTCAAGATGATCTTCCGGGGCGAGTTTGGCCGTACCCCCGCGCCGGTCAACCCCGAAGTGGCCGCCCTGGTGCTTGAACCGGGTGATGAGATCAGACACTATCGCGCCGCTTCGTATCTGCTGCCGGTTTTGGAAGATCAGTATGATTTGCCTTATGTCAAAACCCATAAAGATTTGCTGCTTCATCTGTTGTTCGGCCAATCGGCGGAGGCTTTTCTGCAAAAGAAGTATGGCTTAAGTTAAGCCTTTAGCCATTTTGAAGTCAGATAGTTCTAACCACAGATTACACAGATTACACAAAATTCTTGTCATTTTTCATTACTACTCAGCCATGTCATTTCGACCGAAGGGAGAAATCTTCGAGGCCGATGCAGCGCGGTAGAGATTTCTCGGCCTACGGCCTCGAAATGACATGAGGGCTAAGCAGTTACCATTTTTCTGTGAAATCCGTGAAATCTGTGGTTAGTTTTTAGAAGACTCTGACGGAAGGGCCAGCCGGAACAGGCTGAAATGCTCGTCGAAGCCTTTGATCGAAGTGGCAAAGGGGGAGACATTAACCCCCAAAGTGTCCAGCAGATGGGCCACGGCGGGGTCACGCCACAGTTTTTCCGAGATAACTACATCGCCGCCCTGGCTCTTGTCGTTGCAAACGGGCCGCCAGGTTGACCGTGGTGCCAAAGTAATCCAGCCGCTCGTTGAGGTTAACTGCCAG
>JAAUSP010000158.1 GCA_012032575.1 Anaerolineales bacterium | reverse complement strand
TTGCGCTCGCTCGGCGCTCTGGGCGTCGGTGTTTGAACCTTGCTTGGCGTCTGCCACTATTTTCTTGACGGTGGTATCGGCGATAAGGGCGCTTGAATTTCGATCATCTCGCCGCCCCACTTCCAGAGAAACCTACCGGGGATGTTGGGCAGCTTGCAGGCTTCGTATTTACCATCACCCAACAAAATACCTGACGCTGTACGGGTCGCGGTCCAACATACTGGACAGGTAAAGGTAGTACGGCGTACCGTTTGCGCCGGACGTGGTAAAGCCCAGGTTGCTCAACGGGCAGCCGGTCTCATAGGTGACAACGCCGACCAGGTAGGGCGAGCCGGCCGGATCAACAGCGGCGGGCCGATTGATGGCCGCCTGCATTTGGGCGGTGGCGGCGAGTTGGGCCGGTTCGAGGTTGGAAGGTTGGAAGGTTGGAGGGTTGGAGGGTTGGAGGGTTGGAGTCTCCAATGGGGCGACGGTGCGAATGATGGCCGGTTCTTCAGCCGCTGAAGCGGCTTGAGCTTTGCCGAGTTTGGAGCCGCCAAAAACCCAGGTCAGGCCATACCAGACACAGAGCAAAAACAAAGCTCCAAAAATTATTATTTTGATTAGGTCTGATTTTTCCATCATTCCTCTACGGTGTCCCCGCTGGCCGCGTTTGTCGCGGTTCAGCGTCATCGGTTCCTGTCCGGGTTCGAGAAATTCAACTTTTGACATTAGAAGTATTTGACCAGCTTCTTAATTTTGCGGGTGTTCTCTTTGAAGGAGCCGCGCACGTCCGCAATTTCACTAAAGGCTTGTTCACGGGCATGGGGGTGGTCAAAGGTGGCTTCGGCGCGGCGGTACTGGTCATCAAAGTAGGCGTCGCCCACCTGGTCAGCCATATCGAGGCCGCCGGAAACATTGAGCGTCGGCAGTACAGGCCGGTCAGTCACAAAGCTGTACAACCACCACAAACAGGACAGGCCCAGCATAATAACCACGAAAATGCCAAGCACCTGGTACTTATCCAACAAGGAAAACACGGTCAGGGCGTAACTGCCCACTTTGTTGATAAAGTCCGGGGTGGTGACGCTGGGCAGCGGCAGATCGGGCGCGGCGTTTTCGTCGAAGTCAACCGGTTCAAAGTGGTAGGGCAGGTCCAGATCGGGCGTAGGTTCGGGGCTTTGGGCGAAGGATGAAGGCGGAAGGATGAAGGATGAAATTACAATGCTAAAAATGATGAGGTATTTCATGATGTCACACAAAGGGAATGAGCTTGATGAGTTCCAGGATGAAGCGGATCATGTCAAAGATAAAGTTGAACAGGCGAATGACCAGGCTCTTGAAAAACTCGAAGACTTTGAAGAACAGGACGCCGGGCAGCATGATCAGCAGCCAACCGACAAACAGGCCAAACGGTCCCATAAAGCGAAACACGTCCATCACGGATTTGATAAGTTGAATGGGCAGCGAGGCCAGATAACCGGCGAGAGCGGCCCAGGCCGCCAGGCTGTACCGCTGGCCGGTGGCGATGCCGCCTTGCATCGTTTCAAAGGTCCAGCCCACGTCGGCGAGCGGTCGCGGGAGGGAGGGCGCATACCAACCCGGTGCAGAGGCAACCGTAAAAGTATCCGTGCCGTTGATACTGGTCGAAGCGCTCAACCAACTGGTGAAAGAAACCACATCGGTGGTCCAGGCCAATGGGGTGGGGGTCGGTTCGCCGGGGGCAGGCACCCAGCTATGGCTAGGAAAACCTGGCGTGGGAATAAGCGCCAGGCTGATGGGTGTAGCCGGGGTTGCAATAGGGGCCATTGTGGCCACAGGGGGCCAACTCGGTAGTTTAACTGCCGGGATCGAGGTAGGCACAAAGCTATATTTGGCCGGTAGCTGCTTGGTGGAAATAGGCGTAACAGGGGTGATAGTAACGCCAGGCGCAGGCGTGGAAATGGATGTGGGAGTCGCCCAGAGTGTTGGCCGGGCGGTGGCGGTTGCAGTAGGCGTATAAGGAATAGGTGTGCGAGTCGGGGTGGGAGAAATGACCGGGACAAAACCCTCTACGTGTAGGTAGTCCACTTGAACCGCGTCCACCCAAACTGAAGATATATCCAGCGTGGGGTAAAAGGCCGTGATCCGTTTGTCACCATTAGCCCACAAATCAAGATTATATTTTTCAAAAGAGAAATATTGCCAGCTTTCTGTGACATCAACATCCTCAAAAAGCGTCTTAACTACAAAATTTTCATCAGCGTACGACAATTCGATCCCTAATGTGGTAGGTGTGTCAGAACGAGCATAGAAACCGAATTTAACCGCCATAACTCCACTGGGGGCTATTTCTTCAAAATAAGAGACGGGCGGGCGATACAGGTTTCCGCTGGGGTCAATGTCAGAACCATAACCGGGCAGTAAGGCCCAGGAGCAGCCTTGATCTGTCCACTCAAGGGGAAATCGGTTAAGGGCTTTGAACGGCGAGTCCCCCGTAGGAACAGGGGGATTAAAGGCGAACCCCACCAAGGGCACTTGATGGCGTAAACTGCTATCGCAAATATCTTCCCAGGGTGAGGCCGTATCCCAATAAGGGCTTTGAGCCAAAGCACGAGAGGGTGTGAGCAGTAGCAGACCAAGAATAAGCGGAATGGATTTTACAAGATGTTTCATGAGCGTTTATCGAATGTCCAAATGAACCAACTGCCAGATGTGTTTCCAGAAAATAGCCAGCGTCCCCATAATGATGAGCATGATCACGATGGGATAAAGAATGGTGTGCCCGATGGTTTGATTGACTAACTGTGTCCCTGCGAGCAGCCCGCACCAGAAATTAGTGCCGCTACAGCTCATCAGGCTTGAAAACGCCTCGGTTTGTACGCCGTCGTTGAAGGCGTAGTAAAATCTGATGGGAATATCCACCAGGACAAAAACGTTATCCCATATCCAGGACCAGAGCGCCCACATAAGGGTGGCCATGGCCCAGAGCAGATCAATAAAGCCAAACATCGTGCCGCCGCCGGGCAAATTGTCAATTAGTTGTTCCCCGGAGCCAAATGAGGACTCGGACAGATAGACGGCGGCCTCTTTGATCCAATCGGTGGTCAGTTTCCAGTTTGTGCCGGCAGACTCGGCCAGGCCGCGGGCGCTGCGGACGGCCCAATTTAACCAGCCGTAAGCGGTGGTACGGGCGGCAGTGGCCGGGCTAAAAATGGCGCTACGGAGATAAAAAACGCCTTGCTGTAGCCAGGGGCCGGCCAGGTTCGAGGAGCGCACTACCCAATTGACGTAGTTCAAAAACATGTTAATTTGCTGCTGGGTTACACCAGCCAAGAGGCGCATTTGTTCCACAAGGAAGCAGGAAATGGGCCGGCCCGCGTTGCTCCACAGGGCTGCCGCTAACCAGGGGATGTAATACTGAGGCTCCCAGACAGAGACGCCAGTATCATAGATAGCCTGCAAGCTGTGGACATTGATCCCCCACCCGGCCAGCAGCGCGGGCACATCACTACAGGTGTAGTTGAAGCCAAAGTCCATGCCGGAAATGCCGCCGGGGTCGGCGGCGTCGGGCAAGGCGGGCGGGTTGTCAGAGAGAAAAATACAGACATTATCCAGTAACAGGTCACTGGTGCCACTGTCGGCCAGTGCAATATCAACGGTTTGACCGGCCTGAGTTGTGATGTCAACTTCGTAATTAAAGGGAGCTTTATAAACCGTTTGTTCGGTCTCGGCGGTGCCTACCTTACTGCTGACCAGACCCACTTCACTGGATGCCTGAGCCTGATAGCCTAAAATCAAAAATTGACCGGCTGGAACTGCCGGCATGGTGTAGGCTCTGCCGGCCACAATTAAACTCATGTCGCCGTCGCTGCCATCATTGTAGGGCAGCGCGGCCTTTTGGCTGATTTGCTCCCAGGCGGCATTACGATACCACTGCCAACCTTGAGCCGTGTCAAACGTGCCATTTTCGGGGGCTAAACAATCCGGCTGCGCTCCGTCGCCGGTGGCCAGCGAAACACAGGCAAAATCAAGCGCGAGTTCAGCCGATCTGCTGTTTTCCAGGCTAAAGAGAACAGGGCCGGCTAATTCGGGCATGGTAAAAGTGGCGGTGTAAAGACCGGGTTCGGCGATGTCCAGCACTTCGCTTTGAGCACCTAAAACCACATTGAGCGAAGCGGTGCCGGTGGTAGCCGAAATAACCGCGTTATAGGTTTTATTGCTTTCCAGGGTCAGGTTTTGGGCGGCGATGTCGCCGGCAGCCAGCACCAGCACGCCGTCACTAATAACCGCCGTGCCATCGAGCAGCCAGCCATCGGCGGCGGCAAAGTGGGCATTTTGGACGAGGGGGCAGAGGTCGGAACTGCCGGGCGAGCCGGGGCAGCCATAAAAATAGGATTCCCCAGGGAAAAAGCGGTATTGTTCTGAAAAGCCGTAAGTCCCCTGATAATCAATGTAGAGTTTATCAATGCTTTTGCCGGCGTAGCTGGACAAATCAAAAGAATGAAAAACCACCTCGCCGGCGGCAATAATCCGCCGCCAGCCGGTAAAGGCTTCGGTGTCGTCGGTGAAATGCACCCGACTACGAAAGTTGGTTCCGTTGCCCCCCGTAAAAGCCTGAACTTTGATAGCCAGTTGGCTGGTGGCCCCTACCTGAAATGAAACCGGCTGGCTGATAGAAACAAAATCCTCACTGTAGTCGCACCAGCCAGAGGTGCAGATCATGTCCCAATAGTCGGCCCCGGCCTGAAAGTATAAATTTGGCAGTGAGCTTTCAACGGAAAAATCATTCTCCAGGTAGATTTCTTCCGGGTTGTCGCATGGCTCATCGGCGCGGGCCGGATCAGCGACAAGCACAAACAGGCCGGCCCCGATCAGGGCGGCCAGCAGCAGGGGAAGGGTGATGCGTGATGCGTGATGCGTGATGCGTGATGCGTTCATTTTTGTTAGTTCAAACGCCCCCGGCTGGGGTGGGATCAGCCGGGGCGCTTGTGATTATTTTTCTGCCTTCCTCAAGGCAACCGGGGCGATTAATTGAAACCGCCAGAGAACAGGGCCGCGATTTTGCGGGCCAGGTAGAAACCGAAAGCAAGACCAGCGGTTAGCGCGATGATGGGCATGAGCGCGTTGACGATCTGGCTGGCATAGGTGAAGATGGTGTCTACGTCAATCGAGAATGACATGGGTTAGGACTCCTTTCTAAAAGATGATGGTTAAGTTATTTGCCAAAACCGCCACTAAAGAGGCTGGCGATTTTGCGGGCCAGGTAGAAACCGAAAGCAAGACCAGCGGTTAGCGCGATGATGGGCATGAGCGCGTTGACGATCTGGCTGGCATAGCTAAAGATGGTGTCTACATCAATCGAGAATGACATGGGATATTGTGAACCTCCTTTCGTCTGAATTAATCCCGGTCCCGCTCCCACCCTGGATCGAGTTTAATTTTCTCGGTTGGTTTCCAGAAGCGGGCCAGGGGCATTAACAGGGCGAGTAAAACACCCGCCGCGATGAAAACAGGCAGTAAAATGTTTTGAATGAACGGGCCAAGCGTGATAAAAAAGGTTTGTTGTAGGTCGTTCCACATTTATTTACCCGTAATATCGTCAATAAAGTTGCTCACGGCGGCGCTGGCCACCAGAGCGATAAAGACCACGGCCAGAGCAATACTGGCGGTGGTGAGGAGTGACATGGTGTCAGCGATGACGTCCATGCGTCACTCTCCAAATAAAGCTCAGGACCAGCACGACCAGCAGCGACAGCAGCAGCGCGGCCATGATGGTCTCGCCAAAATCGGCGCGGGTGGTAATGGCCAGAGTTTGACCAGTAACCAGGGTGGTGGTGTAAGTGTCGGTCATTTTTTGAACACCACTCCGTAAAGAACTTGTAAAGCCACCACAGCAACGACGGCCAGCACCAGGCCGGAAATGATGATTTCGCCAAAGCTGACCTGTACGGCCTGAGTGAGTGTTTTGCCGCTGCTCAGAGTGGTGGTGTAAGTGCTGCCGTAGATGTTGGGCAGATAGGTGGTGCCGGTTGTGGTCGCGGTGGCGGTGGGGCCGGGGGTGGGCGGTCGGTTCGGGCGTGTTGGTGGGGGTGGGAGTCGGGGTCGGGCAGGCCCACGCCGGGTGTAGATGATAAAATTCACGGTCAAATAGGGGTCGAGGACGTTGTGAGGCTGGTTACCGCCGGTATAGGAGCCGGACGCAGAAGAACCGAAAGCCTGTAAAGCGGGCTTTGCCGTTCCTGCCGCACCTGAATTGTTGAAATAAGTGCCGTGATTATGAGACGGCATCTCATTAATCGTCAGGGTGTGATTGATCTCCCCCCCACTTTCGCCCCAACCATCAAATTGAGATTGTGACGTATCTCTCCCCATCGGGCCGCGTCCCCGAAAATCCGGGATTTTAAATTGATCTTCTGCGCCGGTATAGCCGCCATAAACCCAGAAAATGGTTTGGTGCAGCTCCGGGTACGCGGCCACGTTCAGAGTCCGGCCATCGCAGATGAGCCAGCCGGCGGGCGGGTTGTCGGTCGGCCATAGGCGGATTTCACCCACCATCGGGCTATCGGCCAGAGCGGGGAAGATCAGGCTAAGGCTAAGGCTGAGGCTGAGAATAAAGGCCAGTGTGATGCGTGATGCGTGATGCGTGAAACGGGTCATGGGCGGGCCTCGGCAAGCTGCGGCCCCTTCGACTGGCTCAGGAGGGGGCAGTAAGGGCGGGTGTCCACCAGCCACAGGCGGGCGTCTACCATCTCCCCCTGTTTGATGACGGCTTGCTGTTCGCCGTGATAGGTGGTCAGTAGGTTGGTGAGATAGTCCCGCTCGGCGGGGCTGGTGGTCGGATTCGAGGCGGTGATAATCCACCAGCGCGGGCGGGTGCATTTGACGGCGGACCAGGTGACTTGATCCATCTGCATGGCCGTTTTGGTCTGGTCCGTAAGGGACTGAGATAGATCATTGGCCTGCCGCCAAACGACTTGGGGCACATTGGGCAGGTAGTAGTGCAGGGTGATGTAACTGGCTAAGTTGCCGTGAAAGAGGCCGTCTGAAGGTTGAAGGTTCGAGGTTAAAGGTTCAAGGTTTTGCAGTGCCGGGGGACGGCCTACGGAGTCGCTGACAGTGTAGACGGTGAACCAGGTCAACGCGGTCAGCAGGGCCAGAACGTTAAACGTTGAACGTTTGAACGTTAGAACGGGTGCGGCCAGGCTGTACAGGACCGGCGCGAGCGGGGCCATGACCCGGACGATTAAAACCGGGGCCACCACTACCGAGAGGATGACGGCCAGGCCCAGACAGACCACCACTAAGCCGGTTAATTCAATTTGCTGCTTGATATTTCGCCAGGCTAACGCCAGGACCAGGGCGACAAGTGCGCCGGCATTAACCGCCAGGAATGAGGCGGACTCGCTGAAAAATAAAGCGGTCAGGATGTAGGCCGGGGTGCCAGGGTGATGGGCCTCACCCAAAAGCCGTTTTGCACGTCGCTGACCTGGTGCAGCAGGCCAAAAATGAGCCAGGGCGACCAGATCATACCGATTAGGCCGAAAGAGCCTAACATTCGCCACTCTAGCCGCCAGCGATGCAGACCAAGCCAGACCAGGGCAGCGACATACAAAACCGCTAAGTTGTGCAGATAAAGAGCAAACACAGAGCCGGCGACCAGCAGCCACCAGCGCCGCTCCAACAGGCCGATAGTGGCCAGCGTTGTGACCAGCATCAGCAGCGAGTAGGGCCGGGCCTCTTGAGAGTAATAGACAGCAAACGGGGCCAGGGCCGTGACCAGGGCGGCGGCCAAAGGAACGTTTGAACGTTGAACGTTGAACGTTGAAGCCAGGCGATAGACGGCGGGGACCAGGGCAATGCCGGCCAGAGCAGAGACGAGGCGCAAGCTAAATTCGCTTGCGCCCAGGGCGTGGGCCATGCCCCACTCAATCAAGTACCAGGTGGGCGGGTGAACATCGCCCATTGTGGCGGCCACCAGGTTGGGCAGCGGCAGCCCTGCAAGCCAGGCGGTAAAAGTCTCATCGTACCAGAAACTTTCAAGGCCCAGCGTGGGCAGCCGGAGCAGAGCAGTCAGGGCGGTGATAAAGGCAACGTTGAACGTTGAACGTTGAACGTTGAACAATTCACGCATACGCTTTACGCTCCTCCCAAAAGGTGGGATATTCAATCGTCTCGACGATGGACTCGAAGGGCATGCGCCCGTAGCAAAGCACCAGCGTGGGGGTCAGGCGCTCGATCATCTCGCAGTAGCCATCTATAAAATTGCCTCTTGATTTGGCATTGACGTTGCAGCCCACGGTACTGATAGCGACGGTTGAATTTCGCAGGATGCCGGCAAAGGCGAAGTCAAACGACTTCGGGCCGGCCCAGCTCACCGAGGGGATGACGGTCAGACCCTCGGATATCCAAAATGCACCAATCCAGCGATTGCGGTAGGTGTTCCACTGCTGCAAGGCCAGCGGCCAGTGTGACCAGATGCTAAAATCCGGGGTAATGGCGACATCGAAGCGGCGGACATAGGACAGGGCGCGGTTTGGCCGGTTCCAGGCTACCTCAAACTGGTAGTCGTCGAGGAAGAAATGAACGGCAGACCGGTTCAGTTTGTCGGTTGACCGGGTGCGCTGGTTGTAGGGGTGCAGCCGGTCCGGGCGGATCGGGCCGGCATTGCCGATGACGGGCAGGCCCAGGGCGTTGTCGGTCTCAAAAATCTGGCGGGTGTGCAGGGCGTCAATGTTGCCGGGTAATTTCTGCCAGTCCTCGGAGGACCGGACCAGGAAGGTGGGCATGGTGGCGGTTTGCATTAAAAGTCAATCTCCTCTGATTGGATACGGGCGGCGCGGCGGGCGTCAATTTTGGCCTTCTGGCCGGCGTCCGGTTTGAGTACATAGTCAGGGGCGTTGTTTTCGCCCAGGTCGGGCACATAGTCAGGTTCACGGCCTGCTTTGAGGCTGGCTTGTTCGTAGTAGGTCCAGGTCTCTAACCCTTTGCCGGCGCGGGGGTTCACGGCGATAGCGCCGGCGGTCAGGCGGTCGCGGTCGGCCACAGAATTGATGACCCGCTCACGTTCAGCCAGGCTCACGCCGGCGATCCGGGCCTTTTGCGGTGCGCCCCATTTAATCTCAGACAACAGCCGGCGGCGCTGCTGGTAGTCCAGGCGTTCAACGGTTTCAGGGCTGTAGCCGAATTTGATAAGCTGCTCACCCATATATTTGGCGGCGCTGGCTTTGGTGCCGGCGTTGATTTCTTGGGTGACTTCGCGGGCTTGCTTGGCCGTCGCCCCACTACGGACCAGCCGCGCTTCTCCCCCTACCTGCATCCAGGTATCAGCCTTGCCTCTCAGCTTGTCGCCGGCGGCTTGGCGGTCGCTTTCTTGGGCGTAGCGCAGTTCGTCGCCGGCCTCGGCTCGCAGCTCATCGGCCAGGGCGGACCAGTCGCGGGGGGACATCTGGCCGGGGATGTAGCCATGCTCACGGGCGACGGTAGAGATTTCTTTTTCTTCTTCAACCCGGGCCCGGGCCTCGGTCAAGCTGCGGCGGTCGCCGGCAGACAAATCTTTTTCGTCATACCTGGACAGGGTATTTTTGGTGAAGGCGTAGTCTTGCAGGGCGGCCCAATATTCGGGGGTGTAGTCGTTGCGGTTGATGGCCGGCACAGGCCGGGCCGGGAAATTGCCGGGCGCCTCAATGATTTTGGTCCGGCCTCGTTTGCCGATGATGACCCGCTGGGGCGGGCTGTAGGTGGCTAGAGCTGCCATAGTTGGACGACTCCTACAACGAGCAGGGACATATAGGCGATGATAGCCAGGCCAGCGGTGAGGCGTTCAGCCAGGCGGCGGCCGGCAATCCAAAGACTGTAGACCAGCAGCAGCATGGCGGCGATGATGAACAGATTAAGGTAGGTGGAGTCGCGGAGATAAAGCGCGGCTTCCCAGGTGGTCAGGGTGATTTCGGTCATGCTTCAGCAGGGTGTGGCGTGAAATAGGGTTGTCAATCCGCAAGGCGGCGACAATGGCCGCTTTTTGGGTTGGGTTCAGGTGGGTTTCGGTATTGATCTGGCGCAGGCTTTCCCAATCGGTCAGAACCATATCGGCGGATACGGTCAGGGCGGCTAAGACTTCCGTGTGAGACAGGTCAACGGTGCCCCGGACTTTCAAGGTATAGTTCAGGTAGTTGGTCAGGTATTGGCTGAACGTCATTTTTCCCCAGCAGGCTAAAGCGTGCGGCCTCGGTGATGGGCATGTCTTCCATCAGGTCGGCTTGCTGTTTGGCGGCGGTGAGAATGGCGCGGCGGGCCTGGTAGATTTTCCAGGCGGTCCAAACCATTGGGACAATGACAAGCATGAAGATGGTGAAGGTGTACATGGCCAGTCCTTGAGTGAAATGAAAACGGCCCCAGCTAGACAGTATAAAACTGCTAAAATGCTGGGGCCGTTCTCCAATGCGTAAGTGAATTTGAAGTAGAGAAACAGTCCAAAATACGGTATTTGGTTGGTTTCAGCTTACCATGTTCGTGGCGGTAAGTCCGTAAAATCTGCGTGGGGGAGACGTAAACTCTATATAAATTATTTCAGGCGGTTTTGAGGGGTTTTGTGTCCAGCCGGGGGCGGCTGCCGCTGCCGTTGAGTGTGACCAGGGAGGCGGTGAACCATTGGGCGGCGATGCTGCGCAGGGTGGCCGGGTCGCCGTCGTAGTGGTCGAGGCTGACCATCCAGACCGGCTCTACCCCGTGATGGTCCTGGTGGCAGCGGTCGGACTGGTAAGAGAACATATAGCCGAACACAAACAGCCGGACGGTGCCGGCGTCGGCTAGTTCGGCCATCATTTCATATTGCCCCATGCCAACGGTGCGAATAAAAAAGCGGTCTTTGCCGTGCTTTACGCTGAAGGAGGCTATCTGGTCGTGTTCTTTCAGCCGGATCGGAGAGCAGATTGTTACTTCACCCGCAAAAATGGGCCTCATTTAGCCTCATCTGCTCCGGGCCGCGAAGGGTGTAGGTATGGCGTGGTGGCGCGGAGCATTAGCAGCAGATCGGCGAGATGGCCGGGTGGATCGCACTCCAGGCGGTGGTCGTTTTCGTCTGCTTCGGGGGGGATGGCCAGCTTTCGCATGGGGCAATCCAGGCGGTGACATTCGAGGGGGATGGCCTGGGGGCGGCAGTTGGTGACGTAGAAGCCGCCGGCCGCCATGATCTCCCGCAGGAGTTGGCGCTTTGTATAGGGGTTCATTCGGGTCATGGGATTCTCCACCAGAATAGTTTGTAATGATAGGCCAGCAGCAGCAGGCCAAAGAACAGCATACCCAGCAGGCAGCCGGCGGCAAAAAAAACGGCCAGCCACATTACTTGTACTCGACTCCGTGCTGGCCGCCGTCATCGGGAAAGCGCATGATCAGCAGTACGCCGGTATCGGCGATGCCAAAGCGGATGGATAGATTAGCGCTGATGAGCGGGGTGTCTACTTTGACCGGCTCATTGGGGGTATAGGTGAGATAGGCGTCTTTGACACCTCGGAACAGCCAGACGCCTTCAGCGCCAATCTCGTTGGCAAGTTGGGCCAGTTGGTTGAGTTTTTCGGTTAGTTCGGTGGTCATGGGTTTCTCCTTTGGGTTGATAATTTAGAGTTCATAAGCTGCGCCCGCGTTTCCACGGGGAATTAATTCGCCTTGCTGTAGCGGGCCGGCCCGGTCCTTTAGGGACCATTCTTTGAGCCACTGGCTGAGCGTGATTGACCAGTAAAGCTCCTGGTAATCGTGATAGGTGGCTTCTATTTCGCCGGTGGGGAGGCGCTGCCAGGCTTCCGGGACGGCGATTTGTGCGCCGGCGGGAAAGCGGATTTTGACGGGAAATTGCATTGTGACTCCTTCTGTTATTTCGCATAACATCACATGGCTCACATGGCCCATGTGATAGGGGGGGGGGTAAAATTTCGGGGGGGGGGTCTATCACATGGGCCATGTGACCATGTGATGGCCCTTTTTTATCGAATCGCGAAATAAAATCGGGTGTTTTGGGGGTTAATTCGGGCGATTCGAGGGGTTCGTCAATAATGGTTCGTATAATTTTCCCATGTGATCCGTTTGAGCCATGTGATGCCATGTGATTTTCGTCGCCGGTTTCGTCGTCTTCAGATTGATATACGGCCCATTTGTTGCCTTTACGCTTGACGCCGTGGGTATCAATTACCTGCCAATCGAGCTTGCGGCGGGCCTCCTGGAGCATGGTTTCGTTGTAGCCGGCTTCAACGGCGGCGGCTCGAAGATCGAAGTAACTCATGGGGCCTTCGCTGAGCATGTCGAGCAGCCACATAGCACAGTCGCCGGTGAGGGTGTCAGGGATGAGGGGCTTTTCACTCACTTCATAGGTGAGGGTCAGCACGTCGGGATTGTCGGGGGCGGGGATGTAGTTCATGACCAGGGGGCGGGGGTGTTTGCATAGGTTGGTTTTGACCATGTGCAGCCGGCGCGGGCCGTTGGGATCGAGGCCGGGAATGTACAGGCCCAAGATCGAGCGGGCCATATAACTGAGGTGGCCGGAGCCGCGTAGATCGTGCTGACTGACCGGGCCGGCCCCGCTGTTTTGGCCGTTGGCTGGTGGCTTCCGTAAGTGGTGGACCAGGAGCAGCGCCAGGCTAAAGTGGTTGGCTAAATTAGCCAGGAAGTTAAGCAGCTCGCGGGTATCCTCTACATTGTTTTCCCCTTTGCTGCTGATGGTCGAAAGGGAGTCTATGGTGAGCAGGTCGGGCCGCAGATCGTAGCACATATCAATCAGGTGGTCTTGATTGCGCTTCAGGCCCAGGTCGAGCATGTCACGTTCAGGCCGTTGAACAGGATAGAAGCGGCTGAGGTCCATGTTCCAACTGGCCAGACGGTCGTAAATGACCGGGAGAAAACCTTCAGCATCCACATAGATAATATTGCCGCTGCGAATGTCGAGCGGCACGCCGTCGGGGGCAGGCAGGCCGGTGATGTTACGCCGGGCCAGGTCAAGGGCGACGTTGGTTTTGCCGACTCCAGCATCGGCGGCCAGGACGGTGAGCAGGCCGCGAGGTACCCAGTTGGGCCAGTACCAGGTGACTTGAGGCAGGTTAGGGCCGATGTAGGCCAGGGTTTCATAGTGGGGGGACTGGTTGGGTTTGAGTTCAATCACGGCGTCAATGATACTGGACAGATCGGGGTTTTCTTGCCTGGCGGTGATGAGGGCTTCTATAGCCAGGTATTTGTCGGGCAGGTTGACCATGACCACCTCCCATAGATAATCATAGGGTGGGGTCAATTGATCGTGGCTCAGGGTGGGTTGCGCTCCTTTTAGTAGGTCGCAAATGGCCTGCTGCTGGCGGCGTTCAGTCAACATTGTCTGTTATCTCCCTTGATATTTGGTTTTGATAGTCTCGCTTGATTTGTTTCAAGCGGTCGATGGCTTTGAGATAGCGGCGGTAGCGGGCCAGGGCGTGGCGATCGGCCCCAGCGCTGGGTGCAGTTCGATCATTTTGACTAATAAGCGGTCAGGTTCGGCCTTTTCTTCCATGATGGAAATAGCCAGGTCCAGGGCTTCGACCGGGTTCAATTCGCCATTAAGGGTGTAGGTGGGGGCAGGGTCA
>JAAUSP010000157.1 GCA_012032575.1 Anaerolineales bacterium | reverse complement strand
AAAAGGCAGCTTATCGGCGGCCCCGGCCGGTAAGGGTTGTGGCAAAAATGCCTCCCAACGCAATAAATGCGCCGGCCAACACTGCCAGGGCAAACAGATTGCGCCAGCCCATCCGGGCTTTTTTGACCCCAATATCTTCGGCTTTAACCGCCATTTCAGGCGGCATAAGGGCATCAATTGAAATAGGTGGATAATTTGCCGCCGGTCGGATAAGTGACTCGTTCGGCGGGGTGTTATTGGTGGTAGGCTTGAACATAAGCCTCTTTCTGGCAAATTGAGTTTGCCGGCCAGGCTAAAATAGACTGCGTTATCTCCCCCCTTCTTATTTCATTCTAGTTCTGCGCCCCCTGCCTGTTAAGTGGCGTTTGTCACCCCTAACGATGACATGTGTCACTTTGTCAAGCAGAAAAAATGAAGACGCCTGACCGGTTGCCAATTACAACGCCAGGCGTCCCTTTACCGGAGGAAGGCAGCACTATTTAAAGCCCAATCTCCATAACATTCGGTATCTGCAATCGAACTAACAATTCAGCCGGCAATGCGTGGGCCGAGACCAGGGCTTGCCGGGTGATCTGACTCAGGCTTTCATCATAACCAAAATCCGCTGCCGGAACCGTCACCAGCCAGGCCGCAGGCCGCCGCCCATACAGGCGGTCGGCGTAGAGGAGCAGTGTTGCCGGGTCCAGATAATGACCCAAACTGGGCGTCAGCGGCTCCCGGTTAAGCGACTGTACCTGCACCTGCGGGTCAACCTCGTCCGGCGCAATCACCCTGGCATCCACAAAAACTACCGTGCTGATGTCAGGCTCGGCAATCTCGGCGGCCAGTTCGGGGGTTAATTGGTGAACCGGCAGCAGTTTGGCCGCCACACCCTGGTTACGCCAGACTCGTTCGAGCCTTTCGGCCAAAATCAGGCCGGCTCCATCATCCCGGCGCAAATCGTTACCGTAGCCAATGAGTAAAATCATACAGTATCAAAAACTTGACCGGAGACCGAGGAACGGGAACCGGGCCCCACTCCTGCCAGTCTCCCGTCCCCAGTCCCCGGCCAAGCCATCAGGATATCTCGCCTAAGCTCGAATAATCTCATCTACCACCGCGCCACCCGGAGCTAACAGTTGCACATGCAGCGGCATTTGCCCCACCGCGTGGGTGGAACAGCTCAAACACGGGTCAAACGTGCGGATACCGTGCTCGATCCGGTTTAGAATTCCCTCGGTCAGTTGTGACCCTTTGACATACGCCTGGGCAATCTGTTTGACCGTTCGATTCATGGCCAGGTTGTTTTGGCCGGTGGCAATAATCAAATTGACCTGCTGCAAAATCCCATTATCGTCCACGTGATATTCGTGGAAGAGCGTGCCACGGGGGGCTTCGCTCACCCCCACGCCGATATTGCGGTTGACCGCCGCCCGGCTGCGGACATGGGTATTCGTAATATCGGGGTCATCCAGGGTTTCGGCAATTTTTTCCAGCGAGAACAGAATCTCGATCAAGCGGGCATAGTGATAATGAAAACTGCTGGCAACTGGCTGGCCGTGCGCCCCCAGGCGGCGAAATTGGCGCAGTTCGCGGTCGGCTCGCGGCGTACCGGCAAAATCACACACGTTGAGCCGGGCCAGCGGCCCCACCCGATACATGCCATTCTCCAAACCATACGGTTTGTAATAAGGGAACTTCAAATAGCTCCACGGCTCAACCGCCTCGGCGATAATATCACGGTAGCGCTCCGGGGCTACGCCGTCTTCCAAAACGCGGCCGGTACTGTCAATAACGCGCAGCACCCCATCGTAATGTTCCAGGCCGCCTTCGGGTGTGACCAGCCCCACAAACAGGCTGGGGAATTCGCCGTAGGCTTGAATTTCCGGGCCAAATTGGTCAAAACGATCTTTCAGCAAATCGAGCGCCAGTTCCACCGTGTCGAGACTTTCCGGGACCATAGCTTTGATCTGATCGCGTCTTTCCTCGCTCAGGGGTTCGCGCACCCCGCCGGGCACTGTCCAGGCCGGATGAACGCTTCTGCCACCCAAAACACGAATAGTATCCTGCCCAAACTGGCGCAGGCGAATCCCTTTGCGGGCCAGCTCAGGGTGTTTGGCAATCAACCCCATCACATTGCGCTCGGTCGGATCACTTTCCATGCCTAATAACAAATCCGGCCCGCTCAAATGAAAGAAACTCAGGGCGTGGCTCTGGACCAATTGAGCCCAGTTCATCAACCGGCGCAGCTTTTGGGCCGTGGGCGGAATCTGCGCCCCCAGGATGGCATCGCCGGCCTTGGCCGAAGCCAGCAAGTGGCTGACCGGGCAAATGCCGCAGATACGGGCGGTAATGCCGGGCATCTCCCAGAAACTTCGCCCCTCACAAAATTTTTCAAATCCCCGAAACTCCGTCACATGGAAACGAGCATCTTCGACACCGCCCTGCTCGTCAAGCTGAACTGTAATTTTCGCATGGCCTTCGATTCGAGTGACAGGATCAATGGTGACAGTACGTGACATGGTTTTTATTCCTTTGGTGTTTATCCTGTAATGATGTGATGCGTGATGCGTGATGCGTGATGCGTAAAGGAATTTTACGCATCACGTTTCATCCCGCCTATCCAAACCTCCGCATTGACGCATCCAGCGCCACCGGCTCACCGTGCAGCAGCGCCGATACCGCCGCCCAGATGCGGTCGGGGTCGGGGGGCAGCCAGGGATAAAGGCATCTACCTCAATGACTTGGTGCAAGGGCAGCACCTTCGGCAGCAGCGCTGGCATCACTTTATCGGCTTCACCGCCGCGCGGCTCCTTGCCCGGCCCCTCGCGGTAAACCTGGGTCAGCAAATCGTCTACCTGCAATCTATTGCGCAGGCTGGTGACGTTGCCGGTAATGGCGCAATCGCCAAAACTGACCACCACCTTGCTCCGCGCCCGGATATGCTGGGCCAATTCCAGGTGGTCCACATTGGCCACCGCCCCTTCCACCAGGGTCACATCTACATTTGAGGGAAATTCCTTGGCGTCGGCAATGGGGCTGTAGACCAATTGAACTGCCTCGGCCAGGTTTATCAACTGCTCACCCAAATCGAGAAAACTCATGTGGCAGCCCGAACAGCCCCCCAACCAGGCTGTTGCCAGGCGAATTTTGCTACTCTTTTCGCGCTCATCTATTCTTTAACCTCTTCATTAACAATTCGCTATTGACAATTCACTATTAATCACCAGTTCCACTGCTTCTTTTCCCGGCCATTCAAAATCCAGCCCAAAAAGCCCGGTTTCTTCTCCATCTCGGCCACGGTGATACCCTTTTTCGACAGCGCCCCGGTGGGACAAACCTGGACACACTTGCCGCAACTGGTGCAGCTTTGACTCGTCCCCAGGGCTGGTTCAAATCGGCAATAATTCGACTCTCCGCCCCCCGGCCCATGACATCCCAGGTGTGAGCGCCCTCAACCTCATCACAAACCCGCACGCAGCGGGTGCAGAGGATACAGCGATTATGATCCAGCACAAAGCGTTCGTGGCTGGCGTCCATCGGCAGGTCGGGGTGGAGATAATCGTAGCGAACGTGGTCCACTCCCAGCGTGGCCGCCTGCCACTGCAATTCACAATGTCCATTCATTACGCAAACCGCACAAACGTGATTGCGTTCGGCCAAAAACAGTTCCATAATCATCTGCCGGTACTTGACCAGCCGCTCGGTGTGGGTGTAAATGACCATTCCCTCCTGAGCCGGGGTTACACAGGCCGCCACCAAGCGGGTGTTGCCGCGCCCGTCGGGCCATTCAACCATGCAGAGCCGGCAGCTTCCCCGCTCGCTCAAACCTTCCAGGTGGCAGAGGGTGGGTACATGATTTCCGTGCTCTTTGATAACTTCCAGCAACGACTGATCCTGCCGGGCGCTGACCAATTCGTCGTTAATTGTCAGGGTTATAACAGACATCGCCTCACCTCCACCTTCAATTCACCGTTCAGAGTTAAGCTCTCGTTTCGCTTCGTCATTACTTATCTCCGTTTTTGCCCAACGCCAGGGGAATGGCGCTGGCGCGAATCTGCGACTCGTACTCTTCGCGAAAATAGCGCAGGGTGCTCAGAACAGGATTGGGGGCCGATTGCCCCAGTCCGCATAAACTGGTTTCTTTGACCAGCAGGCACAACTCTTCCAGTCTTTGCAGATCAGCCCGTGTAGCTGTGCCCGCGGTGAAACGATCCAGAATGCGGTACATCTGGACCGTACCCACTCGGCAGGGCAGACACTTGCCGCAGCTCTCATCCATACAAAATTCCATAAAGAACTTGGCCATATCCGGCATACCGCTTTCATTATCCAGGATGACCAGGCCCCCCGACCCCATAATTGAACCCAACGCCTTGAGGCTTTCAAAATCCACCGGCGTATCCAGATGAGCCGCCGGTAAATAGCCGCCGCTGGGGCCGCCAGTCTGAGCCGCTTTGAAGGTGTTGCCGTTAGAAATGCCGCCGCCAATATCATACACAATCTCGCGCAGGGTAATTCCCATCGGCACTTCGATCAGGCCGGTGTTGTTGAGTTTGCCGGTCAAGGCAAAAACTTTGGTCCCTTTGCTTTTCTCAGTGCCGATGCCGGCATACCAGGCAGCGCCGTTATTGATGATCGGGACAATATTGGCAAAAGTTTCCACATTATTGATGAGGGTAGGGCAGCCCCATAGACCGCTTTGCGAGGGGTAGGGCGGCCGGGGGACAGGCTGGCCGCGCCGGCCCATAATCGAAGCCATCAGTGCAGTTTCCTCACCACACACAAACGCGCCCGCCCCAATGCGAATATCAACCCGGAAATTGAAGTTGCTTTCAAACACCCGGCTGCCCAACAATCCGCGCCGTTCAGCGGCGCGAATTGCTCTTTCCAGACGCTTGATCGCCACCGGATACTCGCCGCGAACATAAATATAGCCCTGCTCCGCGCCAACAGCATAGCCGGCAATCGCCATCCCTTCCAATACCCGGTGCGGGTCTGATTCCATCACGGTGCGGTCCATGTACGCGCCGGGGTCGCCTTCATCGCCGTTGGCTACTATAAACTTCTTTTCGCCGGGCGCTTTTCGAACCAGGCCCCATTTGATACCGGTGGGATAGCCTGCGCCACCTCGCCCGCGCAGACCGCTGCGGGTGATTTCATCGCACACTTGCTCCGGCGTCATCTCGCGCAAGGCATGGACCAGAGCTTTGTAGCCATCATGCAGAATGTACTCTTCCAGCCGCTCCGGGTCAATATTGCCTGAATTGGACAGGACCACGCGGGTTTGCCGGGTAAAGAAAGGTATATCTTGCGTTAACACATGGGTGGCAACCTCAGACTCCATCCCCTGCTCAGGGATGATATGTTTACCGGCAATCTTTTGTGCCACCTCACGATCAACATGTTCGTAAAGAATCTCCGGTTCGTTGGGTGTTTGCACTCGCACCATCGGCCCCCGGCTGCACAAGCCCATGCAGCCGGTCGAGACAAGCTGCACTTCTTTGGTCAATTGGTTGGCTTTGATGGTTTGCTCAAACACATCCTGAACCGAAGGCGACCCGGACGAGAGGCAGGCGGTGCTGGCGCAGCACAATAACCGGCAGCGAAATTGTTGCTGCCGTTCCTGTTCCTTTTCGGCGATAACCTGCAAATCATTGCGATTCATAAAATTTCTGCCTCCTCTAATTCCAGAGACGGGGATGCCGGTTTCAGTTCAACCGGGACGATTTGACCGGCTAAAAGCGCCTTGACCCGCTCTACCGTTGAAACGGGCGTTTCCCGGCCCACCACGTTGCCGTCCAGCACCAGCACCGGGGCCAACCCGCAACTGCCTAAACAGCGCGCCGTCGAAAGACTAAGCTTGTTATCCGGGGTAGTCTGACCGGCAGCAACGCCAAACTCCTGTTGGAGTTTGGTCACAATATCGCCGGCTTGCTTGACATAACAAGCGGTCCCCAGACAGACAATGCAGGTATGTTCCCCCAGGGGTTTCAGCGAAAAGAAGTGGTAAAAGGAGGCTACCCCGTAGACCCAGCTCAGGGGTAGTTTCAATTGGTGGGCAGTGTAAATCAGCAAATCTTCCGACAGGTAGCCAAATGCTTCCTGGGCCGTATGCAGCACCTCAATCAGGGCGTCCTGTTGATATTGCAGCCGCTTCAGCGCTCGATCTACCAACTTGAAACGGGGATCGCCACTGGGATGCTCTGCTTCGGTGGCTTTAGTTACGTTGCCGGCGGTATCTTTGATCACATTAGCCATCGTGTTTTCCTTATATTAAAAGCTGGATAAAATCGTTTCAAATTATGGATTAGCATATCATGGGTAAGGCCATGCCAATAGTGCAAGGTATCACCATTTTTAGGTGACATTTATCCTTGATTGTGAATTATGTCACAATATTATTAGGTAGGGAAAAATGAGGATTTTTGTGCTAACGGGTCAAGCGGCAAACCAATTGGCTGGCTTATTGGCTCTAACCAAAAAGACCGGGCACGGAGCATCTTGCAGCACTTTAGTGGCTACACTGCCGTGGATCCAACGGCTCAGGCCAGAGCGGCCATGCGTGCTGATAACAATCAGATCAACGGCTTCGTCGGTGGCCAAATCTACAATGGCATCGGCTGCCGGATGGACATCCATAATAATGGCATGGGCTGAAAGACGGCGGCTCCGCAGTTGAAACAAGACCCGATCGAGATAACTCTTTGCCTCCACTCGTTCCCGGATAACCTGTTCGCGGACAACCTTGGCTCCGGCTGGTATCCCGAAAAAATCCGCAGAGAGTTGTAATACCCGCACTAAAACCAGTTCGGCGTCAAACCTCTGGGCTAACTGTTGAGCATAAGGTAAAGCTTTCTCTGCCAGTTTAGAACCATCCAGAGAAACGAGTATTTTCTTGATCATGGCCTGCCTCCTCGACTGTAGAACATCATTGGTCTCGCCCAGGATGCTTATTGGGTTTATAAATTGATTTTACGCGCTGGTGGGCTGCTGTGTAAGTGGCATTTGTCATCCATTTGGGCGACAGGTGTCATCCAAAATTCATCACCCGATATCGAGATGCAACTGTCTCTTTTCACCACGAATTACACGAATTTTCACTAAATTTTTTCCTTTTTTGTGTCAATTCGGGCAATTTGTGGCTAAAAATAGGTACTCTGTTGGTCAATGTTGGGTGGTGAGTTAAGGCTTTACTTAATGTGGAAAATTATCGCCGCCCAGGGCTGGGGAGCGGTCTGAGGCAGGGTCAATCCGAGCAGAGTCGGCGCGGCCAAAAATTCCCCGATGAGCTGCTCCAGCGCTGCAAAATCGCGGCGAAGCTGCCAACTCAGTTCGGGGTGGGTGTGGTCGTGCAAAATAAGAAAGAGGCGATTGCCGGTATGGTAGCGCCCCTGCCTGGATTGATGCTCGTACAGCCAGCAGGCCAGATGATGCGGGTGCTGTTGGGCATAGTCAATAGTTTCGGGGTAGGCGCGGGGAAAATGACTGATCTTGAGGTCAAACGGCAGGTCGCGCAGGTAAAAGTCAACGCTGTGATGCTTGCGGTTTGCTTCGGGCCGCGTATCGGGGTGGGCCAAAAACAGTTGCAAAATCTGGTCGTGGGTATGGTGGTTGTACCACCTATTCACCGCATAAGCGCCAAACGCTTTAACCTCGACCCCTTCCCGGCGGGCCACCAGGTTTACCTGCGCCCAAACCTCGTGGAGGGTTTCCAGTTCATAAACAAAATTGCTCCACTTGTCCCACTGGTCGCCCTGTTTACGTCCCCAGGGCGGCAGGATTTTGAGCTTGTTGAGTTCGTGGTGGAGAGGGTTTAAAACGGGCATTGTGAAACGTGTTGCGTGTTGCGTCTTGAGTGAATTAACGCGACACGCAAGACGCAAGACGTTTTACTTCGGTTTAAAAAACACAATCACATACTCATGCTTAAAGATATAATAACCACCGGCCAACGCTCGATAGCGCCACAGGTTGGCTGATTTACCCTTCCCCTTCTCATTCCCTTCGATATTTTTGACGACAATAGCCTTGGTTTTGAAGCCCACCCGGTTCATCCGTTCCATGCACCAGAAACCCAGCGGGACCAGTTCGCCGTTGGCATATTTGTCGCCGATGATGAGCGCGGCGAAGCGGCCCGGAGCGAGCAGGTCATAACCGTGACGGGCGACCTGCTCAAAGCCATCCAGAAAGGTGGCGGTGGTGGGGGCGTTGGATAGGTCGTCGGGCCGGTCGGAGAAATGGATGATGTCGGCGTAGGGCGGATGCAGAATGAGCAGGTGGGCAGCGTCGGCCTGCATGCAGCCGAGGGTTTGGTTGATTTGCCGGACGGTTTCCGGGGCAGCACTGTTGCCTTGCAGCAGATGAACCCGCGAGTCCAGCAGGTCGGGATTGAGTTTGCCCCGCACATACTCAACCAGTTCCGGTTTGAGTTCCACCCCGATACAGCGCCGATTCAGCCGGGCGGCCTCAATGGCGGTGGTGCCGGAGCCGAGAAACAAATCCAGCACGATCTCATCTTTTTTGCTATAGCGGGTCAACAACTGCGTGGCAAGCTGGGGAATATAATTGCCGTGGTAGTCGAGTTTATGCCCATCGCCACTGGCTCGGCTGGGATAAAGCCAGAGCGAGTCGGTTTCAATCTCCTCATATTCGCGCCAGCGGTTGAGGTCGAGGTCGCTCCAGGGGGTGTGTTTGGGAGGCAACGGGGATTCGGTCATCTATAAAATTAACCAATTTTCTTGTTTCAATTGGGGAATAGCGGAAAAATCTTTATCAGTGGTTAGCAAGGTAAGATCATAACGGAGAGCCACAGCGGCAATGAGGGCATCAATCGTGGCGAGTTGCCAACCCCGCCGGCGAAGCTTAATTTGCAGTTCAACAGCTTGTTCGGCATCAAACTCATCTGAGGAATAACAATTGAAGTTTAATCTGAGCCGCGCCCATTCAGCCAGATTTTGTTCCGCTCTGGGCAAAAGGTGAAGACCATATAAGACCTCGGCCAAAACCGGAACGGCTACAGCAAAAGAATGGCTAGACTGAAGGCTTAGGACACGCTGGCGTAACGGATGACCAGGTGTTACCAACGGAGAAGCATGGTTAGTATCTAAGAGATAATCTGCCATACAGTTATTTAGCCGCGCCCCTCAGCAATATCATCAGCACGGTTGATAGCTTTTATTTCGGCCTCGATTTTGGCCCATTCGTGACTCCAAGTTTCAAGGTCAAAGTCTGGGTCTTCAGGAGCGTTTTTCAAAGCTTCTATTAACGAGCCGGTAGCGGGACGAATATTAGCCGGGTTCGGCGGAGTCGCCTTAATCCGGGCAACCAGTGCTTCCAGTTCGTCCTCCTCTGGCTCAGTGGCCAGAACGTTGGTTAGTAAATCTGTCACCAGGTCATCGAGCGACACCTGTTTAGCGTCGGCCTGGGCTTGCAGCGGATTAGCTATTTCATCGGGCAAAGTAATAGTCACAGACATTTGGCGAGTCTCCTTTCCACTGCTTTAATCATACTCATGCTGAAGGTCGCGGTCAAGATTGCTCCGAGAGATGTTTTTAATTTAGGCCTTTTTCCACAGCCTTACAAACTCATCCAAGGGCCGGGTATTGACCACAGTTTCCGCCGAAGCCCAGCCCCGACAGGCCGTGGCGACGCCGAAATGCAAATTATCAAAGCTGTCCGCGTGATGGGCATCGCAATTGATAATCAGCTTGACCCCCACCTCGATGGCCTGGCGGACGTGGGTATCCCGCAAATCGAGGCGCTCCGGCGAGGCGTTGATTTCCAGAAACGTGCCGGTTTCCGCCGCCGCCTGCATCAGCGCCTCCATATCGAAGTCGCCGCCTTCGCGCCGGGGCAATAAGCGCCCGGTCGGGTGGGCCAACTGCTTGACATACGGATTTCTGATCGCCGCCAACGCCCGCCGGGTCAGCGTGTCTCGATCCTGGCGCAAGCCGGTGTGGACCGAGGCCACCACATAATCCAATTGGGCCAGCACTTCGTCAGGGAAATCGAGCGTGCCATCGGCCCGCACCTCCACCTCCGACCCCTGCCACAGGCGAATAGCCGGCACACGGGCCTGGACTTCGTCAATTTCCCGGCGCTGCTGGACCAGCCGATCCGCGTTGAGGCCACCGGCAACGCCCAAACTCTGAGAGTGATCGGTAATCGCCAGGTATTGATAGCCTTTGGCCAGGGCGGCGCGGGCCATCTCTTCGATGCTGTGCTGGCCGTCACTCCAGGTCGAGTGACAGTGAACCTCGCCTTTGATGTCGCTCACGTTCAACCCGCCGGCAGCTTGCCTTTAAAAGCTGCGTCAATCTCGCCCCGGTCTTCCCGCAGGTAGGGCGGGATGTAGGGCAGTCCGAAAAATTTGTAGAGTTCGACTTCATCGGGAAAGAGCAGCGGTTCGCCGCCGCTGGCGCGGGTGAGGGCGTATTCGTTCAGGCTGTAGCCCATTTTTTGGGCCAGTTCCCGAATTTTGACATTATGATTTTTACTGCCGGTAAAATAGTTCAGCGCCGGACCCCATTGGGCGGGGGTGACGCAGCGCAGGTCGGCCTGCATGCCGTTGCGAAAGCGCACCGAGGTTTTGGTGTCACCGGCGGCAATCACTTCCTCCACATCGGGCAGGCTTTTGAAAACCGCCATAATTGGCCCCGGCTGCTCGGTGGAGGCCACAAAATCCAGGTCGCCGATGGTTTCGCGCATGCGGCGCAAACTACCGGCCGATTCGATCTGAATGACCTCCGGCAGGTCCTTTAAAGCAGCCAGAACCCGCATCGCCAAAGGCCAGGCCACGCCCAGATGGACCCGGCCTGTCTCGCGCCGTTCCACAGCTTCGATGCTGGCCAGGATGCGGGCCTCGCTTTTCGCGCCCATGCGTGGCAGCTTTTGTAATTTACCCTCCTGCGCCGCCGCTTTGACCTCGGCCACGCTGGTAAGGCCCAATTCCTCCCACATCGCTTTGGCCAGTTTGGGGCCGACATCGGGGATGGCCAGCACTTCGACCAGGGCCGGGGGGATTTCGGCGGTCAATTTGTCCCAAAAGCCCAATTTGCCAGTCTTGAATTTTTCGTCAATCTTTTCCGAAATAGCCTGGCCAATCCCCTCGATCTTTCGCAAATCCGCGCCGGACTCCCAATAGTCGTACAGATCAAAACTCAGATTCTCGATGTGATCGGCGGCGTTACGATAGGCCAGCACCTTGAAGCGGTTTTCGCCTTTGATTTCCAGCAAATCGCCAATATCGGCGAAGAGTTTGGCCGTTTGTTGGTTGGTTAAACGGGGCATGGTTGGCTCCTTTTATTTTACAGGACTTACGCAGTTCACATGTCATTTCGAGGCCGGAGGCCGAGAAATCCCCGAAAGTTATGCTTGCCAGACAAGTCTGAAGGGATTTCTCGCTCCCCTACGGGTCGCTCGAAATGACATGACCATGTAACTCATGTTATTTTAACGGTTGAGTCACAAAATACATCCAACGCTGCCGGGTTGCCTGATTTCCTTCGGCCAATTGCTGGGCTTCCTCCAACAGGGCCAGGCGGGTTTCGTATGCCAGCGGCGGCTCCATCCAGGCCGTGGCGACCGGAATCTGCATAAATAGGTAGCTTTCGGCGGCGGAGCGGACCCGCTCCAGCATTTGTTTGCCGGTAATTTCAAAGCCGCAGTGGCGCAGAAAAACCTCAATCGAGCGCAAATCCTGCCGGCCCACCCCATAACGCTCGGCGGCCAGTTGCTCGAACAGCACCCCCACCTTTTTGCTGCGCGGAATCGCTTCAAAAATAAAGTATGGCTCCGGCGCGTTGAACACAAACCGACCTTCCGGCCTGAGCACCCGGCGCATTTCGGCCATCACCTCCGGCTTGTGGCGGAACTGCCAGAAAACGGAGTTGCACACAATTCGGTCCACCGATTGGGCCGCCAGTTCCGGGATGGTCGCGGCGTCGGCCTGGATGAACGTCACCTGGGGCGATGCAATTTGTTCGCGGGCCACGGCCAGCATCGGCTCGGACAGGTCGAGGGCAAAAACATGGCCGTTGTCGCCCAATGCCTCCAGGACCACCTGCGTGGTCACGCTCGTGCCGCAGCCCAAATCCAATACCTGCATCCCCGGCTCTATCTCGGCCAGTTGGACTATCAAACGGCTCAACTCCTGGTACATCGTCGTCTGTTGGGCAAAACTGTGATAGCGGCGGGCGGTTTCGGTTTCCAGCCAGGCGGGACTGCTCATAGCGTTATCCTAACAGTACTTTGGCATGTAACAAATCAGGAGTGAGCATCCTGTAAAATAAGGTCAACCAGAAGCCTCAAATCTTCTGGGGGAGCAGGGCAGGTGTCAATATAAGCGCCCAGTATATCATCCCAAGTCTGTCTACCTGAGATTCTGAGGGGGAACTGCTCTTTCAGGAGAGTTAGCACATATTTACCTGAGATAACCTGTTCTAAGGATGAAAGGGATGATCGAGCCATTATTGTAGTCAGATTAGTATATCTCCACCCCAAATAATCACCTGTGAGGCCCATTGCAGCTTCGATACCCTGCAAATATGCTGGAACATCACCTATTTCGGCTATGGCTTTCGGATGTTCTTTATAAGTTTTTTGAGGAGAGGGAAGAGTAATAAAGTTTTGATAATTTTGATTACGAGCTTCGAATAAGGTCCAATTGTAGGCTGTTAGCGGGATACACACTCGATAAAGATTTTCAATTGTAACTATCACTTCTTCAAGTGTATTCCAGCCCGGTTTTGGGGTACGACGAGTGTAGGGTCGAATGTACTGAAACCAACAATCAGGGTCAAGAAGGTAGTTCTCTAGAGTATATTTTGGGGTGCGTAAAATTCCATCATGGGGTAAGGGTGGATAGGTAATATTAGGGACAAAATCTCGGTCAATAATCCCGTAGACAGATTTTGAACCTATAATAGTCCGCAAAGTAGTTACAGCATTAATAACTTCTGTCCAGCCATTCTGAGGGAAAAAGGTTATTTCCCTGGCTCGATCTCCAAACCATTGATTGTAAAACCAGGCATCATCTTGCTCAGTTTCGCCCTCAACAATCACGCACACGCCTGCGCCCGATTTGCGCCACCTTATCTCAATATCTGTAGGAGTTGGATATCCTAGCACTACGCTGCTTCCTCCTCATCTTCATCGAGAATTGGCAAATTGAAATGGTCTTCAGGATAATCCAGATTGATAAAAGCACTACCCCCGCACTGTATTGATGATTTCCAGAGAATGAGTCGTTACAATTACTTGAGCATCCCATTCTCTCGCTATCTTGCGTAAGTTCCACATAACCAAGCGCTGTAGTGTAGGATGCAGACTATTTTCGACTTCGTCAATAGCAATAATTACGCCTTTACGCTTACGGCGAGCCAGTTCTCCGAACAAGAGGAGGCACTGTTTGCTCACCTGAGGGGAGTTGATCCAAATGTACTCTGGCACTCTCACCGTTAGACCACGTAGCTGGAACCATCGCTCGTCCACCACTGACAGATAGAGGACGATTTTCTCCAAGTACATTTTCAACTAAAGCAACAAAGGGTTTTAAGTTGTTACGCTCTTGATTACCTT
>JAAUSP010000156.1 GCA_012032575.1 Anaerolineales bacterium | reverse complement strand
TTTGAATACAGGCTGTGTCCCTTCCAAAACCGTCATCCGCTCGGCCAAAATGATGGGCGACCTTAGCCACGCCGCCGAACATGGGCCTCGAAATCCCGCCGGGGGCCAAAGCCGATTTCGGCGCAGTGATGGAGCGGATGCGCCGGATTCGGGCTGGGCTGAGTTACCACGACTCCGCCCAGCGATTTACGGCGGAGGGCGTGGATGTCTTTCTGGGTGAAGGCCGCTTTACCGGCCGCGCCACCATCGAGGTGGCCGGCGCGACGCTCCGGTTCAAAAAGCGCTGGTCGCCACCGGCAGCCGGGCCAAAATCCCTCCCATCGCGGGCCTGGCCGAAGCCGGTTATCTGACCAACGAAACCGTCTTTTGGCTCACCGAACAGCCGGCCCGCCTGGGAGTGATCGGGGCCGGACCCATTGGCAGCGAGCTGGCGCAGGCCTTTCAACGGTTGGGCAGCCAGGTGACGCTGTTCAGCAGTCACCCCCAGATTTTGCCGCGTGAAGATCGAGACGCCGCCGAGCTGGTCGAACAGGCTATGCGGCGTGATGGGGTTGACTTGAAGCTGGCCGCCGCCCCGACCTGGATAGTACTGCGGGGGACGGAAAAAGTAATATATTTTGAACAGGCCGGGCAGGAACAGGCGGTGACGGTGGATGAAATCCTGGTCGCCGCCGGACGTGTGCCCAATGTGGAAGCGCTCAACCTGGCAGCGGCCGGGGTGGCCTATACCGCCAACGGTATCGAGGTCAACGATTACCAGCAGACCACCAACCCCAACGTTTACGCCGCCGGGGATGTCGGCCTGAAATACCAGTTTACCCACGCCGCCGATGCCTCGGCCCGGCTGGTGCTGCAAAACGCTACGTATTTTTAGGGCGCAAAAAAGTGAGCAACCTGACCATGCCCCTGGTGTACCTACACTGACCCGGAAGTGGCCCATGTCGGCCTCTATCCGGCGGACGCCGAAGCCGCCGGGCTGGCCATCGAGACCTTTGTCCAGCCCTTCAGCAAGGTTGACCGGGCCGTAGCCGACGGCGAAGAAGCCGGCTTTGTCAAAATTCACGTCAAACAGGGCACCGGCCGGATTGTGGGAGCCACGATTGTGGCCCGCCACGCCGGAGAAATCATCAGCGAAATCACTACGGCTATGGTCGGTGGGCTGGGCTTGAAAACTCTGGCCCAGGTCATCCATCCCTACCCCACCCAGGCCGAAGCCATCCGCAAGGTGGCCGATGCCTACAACCGCACCCGTCTGACCCCGACCGTGAAAGGTTTATTTTCGCGCTGGTTCAGGTTCAATCGGGCCTTCAAACTGAAGCAGCCCCAACTCAACGGGGCCAACAAGCCGGTCCTGCCGGTTATCGGGTTAGCCGTCTTGTCTACACTGATTTATTATCTTTGGTCAATTGGCCGGATAAAAGTAAAATAGCGGAGTGTTCCCAACCGTGTAACACTCCCCTGGAAATAAAATAAGGCGAGGACGCGAGGAGGCGAGGACGCGAAGAATCTTTCGCCTCCTCGCCTCACGCCTCATCGCGTCTTTATTTACGAGGAGGAACTCTGATGAGTACACATTGGTTTAGCAGAGAGTCAGTTTTTCCCTGGCTCATCATTTTGTCGGTGCTGCTGGTCAACTGCGCTCCGACGGCAGTGGGGTCGGAAGCACCGGCCGATACCGTCGGAGCGGCCCCGGCGGCTCAGGCTGAAAGCGCACCCGCGGGCGCTGCCGTACCGCCCGGTTACGAGGGCAAAACCTGGGCCGATATTGTGGCCGAAGCCAAAGGCCAAACTGTCAACTGGTATATGTGGGGCGGCCAGGAAAATATCAATACCTGGGTCACCGGCTTTGTGGCCGACAGCTTAAAGCAACAATACGGCGTCACCCTCAATATGGTCCCGCTGGCCGATACGGTCGAGGCGGTCAACAAGATTTTGGGGGAGAAAGAGGCGGGACAGGACAGCGCCGGTTCGGTTGACCTGATCTGGATCAACGGTGAGAATTTCCGCACCCTGCGCCAGGCCGACCTGCTTTACGGCCCCTTTGCCCAATATCTGCCCAACACCCGCTACGTTAACTGGGACGATCCCAGCGTCAGCAGCGACCTCGGCCTGCCGGTCCAGGGGTACGAGTCACCCTACGGCAAAGCCCAGTTTGTGATGATCTATGACAGCGCCAAAGTGGCCCAGCCGCCGGCCACGATTGACGGCCTGATCGAGTGGATCAAGGCCAATCCCGGCAAGTTTACCTATCCCGCCCCGCCCGATTTTACCGGCACGGCTTTTGTGATGCACCTGTGTTATTCAGCCGCCGGCGGACACGAGCCGTTTTTGCGCGATTTCGACCAACTCACATTTGACGAAAAATTTGCCGGCTGCTGGGACACCCTCAACGAGATCGAACCTTTCCTCTGGCGCGAAGGCCAAACCTACCCCGAAAACCACGCCCGCCAGCAAGACCTTTTTGCCAACGGCGAAGTCTATTTCGACATGGCCTACAACCCCGCCGAAGCGTCCAGCCTGGTAGAGAGTGGCAAATTCCCCCCAACCACCCGCACCTTTGTTTTTGACAGCGGGACCATTGCCAACACCCATTACGTGGCCATCCCCTACAACTCGGCCCACAAAGCCGGGGCGATGGTGGTCGCCAACTTCCTGCTCTCACCGGAAACGCAGCACAGCAAGGCCGACCCGGCCAATTGGGGCGACTTCCCGGCCATCGAAGTGGCCCGACTGCCCCAAGCATGGCCGGAGGCGTTTGCCGCCCTGCCGCGCGGCGTGGCTACTCTGCCGGACGAAACCCTGGCCGGCCGCCGTCTGCCCGAACTTCAAAGTACCTGGCGGGTCGCCGCCGAGAAAGCCTGGGAGGAGAGTGTGCTGAAACAGTAATGGAAAACCGCTCACTCTCCAGACCTCTGTCTGCACCGCTGCCCCAGCCGCAGCCGTCGGCCCTCCCCTGGCGCTTGTGGCTGGAACGATGGCAAGTTGGTCTGATGCTGGCTCCCGCGCTGACGGTCATCGGGCTGCTGTTTATGGGTGGCCTGGTTCTGGCCCTGGTGCAGAGTTTGGGCTATCTGCCGCTCATTGGCCGGACTGAATTTTCGCTGCAAGCGTATCGCCAGGTGTTGGGCCAGGAAGCCTTTTACCGCTCACTGTGGCTTACCGGCTGGATTGCCCTGGCCTCGACGGCCCTCTCGACCGGGCTGGCCATTGTAGCGGCCCTGACCCTGCGGCGCATCGCCCGCGGACAGCGTTGGCTCAGCTTTATTTTTCAACTCAACATCCCGATTCCCCATCTGGTGGGCGCGATTGGGATCCTGTTTCTATTCTCGCAGAGCGGCTGGCTGGCCCGGCTGGCCTACCTGGCCCGGCTCATTGACGAGCCGGCCGATTTTCCGGCTCTGGTGTATGACCCTTATGCCATCGGCATTATCCTGGAATACGTCTGGAAAGAGACCTGTTTTATCGCGGTCATCCTGCTGGCCGTTTTGCAGGCGTTGGGCGAGGATTATGAAGATGTGGCCCGCACCCTGGGGGCAAATCGCTGGCAGCGGTTCCGGTATGTGCTGCTGCCGCTGCTGCGGCGGGCGATTCTGTCCACCTCGGTCCTGGTTTTTGCCTTTAGCTTTGGGGCCTTCGAGGTGCCGCTGCTGCTGGGCCAGCGCTACCCCTCGGCGCTGCCGGTGCTGGCCTATCGCTACTACACCGACGCTGACCTGAACGCCCGCGCCGAGGCGATGGCGTTGAATGTGATCATCACGGTTTTGATTACCGCCCTGGTGTTTCTCTATCTCAAGCTGGCCGGACGCGAAACGTAACCCATGCAAACTTACTCTCACTTTTTGATGACTGCCGTGCTCAACGAAGGTTTGAAGGTTCGGGGGGTGACGGTTCACCCCAAAGCCCTTTTGCTCGGCTCTTTTATGCCGGACGTGCCTTTGTTTCTGTTGACTCTGGGCTATTTTGCCTATCGCGCCTGGTTCGACCCGCGCTTGCCCGGCGAGCACATTTTTGGCCCCCGTTACGATAATCTCTATTTCCACAATCCCTTTTGGATCACGGGCCATAACCTGTTCCATTCGCCGGTGCTGATTGGTTTGATGCTCATAGTGGGGTATTATATGGGGCTGCGCCAACAAAAAAAGTGGGGGGCGGCGCTCTTTTGGTTTGCCATCGCCTGTGGCTTTCACTCCGCAGTGGATATTTTGACCCATTATGATGACGGCCCGCTGCTCTTCTTTCCGTTCAATTGGGACTATCGCTTTTCCGCGCCCATCAGTTATTGGGACCCCCGTCACGGCGGCCGGATTTTCGCTCCGCTGGAACACCTGCTCGACCTGGCGATTGTGGGGTATTTTGCCGTCACCTGGCTGTGGCGGCGCAGAGCTTTAAGAGGGAAGAGAGTGTATTGATTTGGGGGTGTTTCGATTTACCTTTTATGAGGAACGGATTATTGAAGAGACTTTATCCTTGAGTACCGGTAGATCATTTTGCGCAATATCCCACACAATACCCAGGTTAATATCAAAATAAGCGTGGATTAGACGGTTACGCAGGCCAATAATTTGAGACCACGGCAACTCTTGGTATTGAGCTTGAAAATCAGGCGAGAGGTTTCGACTGGCTTCACCAATGATTTCTAACTGGCGGATCACCCCATCTTGCACCAGCCGGTGTTGAGCAAATTGGGTGTAAGAGAGATTGGCGGTGTAGGTTTCAATCTGATTGATAGCATCGAGGATGTGGTTCAGGTAAACAACATCATTCTTCTTCATACAATACTACCATTTCCTGTTCCACATAAGGTCGTATATGGGGGCTTAAGCCATCGTCAGTCACCAGATCAACGGGTCGTTGTAAAATACGGCTCAACTCGTCAATCAAATCAAACCATTTTAGGCCAATGGGGGGACGCTGCCCTGGTGGTTTGAGAGTTACTAGAATGTCAAGATCGCTGTCAGGCGTCATTTCACCTCTGACTACAGAGCCAAAAACGGCAATCCGTTCCACCTGGTAGGGGCGCAAAACAGGTAGGATTTTATCGTACAGTTCTTGGATTTCAACATTGGTGAGGGTCATTTGTGATTTTCTTATGCCTGACATTGATCGGTAAACATTTTGATTATTATACTGTTTTCAACAGCGAGAAACAACAATGACTCACAAAACGACTGACCTTCTATAATTTCAGTTATATGAAAACCTACTCACATTTGCTTATAACCGCTGTCCTTGACTATAGTTTAAAATCTCGCGGAACGCCTGTTCATACCAAGGCGTTGTTACTCGGTTCCGTGATGCCGGATATCCCTTTGCTGGCCCTGACCGCCGGTTTTATCGCCCGGCGCTCCTGGTCCGGCCTGTCCGCCGCGGATGACCCCATCTGCGGGCCGCACTTTAACCACCTTTATTTTCATCATCCGGTGTGGGGGATTGGTCACAATTTGTTCCACGCCCCGCTGCTGCTTGGATGGATAGGCTGGTGGGGGTATCGCTCCGGCGGGCGGAGGGGCGCGCTGTTTTGGTTTGCCCTGGCCTGCGGGCTGCACAGTTTACTTGATATTTTTACCCACCACACCGACGGCCCGCTGCTTCTTTTTCCGCTCAATTGGCGTTACCGTTTTCCCGCCCCCCTGAGCTATTGGGACCCGGAACAGGGCGGCCAGAATTTCGCCCGGTTTGAACGCCTGCTCAACCTGGCTTTGGGGGTCTATCTATTGTTGAGTTGGTTTTTGGGACGCAAATCCTCAAAACCTGAGTGTGATGTATGAAAATCTCGACTCACCGACAGAAGGGAACACAAATTTTTCAACGGCTGCTGCTTCTGGGGTTGATCGGCGGTTTGTTGCTGCCGTTTATTCCGCTGGTCATCTGGTCTTTCAGCCAGCGCTGGTACTTTCCGGCCCTGCTGCCGGCTGAATGGGGGCTGCGGGCCTGGCAGTATGTTTTTGCGCCCGGTTCACGGGTGCTGCCGGCCATGCTTCACAGCATCCTGGTGGGCCTGACTGTCACCGGCTTATCGGCCCTGATTGGTATTCCGGCGGGGCGGGCGTTGGGACTGCACCGCTTCCGGGGCAAACGGCTGGTCGAGTTTTTGATCCTGGCCCCCACCATCGTTCCGACGTTGGCCGCGGCAATGGGCATCCACGTGGCCTTTATCCGCTACGGGCTGGCCGATTCGCTGCCGGGAGTCATCCTGGTCCATCTCATCCCGGTGGTGCCTTACATGACTCTGATTATGAGCAGCGTTTTTGCCAATTACACCGTCGAATACGAGGAACAAGCCCGCACGCTGGGGGCCAGCCCGCGCCAGGTTTTCAAGCATGTCACCTGGCCGGCCATTTGGCCGGGGGTGTTGGTCGGCAGTTTATTTGCCTTTGTGATTTCCTGGAGCCAATACACGCTCACGCTCATCATCGGCGGCGGGCAGGTGATGACCCTGCCGCTGCTGCTCTTTGCTTTTGCCAACAGCGGCGACCAGCCGATTACCGCCGCCCTGAGCCTGGTGTTTATGGCTCCGGCGCTGCTCTTTTTGCTGCTCACGGCCCGCTACCTGACCGGCCGCAACGCCGCTCTGGGCGGATTTGGAAAATTGTAGACGACCGCCACCCCTCCCAGCCCTCCCCCTTTAAGGGGAGCTGGGAGGGGGTTAGCGGCCCCAAAGGACTATGACTCAAGTAAACCTGATCCATCTCAACAAAACTTATGAGGGCGCTCATGCTCCGGCACTGTGTGATTTGTCTCTGGAACTGGCCTCCGGGCGAATTACGGCGCTATTGGGGCCGTCAGGCTGCGGCAAAACCACCCTATTGAAGCTCATCGCCGGGTTATTACACCCCGGTCAGGGCGATATCACCTTTGATGGCGAATCGGTCCTGAATATTCCGGCGGAACGGCGGGGGGCGGTTATGGTTTTCCAAAACCATCTGCTTTTCCCCTATTTGTCGGTGGGCGAAAATGTGGGCTTTGGCTTAAAAATGCAGGGAGTTGACTCCCAAACCATCCGCCGCCGGGTGGCCGATATGCTGGAACTGGTGCAGTTGCCCGGTTATGAAAAACGCCGTCCCCGCCAGCTTTCGGGCGGGCAGCAGCAGCGAGTCGCCCTGGCCCGCGCCCTGGTGGTGCAGCCGCGGGTCCTGCTGCTGGATGAACCGCTCTCCAACCTGGATGCGCACCTGCGCGGCGAGATGCGCGAACTGATCCTGGCGGTGCAGCGGCAGCTTGGCGTCACCACCATTTTTGTCACCCACGACCAGGAGCAGGCCATTACCCTGGCCGATCAGATTGCGCTGATGTTTGAAGGGCGGCTGCACCAATTTGGCCGGCCCCAGGCTTTTTACGAGCGCCCGGCCAGCGTGCAGGTAGCCCGCTTTTTCGGCGGGACCAACTTTGTGCCCGGCCTCAAACAGGGTTCTCAAATCGAGACGGCGCTGGGCATTTTTCACTGTCCCAGTCCCTCCAGTCACCCGGATGGCCCGGTAACGCTGACCATCCGCCCGGAACACCTGCATCTGGGCCAAAACGGGTTTCAGCAAAACGTGGCCGAAGCTACGATTCAAAGCTGCCTCTATCTGGGGGGAAACGCGCGGTTCAAACTCCGGGCGACCTGTCCAAGGGGGCAGACGGTTATCCCTTTGGAGAGTGTGACCGGCACCGCCCACCTGGAGCAGTTCAGCGAGGGGCAGCACGTCACCCTCTATTTTCCGCCGGACAAAATCTGGCTGACCGCCCCGGAGCAGCCAAAGTGAGGATGCCGATGCTTGACAATCTGCTGCGACACTTGAAAGATCGCCTGTTGGAGCCGCTGGCCCGCGCCTTGCCGGGCACTGCGCCGATTGCCATCACCCTGCTGGCCCTGGCAATTGGGTTGGTAGGCATCGCCCTGCTGACCCAACAGTATTACGGCTGGGCTTTGGTTTGTTGGCTGCTCAACCGTCTTCTGGACGGCCTGGATGGCGCGGTGGCCCGGTTACACCACCGCCAGAGCGATTGGGGCGGCTATGTGGACATCCTGAGCGATTACGCGGTTTATGCCGGCTTGCCGGTGGCGCTGGTGGTCGCCACGCCTTCCACGGCCGGCTATCTCAGCCTGGGTTTTTTGTTGACCTGCTTTTACATCAATACCGCCTCGTGGATGTATCTGGCGGCCATTTTGGAAAAACGAAAGCACGGGGCCGGAACCAGAGGCGAATTAACCACAATTACCATGCCGGCCGGTCTGATTGGCGGGACCGAAACCATTATTTTTTACAGTCTGTTTCTGCTCTGGCCGGCCTACCTGGTTCCGCTCTACAGCTTGATGGCCGGCCTGGTACTGGTCACAGTCGGCCAGCGTTTGCTCTGGGCCAGTCGGTATTTGCGCGAGGCGACTGTTCCTTTGGATAATAGTGAGCAGTTGCCGGTAGTCAGTAAACAGATCACTGATAACTTTTCATCACAACGGGGGAAGCTATGACACAAAATACCCATAACAAATATGATGTCGCCATCATCGGGTCGGGGATTGGCGGTTCGACGTTGGGGGCGATTTTGGCCCGGAATGGGCTGAAGGTGGTCATCTTTGAGGCCGGGGTCCATCCCAAGTTTGCTGTCGGGGAGTCGATGATCCTGGAAACGTCGGAAACGATGCGGGCCATCGCCGAGTTTTTTGAGGTGCCAGAAGTGGCCTACTTCAGCTCGGAAAATTACTTCTCATACATCGGCACGTCGCACGGGGTCAAGCGCCATTTCAGTTTCCTGCATCATATTCCCGGCCAGGAACACGACCTGGGCAAGACGCTGCAAGCCGTGATCCCCAGGGAACCCCACGGCCACGAAATGCACCTGCACCGCCAGGACAGCGATTATTACCTGACCTCCGCCGCAGTGGCCTATGGCGCGACCGTGCTGCAAAGCACCCCGGTGCGCGATATTAACGTTAACCCTGACGGCGTCGAAGTGATCACTGCCGAGGGCCGCCGTTTTGAGGCCGAATATGTAGTGGATGCCGGCGGGTTCCGCTCGATCCTGGCCGATAAATATGAGCTGCGTGATTTCAATCTACGCACCCACGCCCGTTCCATCTTTACTCATATGATCAATGTGCCCTGCTACAACGATGTCGGCGCGTCCAGGCAAACCTATGGCCTGCCGTTCCGGCTTTCGGAGGGGACGCTGCACCACATCTTTGAAGGCGGTTGGTTGTGGGTTATCCCCTTTAACAATCATCCCCAGTCCACCAATCCGCTGTGCAGTGTGGGCTTGCAGCTCGACCCCCGCCTCTACCCGCAGCGGGATGACCTCAGCCCGGAAGAGGAATTTTTCGATTTCATCCAGCGCTTTCCGAGCGTCTGCGCCCAATTTAAAGAGGCCAAAGCGGTGCGTAACTGGGTCCGTACCGGCCGACTGCAATACTCCTCCAAACGGATTGTCGGCGACCGGTTTTGTTTGATGGGCCACGCCGCCGGCTTTATTGATCCGCTTTATTCCAAGGGCCTTTACAACACTATGATGAGCGCCACAGTGTTGTCACACCTGCTGCTGGAAGCCCACCAAACCGGTGACTATTCCGCCGAACATTTCCGGCCGCTGGAAGAAACCACGCTGAACTTTGTCCGCACCAACGACCGGCTGGTGGCTAATTCCTACAAATCGTTTGCCAATTACAAGCTCTGGTCGGTCTATTCGGTGTTGTGGCTGCTGGGGGCTTATACGGAACTGGTCAGGCTGAACAGTATTCGCGCCCAGGCCAAAGATAGAACCGAATACTTTTCGCTCACCCGAGGGCTGAAACTGGCCGGCGGCGGCTTTGCCGAATTCGACCGGCTGGCCGACCAGATTGATACCCTCATCGAAAGCGTCAACCCGGCCAAAGAAGCTGAGGTGGATCAGACCGTAGCCGAGATCAAGGCCCTTTTTGGCGCGATTGATTGGGTGCCGATTCCGTTCAGGGAAGTGCTGGCCGGGAAGAACCACCTGCCGGCCAACAAGCTCAAGCTACGCCTGTTCAAGCCGGAAAGCGGCTTTATGGGCAGCGGTACGTACCGCGCCCATTTCTTTGGCAATCATTCCATCACAGCACTGGTGCGGGTCTTTTTGCGGGAGAAACTCAGGTATTCGGGGCCTGTCGCTGCGATTGAAAAGAAAATTCAGCGGCATGCAGGATCAGACTTCGGTGAGGCTGGTGAACAGCAGCAAATCATAAAGGGGAATTTGGGGGCTATTCCGCCGCAATCTGCTCCAACCCGACGGGATCGAGAATGTCAATCTGCTTGCGGCCAATCTCGATCAAACGCCGGGCCTTAAAATCGTTGAGGGTTTGGGTGGCTGTCTCGCGGTAGGTGCCGATGGCATCGGCCAAATCCTGATGGGTATAGCCGAGAATACTGCCGCCCTGTTCTTGATGCAGGTGCAGCAGCAAGGCTGCCAGTCGAGCTGGAATGCCCTTGAAAGCCATATCTTCCAGCCGGGCTTCGGCTTTGTTCAGCCGGTCGGCCATCACTTTCATAAAACGGAGCGCGACCATTGGCTTGCTGAGAATCAGACGCTCCACATCGTGGCGGCTCATCACACACAGTAGGCAGTCTTCCAGCGCTTCGGCAAATTTGTGGTGCATGCCCTGGCCGATGATGCCCATTTCTCCAAAAATGGTGCCGGCTTCCAGGGTGGCGACCACCAGTTTTTTGCCTTCGGGCGAGAGCCGGTAAAGCTGGACCCGGCCTTTTTTCAGGATAAAAAGCACTTCGCCGGCATCTTCGGGCCGATAGAAAATCTTCCCCCGGCGGCAGGTGCTCATGGTGGTAGTCCGGTCCATCTCCTCTATCTCGGCGGGAGATAGCCCTTGAAAAACATCCACCATGCGTAAATAGTTTATTTTTTCATTGACATCCATAACCTGGCCTCGCTAACCGGAATTGATCCCGGCTTCGGCAGCCCACTGTTCAACCCATCCTACCAGCTTGGAGCTACAAATACTTTCGGGCGGGGCGTAGCGGGCTTTTTGCAGCGTGCTGTCCCCGCTGCGGGCGACCCTGATGCCAAAACCATACCGCTCCAGATAATCCACGATGATCTCCAGATTGGCCGGGTTATCATCCACGATCAGGATCGAGTACTCTTCAAAATTCAATTCGGCAGGCTGTTGTGCTTCCAGGCTCACGATTCTGTATTGTACCACAAAAACCTGTTCTTTATAAAAAATACTACAATTAGACCTCATGGGTTTTCAAAACCTATGAGGTCTAATTGAAAAGGGCAAAGGGTGTGAGGGTGGATTATTCTCCGGGATGAAGGGACAAAAAGTGAGGCGTGAGGCCAAAAAGTTACGCCTCACGCCTCACGTGTTACCCGTTAAAGCGTGGCTTTGTGATGGCGATAAACATCATGGATACCGATGATAGCGGTTGCCTTTAGCGGCATGTGCATAAAGTGGCGTAGCCGAGGTGAGGACCGAAACCCCAGTCACCGCCGGAGTATAGTCATCTGCGGGCAACCCATCGGACGCGTCGGCCAGTTTGAAGCGGGCGACGATAGCTTGGAGTGTTTGAGACATCTCGCTCAATAACTGGGTTGAGGCCACCACTTCCTCTACCTGGGCGCTCATCTCTTCCGCCGAGGCCGACACCTCTTCCACCGAGGCGCTGCTCTCCTCGCTCACACTCGAAATGTCGGCCAGGGCCTGGCTCACTTCATTCGCATTGGCGACCATCCGCTCGGCGGCAGCGGTATTCTCGTCCACTACTGCCGCTACCTGTCGTACTAACTCGCTCACCTCCCGGGCGGCTCCGGCCATCTCCCCAGCAGTGGCCTGGTTCTGCCCGGCCACCTGCTCTACTGAAACAATGGCCTGGGCCAGTTGTTGGGCAGCGGTTTGCACGGCTTTGATCGCCGCCAGCGTTGCTTCGATTTGGCGGGTGGAGTCAGCCGCGCCGCTGGCAATGGTCTCAAAGACAGCACCGGCCTGACGAGTCGCGGCGACTCCGGCCTGGACATCACTGCCGGCCCGGTTCATTGCTTCCACCGTACTCGCCGCCCCAGTTTGAACCATCTGAATCATTTCCCGAATCTCCTGGGTTGCGCTGGAAGAACGTTCGGCTAGCTTGCGGACTTCGTCGGCAACTACCGCAAAACCTTTGCCATTTTCACCAGCGCGGGCGGCTTCGATGGCTGCGTTTAAGGCCAACAAATTGGTCTGCGAAGCAATATCGTCAATGGTTTCCACAATGGCCCCAATCTGGCCGGAGCGTTTGCCCAACTCAAGAACGCGCTGGGCCAGTTGTTCAGTGCCCGCGCCCAGCCGATCCATCCCGGCTACGGCTTCTCTCGCGGCCAGTTGGCCTGACTGGGTCATCTGCAAATTGGCCTGGATGAACTCGGCTACCTGATCCGTTTGTAGGCCAATCTGCTTTACCGCTGTCCCTAAACGCTCGCCGGCGTTTTTGGCATCGGTTACGGCCCCTATCTGGGCTTCGGTGCCACGGGCAATGGTCGTAATAGACCCGGTTAAGGCATGGACAGCCTGGGATGCCCGTTCGGTGGCGGCGGCTTGCTCTTGCGCGCCGATGGCAATGCCGTCAATCACCTGGGTCATCTGGTCCATCGAGCCAACGGTTCCGGTCACGGCAATCGCCTGCTGCTGCACGCCGCCGGCAATCTGCTGCATCGTTTGGGCAATCTGGCCGGTCGCCTGGCCCGCTTGTTCCGCTACCACAGCCAGTTGATCGGAGGACATTCCCACCCGGTGCGCTTGTTGGTTAACCTGGCCCACCAAGTCACGCAGGTTTGCCACCATCCGGGCAAAGGCATTGCCCAGCACATCCTGGGCCGATTTGATCTGAAAGGTGGTCGTCAGGTCTCCGGCGGCTACACGTTCAACCGAAAGGGTGATCTCCTCAAGGCGGATAGCCATGCTAACCATATGACGGTAGAGCAGGCCGACCTCATCCTGCCGTTTTAAGCCTGCCGCATCAACCGCCAGGTCCCCTTCCGACATCCTTTCCGCTACATGGGCCAGTTTGCGGATAGGCCGAATAAGCACCCTGGACACCAGCCACCCAATCAGGATCAGGGTGATAATAAAAATAGCCGAACTGGTCGCCAGGGTAAGATTTCTTGAGTAAGCCAACTGCTGCTGCACAACCAGGTTAGAGATGCTGATCTCGGCCAGTCCAACAATATTGCCGGCGTAGTTGCGAACAGGAACGGTCATAATGGAATAGGGAACGTTGTCTACAGTTTGAAACGTAACGGCTGGCTGTCCACTTTCGGCAACCTGGCGGCGCAGTGCGTCTTCTATCACAAAGGGTGACTTCAAAGTGGACGTATACAGGGTGAAGCTGGCTATGTTTTCCTGTCCAGAACTCGTTGTTCCATCAGAACTTGTCGAGCCGGTCGGCTCGGCCAACCAGTATAAACTAACATCGGCATTGTAAAGGTCTTTGTAATCGTTTAACAAAGTCTGATCAAAGTTCAGCCCAATTTCAAAAGTGCCGAGGTGCTGCCCCTGGTAAGTGACTGGTGCCACTCCCCGAATACCGTGTCCAAACGGTCCCGTCTCCAGGCCGCTTATGGTGAGTTTTTCTTGGTTAGAGTCTATAACGGTCTGTCGAAAGCCGGATAAGTCGTCACCGTACTTGTCCAGTTGGTGCAGCCGCAGAAAAGAGGTG
>JAAUSP010000155.1 GCA_012032575.1 Anaerolineales bacterium | reverse complement strand
GTGTATCTCATCGGAACTGCCAGCTTTTTGGTTTGTGTGGCCGTGCTGCTACTGAGCCGCCATATCGAACGGACGCTGGAAGTGTTCAACTGGATCTTAATTGTTTTTATTCTGGGGGGATTGGCCCTGCTCTGTTTGCTGTTTGTCGCTCCTGACCATTGGCTGGAAATGGTTCTGGGCTTTGTGGGCTTTGATCTGGCGGCAGGCACTTTTAACCTTCTGCCCTCCGGCGCAGATTGGTTCCTGATCGGCGCTTTTGCGGCCTACTCCGGGGCGGGGGGCGTGGTCAACTTGATGGTCTCTAACTGGGCGCGTGATAAAGGGTATGGCATGGGGCAGGTAGTCGGCTACATTCCGGCGGCCATCGGCGGACCCAAAGCCACCCTGGCTCATTCTGGCAGCGTTTTTGCGATGACCCCGGAAAACTTGCGCCGCTGGCAGGCGTGGTGGCGGATTGTCCGCCTGGACCAATACGGCGTGTTTTTTATGGGGACACTGTTGGGCATGGGTTTACCGGCGCTGCTCTATACCCACTTTATTGAACCCGGAACCGATATTCGCGGCCTGGCCATCGCGGCTGAGCTGGCCAATGCTATGGCCCGGCGCGGCGGCGTGGCCCTGACCTTTATTGTGGCTTTTCTGGGGGCCTGGATCCTGTTCAAAACGCAGTTGGTTATTTTGGAAGGGACCGTACGGGCCATCACCGATTTGCTGTGGAGCGGTAGCCAGAGTATCCGGCGCTGGCGATTCGGCGATGTTCGTTTGGTCTACTATACTGTGCTGGGGTTTGTGGTCACCTGGGGATTGGTAGCGCTGCGTTTAACGGAGCCGATCATTTTATTGGAACTGGGGGCCAATGTAGCTGGTTTCATCCTGGCCATCATCGCCCTGCATATCTTATACCTCAACACTACTTTACTGCCCCTCGAACTTAGACCACCGCTTTGGCGGAGAATGGCCCTGGTACTGCTGGCCCTTTTCTATAGTTCTTTTGTTTTTCTGTGGCTAATGGATAGTTTTATCCCCAATTCAATCCATAGGTTTCTATTTTAGCAGGGGTACGGCATGAGCGAAGCGAAACGCATGCGGGTTCTGATTGCCGACGATCACCCCCTCTTTCGCGAGGGAGTCGCCCGGCTTATCTCGGAACAGGCGGATATGGAAGTGGTCGGCGAGGCCAGCGATGGTTTAGAAGCGCTGGTCAAAGCGCGTGAGCTACAGCCCGACCTGATTCTGCTCGACATCACCATGCCCGGCAGCGATGGCCTGGAAGCAACCCGTTTGATCAAGGCAGAACTGCCGGAAACACGGATTATCATTCTGACTCAGCGGGACGAGGGGGAAACCCTTTTTGAAGCTATCCGCAGCGGTGCACAGGGCTACTTGCTCAAAACACTGCGTTCCCAACAGTTGCTCGACGGCTTGCGCAGCGTCATGGCCGGCGGGGCTTCGATCTCCCCGGTGATGGCCAAACATCTGATGGAAGAACTGCGTCACGCCAGCCCGGCCACTGTCGAGGGAGAGACGGAACCACTGACCTTGCGGGAGCAGGAGATTCTTACCCTGATCGCTCGCGGGGCCAGCAACCAGGAGATTGCCGATACCCTTTACCTTAGCTTGCACACGGTCAAAAGTCACGTCAAGAATATTCTTGAAAAACTCAACGCCGAAAGCCGCCACCAGGCCGCCCTCTATGCCCGGCGCAAAGGATTGATTTGAACCATTAACAGAAGAGTGTTCACGAACCGGAACACGCCACCAAAGATGAAAATGCCTTTCTGGCTACTGACTACTGATTACTGATTACTATTTTCGAGGAGGCTTTACATGCCAGCTTTACCTGTCAACAGCACCACCATCGCCTACGATGACTTTGGCCAGGGAGACCCCCTGGTTCTGATCCACGGTATTTTTGTTTCCAGGACCACCTGGTATCCCCAAATTGACCACTTTGCCCGCAGTCACCGGGTTATCACCTGTGACCTGCGCGGGCACGGCGAGTCGCCTGCCTCGACGGAGGCTTACTCGGTGGCGCTATTTGCCAGCGATATTATCAGCCTGCTCGACACGCTGGGTTTGGAACGGGTGGTTTTTTGCGGCCACTCCTTTGGCGGAATGGTCGCTCAGGAATTGGCCCTGAGTTACCCTGACCGGGTTAAGGCGCTGATCCTGGTCGAAAGTTCCTACGGCGTTTCCTCCACGCCCTGGGAAGCCGGGCTGACGACCCTTACCAACACTTTTTTTAATCAGCTTGTGAGTCCGGAGGATCAGGTTAAACTATTTGCCAGCTATTTTGGGCTGTTAAGCGGTAATGTGGGCGACTACATCGAAGCCCAGGGCAAACAACATCTCCAGAACGCGGCCAATTTTCAGAACATCTTGCAAGCTTCGCTCACCTTTAACAGCCGCTGGCGCTTGCACCAGATTGCCTGCCCCACCTTGTTGGTGCTCGGCCAGTATTTTCACGTCCCCTGGATTCACCTGCACACCTATGAAATGCTGTGGCGGATCAAACCGGCCAGCCTCAAATATGTGCCCCGGGCCGGGCACGTACTTAACTGGGATAACCCAGCGGCCTTTAACCAAACTATGCATCACTTCCTGACCGGCCTGCCCGCAAACATCAATTAGATCACACTGCCATTTGTCATCAAAAGAGCTATCGCCGGATAGCTCTTTTTTCATCCCTGAGAGCGATTGAAGAAGCGGTCCGTTACCCTTACTATATGGGCTAAGGTTTATTCACATTTATTAGCCCAAAGGAGGGACTAAACGATGGCGATAAGTTTAACACCCGGTGCTGAATCCGACGCGCTCGAAGCCGAGGATTCGCTCCAAATCGGCGTTAGCCGGCCGGCTCTGCCGCTGGCAGATTTGCCCACCCCGGAAGAAGTCTTTAAAGTCAGCCGCTTTGATTTTTTGACCATTATCAAATATGTCCTCGGCCCCAGCATGATTGCCCTGGGTGTGTCCATTGGCAGCGGTGAGTGGCTGTTAGGGCCATTGACCTTTGCCAAGTATGGCTTTTTGGGCATTGGTTGGCTCATTACCATCTCAGCCATTTTGCAGACGTTTTATAATATGGAAGTAGGTCGCTTTACCATGGCTACGGGTGAAGTGCCCACCGTGGCTTTTATGCGTCTGCCTCCGGGCAAATTTATCATCGTGCCCTTAACTTTATTGATTATCTACCTGGGCTGGATTTGGGGCGGTTGGGCTTCTACCGCCGGCCAGAGCATCTTTGCCCTGTTTGCCGGCCGGCCCAATGCTCCGGAGGAACTGCAAACGGTGCGCTTTATCGGCATCGGCCTGATGCTGCTCTCTTTTGGCCTCTACATGTACGGCGAAAAAATCTCGCAAACCCTTGAAACCTTTAATACCTTTGCCGTCTGGTTTATCTTGTTCTTCATCATTGTCGTAACTATTGCTATTGTGCCCTTCGACTATTGGAGCAATGCCATGGCCTCGGCGGTAATTCCGGCGGCTGTGCCCAGCGGGATGGACGCCTCGCTGTTGGGGGCGATTATTGGCTACACCGGCTTTGGCGCGGGCTTCAACTTTATGCTAATCAACTATTACCGTGATAAAGGCTACGGTATGGGCCATCGTATGGGCTTCATTTCCGGCCTGATCGGCGGCGAAAAGAAAGAAGTCAAAAGCTCCGGCGTCACCTTCCGCGAGTCGCCCAAAAATACGGCTTTGTGGAACCGCTGGTGGCGCTATCTGATGATGGATCAGTGGGGTGTCTTTTTCATCGGCGCGCTGCTGGGCATGTTCATTCCCAGTATTCTGGTAGCTTACCTGGCCCAAATACCCGGCGCGGCTGAACCGGCCCGCGAAAATATGCCCATCTACGCCGCCACCGAACTGGGCCGCAATTTTGGCGGCTGGATGGCCACCCTGACCCTGGCAGTAGGCGCCTTTACCCTGTTCAAAACCCAGGCCACCATCCTGGAAATGCTCATCCGCAACACCGCCGACGCCGCTTACAGCCTTTTCCCCAGCCTGCATGAATGGACTAAAGGTGATATGCGCAAATTCTACTATCCGGTGGCAATCGCCTTTGTGATCCTGATCGGGATCATCATCCACATCGCCCTGCCCACCCAACTGCTGGTTATCTCGGCCAATATGGCCAACTTTGCGGCTATCATCTTCCCCCTGGCGATGATCTATCTGAACCGCCAGTTGCCCAAACCAGCCCGCTCGCCCTGGTGGAGCACGCTGGTCCTGGTTCTGAACATCCTCTTCTTCGGTTTCTTCTTCCTCAACTTCCTCTTCGTCCAGATAACTGGCGAACCCTTAGTCAAGTTTTAATTGTCACCGGCCATTTTCAAAGCATCCCCAGCTTAAGTTGGGGATGCTTTAACCCTTAATTTGTTTATCCCGGCAGCAAGCTATATAGTTGAGTGTCATGTGAGGCTGTTCATGGATCAAAAACAATTTATTCGTGAATTGACTGAAATTGTGGGGGCCGGGGCGGTGTTGTACCGGCCAGAAGACCTTCTGGTTTATGAGTACGATGCCTCATTTGGAACTCATACACCTGACGTGGTAGTGCTGCCGGTTTCAACCGAACAGATCAGCCGGATTATTCAGGTGGCGACGCGCCACAATATGCCGCTGGTGGCCCGCGGTGCCGGGACCGGCCTATCCGGGGGAGCTATCCCCCTCCAGGGCGGTATCCTGATTGTCCTCACCCGCATGACGCAGACTCGCTCGATAGATTATCGCAACCGGCGGGTGGTGGTCGAGGCGGGCGTGATTAACCTGGATTTGGTCAACCAGGTCGCCGCCGCCGGTTACACTTACGCCCCCGACCCCGGCAGCGCCCGCTCCAGCACCATCGGCGGAAATGTAGCTTCTAACGCCGGAGGACCGCACTGCCTGGCCTATGGGGTCACGGCCAATCATGTGCTGGGCCTCAAAGTGGTGCTGCCCGACGGCCAGATCATCGAAACCGGCGGGCCGCTGGCCGACAGCTTCGGCTACGACCTGACCGGCGTGCTGGTCGGCTCCGAAGGGACGCTGGGGATTGTCACCGAAATCACCGCCCAACTCATGCCCCTGCCCGAAACGGCCAGCACCCTCCTGGTTGTTTTCAAAACCAATGTGGCCGATGCCTCCGCTGCCGTCAGCGATATTCTGGCGCACGGTATTGTGCCAACCGCGCTGGAAATGATGGATGGCATGGTCTGCCGGGCGGTCGAAGCCGCCGTTCATGCCGGTTATCCCGAAGACGCCGCCGGAGTGCTGCTCATCGAAGTCGAAGGGCTGGCGGATGGCCTGGAAGAAACGATGGATAAAATCGCCGTTATATGCCGCGAGCATCACGCCAGTGAGGTTCGCCGCGCCGCCACCGCCGCCGAACGGGCCGCTCTGTGGACCGGCCGCAAAAGCGCGCTGGGCGCAATGGGCCGCCTCGCGCCCAACTATTACCTGGAAGACGGCGTGGTCCCGCGCCACAAACTGCCGGACATCATGAACCTGGTCGAACAGACCGCCGCCAAATACAACCTGCCCATCGGCAACTTTTTTCATGCCGGCGATGGCAATATCCATCCGACCATCCTGTTTGACCGGCGCGACTCGGCGGCTATGATACGCGCCCACCAGGCCGGGGTGGACATTCTCGAAGCCTGCATCGCTATGGGCGGCAGCGTTTCCGGAGAACACGGCATCGGTACGGAAAAGCAGGAGTTTCTGGCTCACCTGTACAGCCAGCATGACCTGGACGCCATGGCCGACCTGAAAGCCTGTTTCAACCCGACAGGCCGGCTCAATCCGGGTAAAATTTTCCCGCGGGCGTTTCGGCCAACGCCGGAGCCGGGGGTCAGGGGTCAGGGGTCAGGGTTAGTAAAGTTGGACAGCCCTGACAGGATTGCCACTTGCTTGGAAAAGATTGTCGGCGGCAAGCATGTTTTGAGCGGTTATGACTCTCTGCCCTATCTGGTGACCGGCCTGGCCCCCACCTGGGTGGTCCAGCCGGGTACGGTTGAAGAAGTTGCGGCGATCATGGCTCAGGCCAGCGAGCTGGGCCTGACGGTGAGTCCGTGGGGTGGGGGGGCGCAGCGGCAAGTAGGCCGGCCCTTAACCCGGCTCGATCTGGTGGTCAGCCTGGAACGATTGAATGGTGTCCTGGCCCATTTCCCCTCGGACCTGACCGCCACTTTTCAGGCCGGCTGTACCTTACAGGCGGCCAACACAGCGTTGAGCCGGGTGGGCAGATGATGCCGCTGGATGCGCCGCTGGCGGCTGAAACAACGCTGGGCGGTATTGTCGCCGCCGGCCCGCTGGCTACCGGCCTGCGCCGTCTGGCTTATGGCACAGTGCGAGACAGCTTGCTTGGCGTCCAGGTGGTCCGCGCCGATGGCCGGATCATCCGCCGGGGCGGAACGGTGGTCAAAAATGTGGCCGGGTACGATATGGCCCGTTTGCAGTACGGGGCATTGGGGACGCTGGGCATCATCACCCAACTGGACCTCAAACTCTTCCCGCAGCCGGAAAACAGCGGCGCGGTTCTGGCCGGGCTGGCTCAGTGGGCACAGGTGGGCCAGGTGATAGACCGGCTCATGGCTTCGCGCTTGCAGCCGGCCACCGTCGCCCTCTTAAAAGGGGAGGCGGCGTTTCAGCTTGGCCTCGATGCGCCCCGACTGGGCTGGCTTTTGGTGCGTTACGAGGGCCGCTCGGCGGCGGTCGAGCGGCAGCTTAGAGATACGCGGGCCTGGATGGACGAAGCTCAGGCCCAGGAAATCTTCTTGTGGGATGCAGCCACGCTGGCTGATTACTGGCCCCGGCTGGTCAATTTTGCCAACTGGCCAGGGTTGAACCGGAGGCCGCGCTGCTGCGGCTCAATGTCCTGCCGAGTTTGCTGGTCGAAACGGTGGAGCAGGTGAGTACACTCTGCGCCGAACAGGGGCTTCACGGTGATCTGCTGGCCGATGCCGCCGCCGGGGTAGTGTGGCTGCGCGTCACAGGGACTTTGGCCGGCCTGCCGGAATTATATCAACACCTGAGCCGGCGCTGGCCGCAGACTATCCTGGCTGCCTGCCCCACCGAAGTTAAAACCGGGCTAAACGTGTGGGGCAGCGCCCCCGTTCCGCTTAACCTGATGCAAACAATCAAACAGCGCTTTGACCCGCAAAACCTGCTCAATCCAGGGCGCTACCTGTTTTAGATTTACGAGCCTGAATCATCAACCCTAAATCGTAAATCTGAAATCGTAAATCGTAAATCCACGGGGGCATTTATGTCGGCTTCAAACACATTCCAGGGTTTTTTAGATCTCGCCGGGGTGGAAAAACCCAGCGACGACATTATCAATACCTGTGTTCGCTGCGGCCTGTGCCTGTCAGCCTGCCCCACCTACCGCGAGACTTACGCCGAGGCTTCTTCGCCACGGGGCCGGATTGCCCTGATCCGGGGGATTGCCGAGGACCGGCTTGAAGTCAATGCGCCCGGTTTTTTGCATCAGATGGACGAATGCCTGGGCTGCCTGGCCTGCCAGGCCGTCTGCCCCTCCGGGGTCAAATACGGACATCTTCTCGAAGCGGGCCGTGCCCAGGCCAGGGCCGTCAAACCGCGCCAGGGACTGGGGCGGTTGATCGAGGCAGTGGTTTTTCGTTATCTGTTTATGGATATGGGGCTTTTTCGGCTCTTTGGGCGCAGCCTGTGGCTCTACCAACGCACCGGCTTGCAAGCTTTGGCCCGGCGGCTGGGCCTGCTGAAACTCATGGGCATGGCCGACGTGGAACAGCTAACCCCGGCCATCAACGACCGATTTTTCTTCGCCAGCGGCCAGCGTTTTTCGCCGAACGGTCACACAACCCCGGAGAGGCCGGTCAAGCGTGTGGCCCTGCTGACCGGCTGTGTTCAGAGTGTCGCCTTTGCCCACGTTCACGAAGCGACCGTGCGGGTGTTGCAGGTGAACGGCTGTGAGGTGGTTGCGCCCATTGGCCAGGGTTGCTGCGGGGCGCTGCATGCCCACGGCGGCGACTTCGAACGGGCCAGGCAGCTTGCCCGCCAAAACCTCGACGCCCTCGAAGCAGCCAATCCCGATTATATTGTGACCAACGCCGCCGGCTGCTCCCACCACCTCAAGGAATACGCCCACCTTTTGGCCCATGATCCCGTTTATGCGGGCAAGGCCAGCTCCTTTTTGACCAAGGCCCGCGACATCACCGAACTGCTGGCCGAGCTTGGCCCCAAACCGGCCCAAACCCCGCTGCTCTGGCAAGTCACTTATCAGGAACCGTGTCACCTGGCCCACGGCCAAAAAATCACCGGCCAACCCCGCCGGGTGCTGGCCGCTATCCCTGGCCTGAAACTGGTCGAGATGAAGGACTCGGCTATGTGCTGCGGCAGCGCCGGCACGTACAATATCGTCCAGCCGGAGATGTCGCAAAAGCTGCTCGCCAACAAAATGGATAACATTGCCGCCACGGGTGCAACCGTGGTCGCTTCGGCCAATACCGGCTGTATGATCCAGATGCAGGCCGGGATCAACCAACGCCAGGCCCCGCTCAAACTCATGCACCTTGTGGAAATTTTGGACGCGGCCTATCAGCAGGACGGGTTATTTACTGAGTAAACTTTGACTGAAGGTTTTTCCGTCTCCATAAGTATACTTTTGTGTATCAATATTTTGCTATTCTGATCGGGATACTTATGGAAAACAAAATTTACGGACAGTTCATGGCTCAGTGTTGGTTGGCTCTGTCTTTGACTGTGATACTCTTGGCAAGTTGCTCGCCTGCTGAAACGCCGACTGCCACCCCTGTTGTGACCGATTTGACCGCAACTCCCGCTGCGGCAGCAACAATAATTTCTACAAAGGACACCTCCCCACTGAGTACACCGACCCTCCGCCCCAGCACAACTTCCACGCCCGCTAAAATCACAACCACCCCAACTCTCACGTCTACCCCCGTTGACTCTTTTGCCAGCGAGGGCGATACGCTGCCATCGCTCTCCCCGCTGGCTACACCGACGCCGGGTACTCCTTCAGCGGTCTTCGTGGTTCCCTGCACCGTAGGGGTTGACTCGCTTCAGATGCGCGGCGGCCCCGGCCCCAATTACGATAGTATCAAAACCCTGGCAGCGGGAACCAGGCTGGTTGCGCTTAAATATACCGCCAGTGGGTCGTGGCTGCTGGTTGAAACAACCCAACACGAAGCCGGTTGGGTCAATACGGCGGCTGTTGTCTGTCGGGGGGACCTATCCCGCTTGCCGGTGGCTCAGGGCGTCGGCGATCCGGCGACGTCTGTCCCCTCTCCGGCAGCCACCCCTCTCCCAACGGCCACACCTCGACCCGCTTTCCCCACGCCAACGCCTACGACGGCGGCCAGCCCTACCCTGCCTGCTCCCTCTCTCGGCAGTTGGCGGGGCGAATATTACAATAATTCCAATCTGACCGGCGAGCCGGTTCTGGTCCGTGATGACCCGGCGCTTGATTTCAATTGGGGGCCGGGCAGTCCTGACCCGAATGTTCCCACCGATAACTTTTCGGTGCGCTGGACCCGCCCTTTTGAGTTTGCCGAGGAAGGCGATTACCGCTTTTGGGCCGATGTGGATGACGGGGGCAAACTTTACCTGGACGGCTGGCTGATTATTGACGAGTGGAACACCAACCCCTATGTCCTCCACTCCGGCATTTTTGCCGACATCAAGCCGGGAACCCATACGCTCATGGTCGAATTTTTCGAGGCAGCGGGGGATGCCCACGCCAAAGTCTGGTTCGAGAAAACAATCGTTTCGGGAAACAAATGGGTGGGCGAATACTTCAACAACCCCGATTTTCGCAGTCCTCCCTTCCTGATCCGTGAGGATGACGACATAGATTTTGATTGGGATGACGATGAGCCGGCTCCGGGCATGCCCGACGACAACTTCTCTGTGCGCTGGCAAAGAACGGTGGTGTTGAAAGCAGGCGACTATAACTTTGAGGCCAGGATTGGCGAAGAAGATCGGGTTAAGCTTTACCTGGATGATTGGCCTATCCTTGAGGAAGACTCAGACGATGGCGGCACAGCCACCGGCTCTTTTGATGATGTAGGGGCCGGCACGCACACCATCAGAGTGGAGTATCAGGATTTTTCCGAGGAGGCCAGGATTGAAATAGATTGGGACAGAGACGACTGAGCTTGCGTTTCTGTTGACTCGACTGACGATCAGGGACCATAAATGATGCCTAAATCGCCAAAAGTACTCTTAAGTTGGGGAGGATTTAGCCGAAAAATACAGTAGAAAATCCTGCTATTTCTACAGCGGCTTAATATTATCTGTTATCACAAATAGTTACAATGATGAGTAACTTTGCTTCAGGCAATCACCCTGATGCTGTTTTGAAAGTTTCGTTGTGAAATAGTCTGTACTTGTCAGAAAAATAGAGTTCCGGTAACTGGATAACGTAATTTATGTATGATTTCAACATCCCCTCCAGAAAGATAGCCATACCTGCTACCGGAACTCTTATGCTCATAACCCTTCTTCTCCGCTTGGCTGTTTACCCATCCCAAATTTTTCTGAAGCCCCTTTTCAGTTTAAAGATATTCGCTGCCAATCTTGTCACTCAAAGTGACACATCCCCGAAACTGTATTCTAACAGGCTGATGTCAAGCCCCTCAAGGTTAGGGCTGTTCCCATGAATTTAATCAGTGAATTAAACGCTAAAAAAACATATACCGAAACTTTTTCACGCAACCTGATCACGGCTGCGGTGGTCCGCATGCGGGTTGATCTGTTAAGCTACAATGCCATGAATCTGGCCGAAGAAATATCGAGCTGGCAGAAAAGTCTGGTTGGAGCCCATACCGTTGAAGATTTCCTGGCGGGCGAGTCAACTTATCCGGCACTTATGATTCCGTGGTGGTTGGCCCACAGTATGTATGGCCGGGTTGATATTAATTTTCATACCAATCTGGTTTATGCATTTGTCAATGGTTACTACGCGATGCGCTTGACCAATACCCTGGAACACCCGCATTTGTCGCCCGCCCTGCATTTCTTTCATGCCAAATTCAACGAAATGTATCACCCCTACTTTGGGGCAGATCATATATTTTGGCGCTTTCTGACCACAACCTGGGTGCAATATGCCGAGTCACTTTTCCATGGGCGCTCGAATGATGTGGATGCCAGGGTAGCTTTGACCAAAATTGCGGTTGTAGCTATTTGCTACCGGCACCAGCATCATACGCTCATTGCCCCCTGGTTGAAATTGGCCGACTCGTTTGGAGTGTGGGAACAGGCTTTGGAGGAGTTGCTCTATTGGCGGCAATATGAGCAGCGTCAGGTTAAGACCTGGTTTCTGGATGCCGCCGCGCAGCTTTGCCAATCTGGCGAGACTGTGGCGGATTGGGTTGAACGGCAAGGGCTTGAATGGGGTTTCCAACGGATGGAGCAAAAACTTGATAAACTCATCGAAGAAGTGTCTTCCTTCAAGAGTGAGGGTCTTTTACACTATCTGGCTCATCGCAAAAGCATGCTGCACCAACAAAAAGAGGCCACGAAAACCAGCGCCTTAAAACAGTGATTGGCCCATTCCTCCCCCATTTAGAACCTATCCGAAAACTAGCGGGTCGGGCTCCCACGCCGCCGTTGGCCGGGCGTGGGAGCCGCCGCTGCTGGGTTTTCGAATAGGCTTTAAGGTTTTAGCTTCAAGCGAAAAGTCGGTTCAACCACCCTATCCAGATTGACTTCCAGCAGGCCGTCGGCATTGAATTCCAGAGCCAGGTGAGGCAGGGGACGCGCCGCCGGGCCGGTCAGATTAGCGCCATCGGCGGCAAAACGGCTGCCGTGACAGGGGCAAGTCAGTCCTGCTTCATTTCGGGCGACCGTACAGCCTAAATGGGTACAAACCGCGCTCAGGGCAAATAGCCCCCTCTCATCCCGGCCAATGAAAACAGGTCCATCAGCCAACGGAGTCAATATCCCCACAGGAAAATCGGATGGCGACCCGACAATAAGAGTCGAAGGACGCGCCTGGTTGGTGGGTGGCGTTAGAAAGCGTATTATTTCACGCAGCAGCCCCGCCAGCGCCGTGACCAGCCCCAGACCACCCAAAGCCAGCAGCACATCCCGGCGGGAGAGAAAAGCGCTGTTCTTGTCCTCATGCTTGTGATTCATCAAATTCTCACGCATCACGCATCACGTTTCATCTTTCATAGGCATGGCACTGGTGGCAGTAGCGCGACTCCTGCTGGTCCGGCTGCTGCTGGCACTGGCTGCCCTGCACCAACGGCACTGTATATTCTCGGCCATCCACCTTGCCAAACTGAACCAACTGCCCTCCCCGCTGCTGGACGCTGCCCAGCTTTTCTCCCCGCTCGGTGACAATAACCTCAGCACCAACTTCCAACGAATAATGTCCATTCAGCCGGGCCAGGCGCAGAGCCGGGTCATCAGGGTCGGTGATTCTGGCAGTAGCCGGTGGTTCGTTCAGTGTGCCATGACAGGTGCGGCACTGCACATATTGCATCGTCTTTTGATCGGGCCAGAGATGACCGTCGCCCATTGCCTCGGCCTGGGTGTGACAGTCAATGCAGTCCAATTCCCACTCGCACAGGGTAAACTGGCCGATGGGCTGGTAATATTCGCGCAAGCGGCGGCCTTCGGGCGGCATGGTGGCCGGAATAGCAGCCCCAACTGGCGGCAAATCGGGTCGAGGGGTGAAGGTCATGCCACGCAGCGAGTAGTTGCCCCGATTGTGGCAGTGATTGCATTGAGTGAACGGGATGGCGGTCGTTAGTTGGTGCAGAGCCGGATGGCCGGGTTCGTCACGCGGCAGAGTCGGGTCGCTGCCGGTGTACAACCCTTCATCATTGTAAAGTACGTGACAGGCTGCGCAGCCGGTGGCGCGATAACGGTAGGGCTGCGGGGTGGCAGCTTCGGTTACATGACAGCCGCCTTCGAGGCAGTTTTGGGCAAATTGTACTTCCGCCGGGAGCGAGTCCGGGGTAAGGACAAAAGCCGCCAGCGCCGGGGCTGTCTGTGGCAGCGGCTGGGGATCAACTGCCCCAATGACGCCGAAGTGAGGCGTCAAATCCTTTTGCGCTCCAAACGTATAGCGCACCAGGGCGATGCTGCCGGCATAGGTTGCCTGCAAGCTGCGGGTCACTTGCTCCAGGTGGTTGCGGCTGGAGTCGGCGTGACCGGCGTGGCAGCCGCTCTGTCCGCAGCTTTGTTCCGCTACAGTCAGGTCTGCCGGATTGGGCCGCAGGCCGATGTGAGCCTGGTCTTTATCCAAAGCCAGCCCCAGGCCGCCGTGACAAATAACACAGCCAAACGTCTCGACCGGGTGAGACGGGCTGATTTCTTCCAGGCCGATGTGACAGGTCAGGCAGAGTTCGGGGTTGGTCTCGGGGGCAGGTTGACCGTCCACCCCCAGCCGGGGGATGATTTGCCGCACGGCAATCTCACCGGCAGTGTTCTCACGGGCAAAATAGGTTCGTTGGTACGCCTGCCACCCCCGCTCGACCTGGCCCCAGGGCAAGAGGGCTATCGCCAGCGCCAATAGCAGGCTGGCTAACATAAAGATGAGGGCGTGTCGGGTAGAGATAATCATTGTAACACCGGCAGTAGGGACAGGACAATGTCCTGTCCCTACTGCTTTTGAAGCAATTCCCAATAAACTTAAAATTAGAATCAATAAAAGCAATCCCCCAAAAGCTGCC
>JAAUSP010000154.1 GCA_012032575.1 Anaerolineales bacterium | reverse complement strand
AGCACTTGTTCCAGCGATTTGCCCTCTCGCCGGGCACGCCCCAAAACAGCCTTGATAGATGGCGTCGTCCAGAGTAAAGCTGAAGTTTCTGACTGTCATTGAAAGTGCCTCCCCCGTAACATTATGTTAGGTTTGTTTTCATTATACCATTACTCTTAAGAAAGAGGAATCGTAACTACTCAGCCATGTCATTTCGACCGAAGGGAGAAATCTCCGAGGCCGATATAGCACGATAAGGATTTCTCGGCCTACGGCCTCGAAATGACATGAGAGTTGGGTAATTACGTTACTCAATCAACCCGGCCACCGTAGGCAGGATCAAATCGGCGTGGGGCGCTAAAATCTTGGCCGAACTGACGCCGGACAGCACCCCGACCGTCAAACCTACTCTGGCCGCGTGGCCCATTTTCAAATCGGCCACATTGTCACCGACCATGACAGTTCTGGCCGGAGGTACAGCCAGGGTGCGGCACAGGGTCAACACCATTTCAGGTTCAGGTTTGATGGGAGCGCCGTCGTCACCGCAGGCCAGGGCGGCCACAAAATCGGCCAGACCGAGCTTGGCCAGTGTGGCCACCGTCGGGGCGCGGTCGTCGCTGGTGGCAACGGCGATTTTGAGGCCATGCGCTCGCAGCGTGCTGAACAAGGCAGGGAGATCAGCCAGCGGATGGGCCGTGGTCACAGGGTCGGGCGTGCGCCAGACCTGGGCCACGGCGGCTTCGGCGGCAGCAGGCGTAAGCCCCACCTCGCCAATCAAAACCTGCACGGCCAGCCGGCGCAGGCCAGCCATTGGCGTGACCGACAACGCCCCGTGGGGGCAATCTGCCCGGTGTCAACGTAGAAATCCAACGCCTGGTAGAGCCGCTCGGCCATAGACCGGCCGGTGATAGCTTCCAGCTTTTGGGCCAGGTCAATGGCCCAGCGCCCCACATGGCCTCAAAATGGATCAGCGTCCCGTCCTTATCAAAGATAATCAGGGCCGGCTCGATGGCGGCCAGGGCTGGAATAAGGTGGGGCATGTCTGGACTATCCTTTCATATTTTAGGTCAACCTCAGCCATCAGCCGGGATGCTTTGTAAGCCTGTCAGAGGGTTGTGGGTACGAGCAGCGGAAGAAAGGGTGAAGGTAAGGGAGGCACAGGTTATTTTCATGTCAGCTTCATCACCACCATGCCAAATACATTGGCGGCGGCATCGGCCCGATCCGACATATTGGAGACGTGACGGTAAACCTCGCGCCGTTTGAGCAGGGCCATCAACTCCTTAAAATCGTTGGGCCGGGTGAATAAATCGGCTACGGCCACCCGGTAGAGTTGGTCCACTTCGTTTTCCAGTTTCTTGGCCCGGCGGGCGTGGTCGCCGGCTACGCGGGGATTGGCGCTGAGGCGATGCATGGCCATAGCCAGCTCCTCGGCCTCTTGCCGCACCAGCGAAACCATTGTGGCGAGGTGGTCGTCAGCATCAACCTGCAAAAGGTCCATTTCCTCCAGCGTGGTCAGGGCATAGTCAATCATCTCGTCTATGTACAGCGACAGGTTGAAAATATCCTCGCGGTCAAACGGGGTGACGAAGGTATTGTGCAATTCATCAATAATAATCCGCCGGATTTCGTCGGCCTCGTACTCCTTGGCCCGCATTGACTCCAGGGTTGCATGGGGCTGACCGAGGCCGGTTTCTAAGACCTTAACGCCCTCAACCGTTGTTTCGCACTGCTGGATGAGCAGGCCGACAAATTTATCTTCTTTATTGCGTTTGAACAGTGCGCTAATACCCATAATCATATTGGAGATTAGAGATTGGAGATTCAATAATCTCCAATCTCCAATCTCCAATCTCCTTCTACTCTATCAGGAATTTGAGCGGAAAATACAGCAACGCGGCAATTCCGGCAACGGCGGGGATGGTCAGCAGCCAGGCAATCAGGATGTCGTTCATCACCCCCCAGCGAACCTGCGAGCGGCGATGGGCGGCCCCTACCCCCAGAATGGCCGAACTGACCACCTGGGTGGTACTGACCGGCCCTCCCAGCAGCGAGGCCCCCAGCACCACCATGCCCGAGGTCAACTGGGAGGTAAAACTGTGGATGGGGCGAATCCGGTAAAATTTGCCTCCCAGCGTATGAATAATACGCCAGCCGCCGGTAGCCGTGCCGGCGGCTATCGCCCCGGCGCTGAGCAAGATTAACCCACCAGGGGACCACAAAATTCTGTTGAAACCCCAACACAAGTAAACCCAACGTAATGATGCCCATTGTTTTTTGGGCGTCATTGCCGCCGTGACTTAAAGCCAGGGCAATAGCCGTAGGAATTTGGGCCTTGTTAAAAAAAATATTGGCTTTGGGGGTGGCGCTCTGGACCAACAACAGAACGAAAAACATAATGATAAGTCCTCCCCCAAAACCAATCAGCGGCGAGACAAACAGGGCCAGGGCAATTTTCCAGACCCCTTCGGCCTGAATGGCATCCAGCCCGGAGCCGAGCGCCACGGCACCCAAAATACCACCAATCAGAGCATGGGAAGAACTGGAGGGAATGCCCAGATACCAGGTGATGAGATTCCACAGGCTGGCGCTGATCAGCGCAGCCATGACCACTGCAATCGTCAGGGCTTGCGGCGAAGCAACCTCGGTGCCCACTGTTTTGGCGACGGCTACGCCCAAAACAAACGGGCCGGCAAACTCGGCCAGAGCGACAATTGTCAAAGCTGCGCGGGCAGACATAGCACGGGAAGAAATTATCGTAGCCACAATATTGGCGCTGTCGTGGAAACCATTGAGAAAATCAAACAGCAGCGCCAGAACAATTAAGACAAGCAAAAGGGTCAGGGCCGACAATTTTCTCCTCCCTTTTTACGTGTAAATTTTAGCGAATCGTGGTAGAATTTCTAATTACATATAGCGGTGTTAGCTATGACGAAGCTGGAAAATAGTAGCCTGATTATACCATAAGGGCGGGGTGGGAAGCTAACACAGTCAGGTCTCAAACTACATTCAAACCTGACTGTGTTATAATTACAATCCGTTATAAACCCGGTCTAATGAGACAGATGTCATCTGGATTTTTAGATTAACATCAGATAGTATAAAACTAAAGGTGAGTGTTGCTGTATCTTGAGGAATCATTTTTTAATTTTTGTCATCATAGTTACTTTAAGCCTGACCGCTTGTAACGGCATTAAAACCGGCGGCGCACCGGCGACACTAAAGATTGGCCTGGTGGCCCCGTTTGAAGGCTTGCATCGCCCGTTGGGCTACGAAGCGTTGTTTGGGGTCAAATTGGCCCTGCAAGAGCAAAATATGGCCGGTGGGGTGGGCGGCTACCGGGTAGAATTGGTGGCCTTGAACGATTTTGATGAGCCATTCGAAGCAGAGGCTCAGGCCAGGGCGCTAATTGTAGACCCGGCTGTGGTTGGCGTTATTGGTCATCTTTCCCCGGCGGCCACCGAGGCGGCGCTGCCCGTTTATCAGCAGGCAGGTCTGGCGGTTGTGGTTCCCTGGAGTGTAGCCGCCGAAATAAACCTGAAACCAGGGGCGGTTAGTATAGCCGCCAACCTGACCGAGACTGAAACCCACCTTGAAATGACAGAACAGGCGCTGGGTTTTAAGCAGATAACGCCTTTAACCCCTTCTAGTTTTGACTCAATTTCTAGCGGGACTCAAGCGCTTCGCTTAAATTCTGATGGTGTAACCGCCGGAGAACTGCTGGTCGCTTTGCGTCAGGCCAATATCACATTGCCGGTTTTTGGGCAAGTAGAGACCGGCAGCCCGCAGACGCTCCAGGTAGCGCAAGATGCGGCAGCCGATTTTATTTTTGTTTCGCCCGGCCCCGATCCCCGGCAAATAGATCAGGCTGCTCCATTTGCTGCGGCTTACGAGGCATTGGCCGGATTTCCGCCCGGCCCGCGCGCCTTGCTAGCCTACGATGCGACCCACATTTTGCTTAAGGCGATAGGGCAAAGTTTGACTGACGAGCATTTTCCGGTTCGCGCCCAGGTGGGTGCGGCTTTGACAGCGATACAACATCAGGGTCTGAGTGGTTCCATAGCGTTTGATCATTCGGGGGGGCGAGTGGCCGCGCCTGTATGGGTCTATCAAATAACTGATAATACCTATCCCGGCAAGTTGGTCACTCCTTGATTGGAGGTTGTTTGATGCGAATCCTAATGCTTTCTTGGGAATTTCCGCCTTACGTTGTGGGGGGGTTGGGGCGACATGTGGCCGAATTGACTCCAGCGTTGGCGCGCCAGGGAATTGAAGTCCACGTTGTCACGCCGACAGCCAATAGTGACGTGGTCGGTGTATCCATCGAAGATAGTATCACCGTTCACCGGGTTTTTGCGCCGGAAATTGCGGCAACAATACCCGATATATATCAGCGTGCGGTTGAAACCAACAAAATAATGGCCGCTTATGCCGAGCAGGCCCAAATTGTGGTGGGGAAGTTTGATTTGATCCACGCCCATGATTGGCTAACCGGCTTTGCGGGTGGGACCCTCCAAACAGCCTGGAAGACTCCGCTGGTCATAACGATCCATGCCACCGAGCGGGGCCGCGTGCGGGGGTATCTGGCCGGCCATTTGCAGTGGGCTATAGACGGGGCTGAGCATAAGTTAATTGAAGAAGCGCAGCGGGTTATTGTTTGCAGCCGCTATATGTACTATGAGCTTCAAAATCTATTCCACACTCCGGCTGAGAAGCTAGAAGTGATCCCCAATGCCGTCATGCTCGAAGATGTACGCAATGGTCTTAATCCACAGGAATTAGGCGTCTTGCGAGCCAAATTTGCCGAGCCTGACGACAAAATTATCTTTACGATTGCCCGGCTGGTCTATGAGAAAGGGATTCATCAACTGGTTCAGGCGGCTCCGCGCGTATTGAGCGAGTATCCCCAGGCCCGGATTGTGATTGCCGGTCGCGGACCAGAGGCCGAGTACCTCAAACAACAGGCGCTTGATTTAAACGTGGCCGACCGGGTAAATTTTGTCGGCTTCATTACCGACGAAGAGCGCAACCATCTCTTTCGGACGGCTGCCTGCGCCATCTTTCCAAGCCTGTATGAGCCGTTTGGCATTGTAGCCCTGGAAGCAATGGCCCTCATGTGTCCGGTGATTGTGAGCGATGTCGGCGGCTTTTCGGAAATGGTCAAGCATCTGGAAACGGGCATTACCGTTTACCCCGATGACTCTGGCTCGATAGCCTGGGGTATCCTGCACACTCTCAATCACCCCGACCGGGCCAGAGAGTATGCCCAGAAAGCCTACCAATCCGTTGAAACGTTATTCAACTGGCCGCGCATTGCCGGATTAACGATTGATGTTTATCAACGGGTGCTGCAAAAACAGGCAGTTGACAGCATTAATTTGCAATCCACTTGACATGTCTTTCTAACTGTGCTAGACTCGACCCAACGTTAAATTGAGTTGTATAGATATGATTAATTTGCCATTTGTTAGCAGGAGCCCTCGTACTTAAGCCAGACCCCTTGTCTGGATAGTGGGCTTTTGTCTCCTTCCAAGCGGCTCCGCAGCCGACTCCAGACATCCGGGGTCGGCTTTTTTGTTATTACAAGTAGCAAGGTCGCAAGGTTGCAAGGTAACAAGGTCGCAAGTAGCAAGCACTAAATTGTCTCTGCTACTCTGCGACCCTGCGACTCTGTTACTTTGCTACCTTGCTACCCTGATGGAGTGAGAACCATGATTAAAGCAGGTATTTTTGGCGCAAGTGGATACACCGGCTTTGAAAGCCTGAGTATCCTCAGAAAACATCCGGCGGTTGAGCTGGTCTTTACCACCTCGGAGAGCGCCGCCGGCCAAAAATTGAGCGATTTGTATCCGGTGGCCTGGGATATTCCGCTGATTCCGCTGGCCGATGCGCCGCTGGACCAGGTTGACGCGGTTTTTTGCTGTTTGCCCCACGGGGCCAGCATGCCGACGGTCGTCGCTGCGCGGCAGGCCGGGGTGCGGGTGATTGACCTGTCGGCGGATTTTCGCCTGACCGACGCGCAGCTTTACCAGAAATGGTACAATGTGCCCCACGAAGCCCCGGCGCTGCTAAGCGAAGCGGTCTACGGCCTGCCGGAAATCAATCGGACCAGGGTGCGCGAAACCAACCTGCTGGCTAACCCCGGCTGCTACCCGACCAGCATTTTGCTGGCGCTTTATCCTTTGCTCAGGGCCAGGTTGCTCGATCCAGCCGCGCCGATCATTGCCGACAGCAAAAGCGGGGTCAGCGGGGCCGGGCGCAAACCGAGCCTCAAAACCCACTTTGTCGAAGCTAATGAAAATCTATCGCCTTACAGCATTGGCCAGAGCCACCGCCACGTGCCGGAGATGGCCCAGACCATCGCCGATTTGGGCGGCAATGGTGACAAGCTCATCTTTTCGCCGCATCTCACACCCATCAGCCGGGGCATGCTGTCTACCGTTTACGTCTCGCTGGCCGATGACGTTTCGGCTGCGGCGGCGCAGAGCTTGTACAGCGAAACATACACCGCTGAACCGCTGGTGCAGGTCTTGCCCGCCGGCCAACTGACGACCATGGCCCACACCCAACGGACTCACCGGGCAGTGCTGTCGGTGACGTGGCTCAACCCGCGCCAGTTGATTGTCTGCGCTTCCATAGACAACCTGGGCAAAGGCGCGGCGGGACAAGCGGTGCAGAATTTTAACATTATGTTTGGGGTAGAAGAAACCCTCGGACTTTTATGAGGCGAGGGCGGGTGAGGCGAGGAGGCGAAGATTTCTCTTTCGCCTCCTCGCCTCTTCGCCTCTCAGGAGAAATACAGTGCAAATCATCAAAATCGGCGGCAACGAACTCGACGATCCAACCTTCATAGACAACCTGGGTCAGGCCGTGGCAGCACTGACCGAGCCGACCATTCTGGTGCATGGCGGCGGCAAGGAAATAAAAGAGTTACAGACCAGGCTGGGTATCGAGGCTCAGTATATTGACGGCCTGCGCGTGACCGACGCCGAATCGCTGGCAGTGGTCAAAATGGTGCTGGCGGGCCGGGTCAACAAGCGGTTGGTCGCTTCGCTGCTGGCCGCCGGGGTGGACGCCTTTGGCATGTCCGGCGTGGACCGGGCCTCGATCAAGGTAGAAAAATTCCACCATCCCCAGGGCGATTTGGGGCTGGTGGGGCGCGTCACTTTTGTGCGGACTGAGGTGTTCAAACATTTGCTGGAGGAAGGCGTCACGCCGGTGCTGTCACCCTTATGTTACGGCCCCGATGGCAGCATCTTTAACGTCAACGCCGACCACGTAGCGATGGCCGTGGCCACAGCGATGGCGGCTAAAGTGCTGGTATTTGTGTCCAATGTGCCGGGGGTTTTACGCCAGGGTGAATTACTCCCCCACCTGACTGCCACCGAAGTGGAGCAGTTGATTGCCGATAAAATCATCGTGGATGGCATGATCCCCAAGGTCCGTTCCGCCACCGAAGCGGTTGCCGCCGGGGTGCAGGCAGTCAAAATCACCAACCTGGCCGGTTTGCAGGCAGGCACAGGCACCACTATTGTGGCCTCGACCTGATTTTTAGCAGGAGCAGGAATGACCTCCTTGAAAGAGTTTTTGACCACTTCATTTGCCAACGCCTTTGAAGCGCAGGGCCTGGCCCGTCAATTTGGCGAGGTGGTCGTTTCGCAGCGGCCGGAGCTGAGCCAGTTCCAGTGCAACGGCGCTTTGGCGGCAGCGAACCTGCAAAAAACAAATCCGCGCGACCTGGCCCGGCGGATTGTCGAGGCTGTTGAACCGCGCGACGCCTTTGCCGAAGTTTCGCTGGCCGGGCCGGGCTTTATCAATATTTCGCTCTCCGATGAATTTCTGGCGGCGCAGGTGCAGCGCCTGGCTAGAGATGCGCGGCTTGGCTGCGTGTCCGCCGCCGAACCACAGCACATTTTGATTGATTTTGGCGGGCCAAATGTGGCCAAGCCCATGCACGTAGGGCATCTGCGCTCCAGCATTTTTGGCGATTGTTTGCAGCGTCTCTGCCGTTTTGTGGGCCACCGCGTTACCAGCGACATTCACCTGGGCGATTGGGGCACGCCGATGGGCATGCTTATCCTTGAACTCCAACGCCGCCAACCCGACCTGCTTTATTTTGACCCGGCCCACACCGGCCCTTATCCCGCCGACCCACCGGTGACAATCTCGGATTTGCAGGAAATGTATCCGGCTGTAGTAGCTCGCTGCCAGGAGGATCAGGGCGAAATGGAGGCCACGCTCCAGGCGACGGTGGATTTGCAGCGGGGACGTGCCGGATACAAGGCCCTGTGGCAGCATTTTGTGGCGGTTTCGGTCAAAGAACTGAAAGCCGATTTTGGCAGCCTGGGGGTGACATTTGACCTGTGGCGGGGCGAAAGCGACTATCACGAGCGCATCCGGGCCATGCTGGAACAATTACAGGCCAACGACCATGCTCGCCTCAGCGAGGGCGCGCTGGTGATTCCGCTGGCGCAGACCCACGGCCAAAAAGAAATGCCGCCGCTCATCCTGCTCAAATCGGACGGGGGGTTTTGTATGGCACGACCGATTTAGCCACTCTGTTTGAGCGGGTCGAGGATTTTCGAGTGGACCAGATTTTATATGTCGTGGATGGCCGCCAGAGTTTGCATTTCAAGCAGCTTTTCCAGGCAGCGGGCCAGATTGGCCTGACTCAGGGGGTCAGACTGGAGCATCTCGGTTTTGGCACAGTCAACGGGCCGGATGGCAAACCTTTCAAAACGCGGGCCGGCAAAGTAATGCGGCTCAAGGATTTGATAGCGCTGGTTATTGCCGAGGCGTTCAAGCGTCTGGATGAAACCGGCCTGGCCAAAGATTACAATGAGGCTGAACGCGCGGACGTGGCGAAAAAAGTCGGCCTGGCCGCGCTAAAATTTGCCGATTTGATGAATCATCATATCTCTGATTATATCTTCGACCTGGAAAAATTCACCCGGTTTGAAGGTAGAACCGGCCCGTATCTGCTTTACACGGCAGTACGCATCAAATCCATCCTGCGGAATGCCGAGGAAAAATCCCTGCAGCCTGGCCCTGTTTTGTCACCCGGACCCGCCGAACGCGCCTTGATGTTGACCCTATGCCAGCTTCCTGATGCCGTGCAGACCGCCTATGAGAACTTTGCGCCCAATCATCTGTGTGACTTTGCCTACAGCTTGGGTCGAGAATTCAACCGCTTCTACGATCAATGCCATATTTTAAGTGAAGCCGACCCGGCTCGCCAGGCCTCATGGCTGGCACTGGCCCACCTTTGCCTGGCCGAACTCGAGCTTGTGCTGTCGCTCCTGGGCATCGAAACGCCGGAGAGAATGTAAACAGGTTGATTGCTCGGAGGAGGTCTGCGACCTCCGACCCGTTTTGAGCTGAAACCTGCCAGATTTTATGAACTTTTAAACACGAGGTGGAATTATCGTGAACAACCCGCAAGAAATCATCGCCCTTGAAAAACAGTACGTGCTGCAAACCTACAAACGCCCCGACCTGGTCTGGGAACGGGGCGAAGGTTCCTGGCTGTACGATACGGCGGGCCGTCAATATCTGGACGCCGGGGCTGGGATTGCCGTCACCGCGCTGGGGCATCACCACGAGGCCGTGATCGAGGCCATCCGGCAGGGGACCGAGGGATTGACCCACGCCTCCAACCTTTACCACACCGCCCCGCAGGCTCTTCTGGCCCGCGATTTATGCGAGTCCTCCTTTGCCGACCGGGTTTTCTTTTGCAACTCCGGCGCGGAGGCCAACGAAGGGGCGATCAAGTTTGCCCGCAAATATGCCCGCGCCAAAGGCCACACCGACAAAACCGGCCTCGTCGCCTTCACCGGCTCCTTTCACGGGCGGACGATGGGGGCACTGGCGGTCACAGCCACGGCCAAATACCGCGCCCCCTTCGAGCCGCTCATCGGCGGCGTAACTTTTGCCGAATTTAACAATCTCGACAGCGCCCGCAAAGCCATCACCGCCCAAACCTGCGCGGTCATCATCGAGCCGGTTCAGGGCGAGGGCGGCGTCACCCCGGCGCAGCCGGAATTTCTGGCCGGGCTGCGGGCACGCTGCGATGAGGTGGGGGCGCTGCTCATCTTCGACGAGGTGCAGTGCGGTTTGGGGCGGACGGGCAAACTGTGGGCCTACGAAAATTACGGCATCACACCCGATATTATGACCCTGGCCAAGCCCCTGGCGGCGCTGCCGATGGCGCGGTCCTGCTGACCCAGGCCGTGGCCGACACGCTGGAAGCCGGCGATCACGGCAGCACCTTTGCCGCCGGCCCGCTGGTCTGCACCGTCGCCAGGGCGGTTTTCAGCCAGATCAACCAGCCTGCTTTTCTGGCCGAAGTGGCGAGCAAGGGCGAATACCTGGCCCAAAAGCTGCAAACACTGGTAGCCGAATCGCCGCTGTTGGTGGAGTTGCGCGGCAAAGGCCTGATGTGGGGGTTGGTCTCAGAAATTCCGGCGGCTGAAATTGTGGCCGAAGCCCGCAACCACGGCCTGATTATTCTGGTGGCCGGGGAAAAGGTAGTCCGTCTACTGCCCCCGCTGACCATCTCTCAAGTGGAACTCGACCTCCTGGCCGAACGCCTGCGCGAAACGCTGGCGGCGGTGGGGTGAAGGTAGTCGTCTAATCTGTAGTTTAAAGAGTCCGGCTTGCGTGTTGCGTGTTCCGTGAGAAATGAATAACGGAACACGCAACACCTGGCTTTAGAATTTTATTTCAAAGGATGATCCTCGATGATCAATGTTCGCAAAGCCCAATTAACCGATGTACCACACATGATGCCGCTCCTGAATGAGTATGCCCGGCAGGCGGAGATTTTGCCCCGGATGGAGGGGGATGTCTACCAGTCTATCCGCGATTGGGTGGTGGCCGAGGCCCAGGGCAAAATCGTCGGCATGGGGTCGCTGCTGATTATGTGGGGCGATCTGGCCGAGGTTCGCTCGCTGGTGATTGACCCCACGTGCCAGGGCCAGGGAGTGGGACGAGCGATTGTATCCCAACTGCTGGCCGAAGCGCGGTCGTTGGGGCTGCCGCGCGTCTTTGCCCTGACCCGCAAACCCGGCTTTTTTCTCAAAATGGGTTTCCAGTTGACCCGCATCGAACACCTGCCCCGCAAAGTGCAGAAAGACTGCGTTTTTTGTCCCAAGTTCCATGCCTGCGACGAGGTGGCCGTGCTGATGCCGCTCGACGCGGCAGCTAACGCCGAGCGGATGCTTGATTTTTCAAAGATCAAAAGTACCGTTAGCAGTCAGCCGATTATTCCGTTGAACAACCGGCAGCAAAGGTAACGATGCTACCCCCAGACCCTCGCTGGCGTACACTCTGGCGCAACCTCGGCTGGTATATCCTGCTGGTGGCTATCTCGGTGGTGCTGGTCAGGGTTGAGCGCGCACCTTTGTTGTGGCTGCCCTGGCTGGTCGCCCTGGTCGGAGGGGTCTGGTTGGTGTGGAGTCAATTAAAAGCTAAACCCGACGTGCCCGATGAACAGGTCCGGCTCGACAGCTATCTGCAACAAACACTGGCCTACAAAGCGCAGCTTGATCAGGCGGTCAAAACGGCGGCGCAGACGGGCCAGCGGGCGCATCTGCAGGCGTTGGGGGAACAAATTGATACCTGGGCCGAAACTATCCAGGATTTGGTGGAGCGCATCAGCAAACTCCGCCAGGATGAGCTGATCCAGCGGGACATCAAAGCCGTGCCCGCCGCTATCGCCGATTTGGAAAGCCGGCTCCAGCGCGAAAGCGACCCGGCTATTCGGGCGCAACTGGAACGGACCCTGACCAATCGGCGCAAACAGTTGGCCTCGCTGGACCAACTGCAAACACGGTCAAACGGGCCGAGATTCAGATCGAAAGCACCCTCTCGCTGTTGGGCACCATTTACTCCCAAATCCTCACCGGCCAATCTACCAGCACGTCGCCGATACCAGCCGCCTCTCCGCCGACGTGGATGAAGAGGTGCGCCTGCTCCAGGATCAGTTGGAGGCGCTGCGCGAGGTCAAGCTGGGAGAGGGACGATGAAACCGGGACAAATTCGCCCGCTGGTAATTGGTATTTTCAGCCGGAACGGGTCCATTCTGGTGTCAGAGAGCTACGATCCCGGCAAACAGCAGTTCTTTTTCCAATTGAGGTTAAACTGTGGCTAAGTCCGATGTAAATAATGAATCATTGATCTATCAATGCAAAATCTCTCTCAAGGGTCTTATCCCGCCGATCTGGCGTCAGATGCGGGTGAGCGGTGACATTCCCCTGGACAAGTTCCATCGGGTTTTACAGAAGGTTATGGGCTGGGGCAATTATCAAAACTACCGTTTCATCATCGAAGGCGCAATTTACGGCCCCTCTGCCGAAGCCGGCCCCGACCTGAGCGATGCGGCCAAAGTCAGCCTGAGTCAGGTGATCCAGGTCGAAGGCAGCAAATTTATCTATGTGTATGATCTGGCCGACGACTGGCAGCACGTGGTCAAAGTGGAGCGAATTTTGCCGCCGGAACCGGGAATTCAATATCCCCTCTGCCTGGCCGGCCGGCGGGCCTGTCCGCCGGAGGAGTGCGGCGGCATCTGGGAATACAGCAACCTGCTCGAAATCTTCAAAAACCCGCGCCATCCCGAGCACCGCGATATGATCGAGCAGTTTGGCGGCGATTTTGACCCGGAAGCGTTTGACATTGCCCGCGTCAATCGCGCCCTCCAGCCGATTCGGGGCGCTAAAACCAAGACCAGCCCCGTGAATAACCCGCCCGTTTCATGGAGCGAGGCCGACTCAAAACTGTACCAGGAAATCGCCGCGGTGGCCGTACCGGCGCGAGAAGAACAGGTGGCGGCGCTGCTCACCCTGCTGCCGTTCCGACAGGATGAGCCTTTCCGCGCCGTCGAGCTGGGCTGCGGCGAAGGCTTTCTCTGCCACGCCCTGCTGGATTGTTTTGCCCAGGCCGAGGTCGTCGCTCTGGATGGGTCGGGGGAGATGCTGGCGCAGACCTCCCAACGGTTAAGCCGGTTTGACGCGCGGGCAGCAGTCGCCCCGTTTGATCTTTTTACAAATGATTGGCTGGCCTACCTCCAGGGCGCGGATTGCATAGTCTCATCGCTGGTGCTGCACCATCTGGATGACGCGGAAAAGCAGGCTCTATTTGCCGCCATCGCCGAACGTCTCTCGCCGCGCGGCGTTTTCCTCATCGCCGACCTGGTCCACCCTCCCCGGCCCGAAGCCGGCGAACTGTTCGCCGCCACCTGGGATCGCTCAGCGGAGGCGCAGGCCCTGGCCCAAACCGGCTCGCGGCGGCTGTTCGAGCAGTTTGTCCAGGCCGAGTGGAATCTCTATCGCTTCCCCGACCCGGTGGACAAACCCTCAGCCCTGTTCGAGCAGTTGACCTGGCTCAAAACCGCCGGTTTCGCTGTGGTAGACTGCTTCTGGCTGCAAGCCGGTCACGCGATTTATGGGGGCTATAAAGTGGATTCGGGCAGTCCGGCGGGTGGGGTTTCGTTTGCGGCGGCGCTGCGCTCGGCGCAGGTGGCTTTGCGGGGAATCTGATTTAGGCGGCTCTTCCGCTCGGGCGAACCACATCCCAGACTGCTTCGGGATGTTTGGCTGCTACCTGTAATAAAATTCGAGCCGGCCCGTGCGGAACTCTCCGGCCCTGCTCCCAGTTCTGTAACGTTTTTACGCTGATACCCAACAAGGAGGCAAACTGGCTCTGGGAAAGTTTGTACCTCTCCCGAATATCTTTTACATCCGGTTCTTTAACCACAAATGTTCGAGAG
>JAAUSP010000153.1 GCA_012032575.1 Anaerolineales bacterium | reverse complement strand
GCCCGCCCATCACCCCAAACGGGCCGACCGGCTGGCCGCCGCGAGTCAAAAAGGCGGGGATAATCGTATGGAAAGGCCGGTGGCCGCCCATGGCCTCATTGGGGTGGCCCGGCTCCAGGCTGAAACAGGCCCCCCGGTTGTGCAAAGCAATCCCGGTGCCGGGGACGACCAGACCGCTGCCAAACCCGCCATAGTTAGATTGAATATAGCTGACCATCATGCCGTCACGGTCAGCGGCGCAGAGATAGACGGTGCCGCCGCGCCAGGGGTCGCCCGGTTCGGGCAAACGCGCACGTGGGCCGATCAATTCTCGCCGGGCAGTCAGGTAGGCCGGGTCGAGCAAGCCCGCCACCGGCACAGCCACGTGTTCGGGGTCGGCGATGTAGCGCTGGGCATCAGTAAAGGCCAGCTTCATGGCTTCGATCTGGAGGTGCAGCGAGACTTCGCTACCGTGCGGATGGTTGGGCAGGTCTGTGCCTTCCAGCAGAGCCAGAGCCAGCAGAGCGGCCAAACCCTGCCCATTGGGCGGAATCTCCCACACTTCGTAGCCGCGATAGGGGGCGCTGATGGGTTCAACCCAGCGGCTCTGGTGGCCGGCCAGGTCGGCAGCAGTTAGGAGGCCGCCAGTGGACTGAGCAAACTGGACAATTTTAGCGGCCAATTCGCCTTCGTAAAAGTCGCGCACTCCCCGCTCGACCAGCGTCCGCAGCGTTTGCGCATGCGTTTGGCTCGACCAGCGCTCGCCGGCGCGAGGTGCTCGTCCCCCACGGGTAAAAGTTTCAATCCAGGAAGCAAAAACCGGATCGGGCAGAGTCAGGTAATGATCGGCAGCAAGCTGCCAATTATGGGCCACGATGGGCGACACTCCGTAGCCCTCGGCAGCGTAGGCAATGGCCGGAGCCGCAATTTCGGCCAGGGACAAGCGGCCAAAGCGCTGGTGCAAATCGCCCCAGCCCGCCGGCGCACCGGGAACGGTGACCGGCAGCCAGCCGTCTTCGGGCATGTGGTTGTATCCCTGGGCGCGAATGGCCTCAGCTCGCAAGGCTGCCGGGGCACGGCCAGAGGCATTGAGACCGTGCAGCCGCGTTCCATCCCAGACCAGGGCAAAGGCGTCGCCGCCAATACCATTGGAGGTTGGCTCGACGACAGTCAGGGCAATGGCGGTGGCCAGCGCCGCATCCACGGCATTGCCGCCCCGCTGAAGCATGCTCAAGCCAGCCTGAGCAGCCAGCGGCTGGCTGGTCGCCACGATGCCGTTGGCCGCAAAAAGAGGCATACGCTGGGAGGGGAAAGGGTAGGTTTGAAAGTTCATGGAAAATCCCAGAAAATTGTGAATTGTGAATGGTCAATTGTGAATTGTGAATGAATAAAGAGAATTTTCTTGATCATTAACAATTAATAATTTACCATTCACAATTCACAATTATTCAGCGTACCCACACCGGGTCCCAATCATTATAGGGATTATCCGAGAGACTGCGGACAACCCGGGTGGGGAGATCAATCACCCAAATCTGGCGGGTTTTGGTGTAACCCATATCGGACCAGAAGGCGATTTTAGTGCCATCGGGCGACCAGGTGGGGTGTTTGTCAAAATTGTCAGTATTCAGCGTCAGGCGCTCGATGGCGCTGCCGTCGAGATTAAGCAGGTAAATGTCGCCGTTACCGGTCTCTTCGGAAACATAGGTAATCCGGTTATCCACCGGCGACCAGGCCGCGTCATATTCGGGTTTGCCGGTGCTGGTCACTCGTAGTTCCTGGTTGGTGATTAAATTCGCCCGCCATAAATCAAGCTGGCCCTCGCCACGCACCACCATTTTTTCCTGCTTGTTGCTGGAAAAAGGTAGTTCGGCTTCTAATTGGGCATACAGGGAAGCATTGTCGAAAGGATATTGGTTTGAGCCATCGGCATCCATACGGTAAATCTGAACAAAACCAGCCCGGTCGGTTTTAAACAGGATTTTGCCCTTTAGCTGATCCGTGGATAAAAGGGCATTGGGAGCAATAGTGGGCGTAACGGTTGGCAAAGGAACCTGTGTGGCCGTTGGGAGTGGGGTTGACGTGGCGGTAGGTTCGAGGGTGCTGGTGGGGGTGGAGGTCAAGGTGGCGGTGGGCAGAGGGGTGGCGGTGGGCGAAGGCAGGTTGGTGGGAGACGAAGTGGCTGTCGGCAGGACTGTTGGGATAGCGGTGGGCGGTTCGGGGGTAGGGGTGTCGGTCGGAACTATTGAAGGAAATGAGTCGGCTACCACCTCTTTGGTGGCAAAAATTACGGCAGCAGTGGTTGGAGTAGGCGCAGGCTGGGCGGATGAAGCATCAAAAAAGGAGAAGAAGCCCCAACTGCCAATTAAGACCACAACCACGCCTCCAACAGCCAACGGCCACCAGCCCGGCAGCAGCGGCAAGGCTCTGGACCGTGAGCGGGTCTGTTCCGGGGCGGATGGCTCGGCGATGGTGACCGGGGCAACGGCAGCCGCAGTGGGCAGGGTAATGCTGGGTACAACCGCCGCCGGAGGAACGCCGGCAGGCAGCATAGTCGGCGCTCGTCTATCCCGGCCTGCCGCTCCTTTGCTGCTCCAGCTCATTTCGAGCGCCGAAGCCATATCACCGGCGGTGGCGAAACGATCAGTCGGGTCTTTGGAAAGGGCCTGTAACAGCACATCTTCCACGTCGGCGGATAGATTGGGATTGATCGAGGTGGGCGCGGGAGGCGGGTCGCTGATATGTTTCAGGGCTACACTCAGGGGCGAATCGTCGTCAAACGGTAGTTGGCCGGTGGTCATCTCATACAGGATAACGCCCAACGAATAAATATCGCTGGCGGCAACGGCAGCGGCGGAAGAAATAGCCTGCTCCGGGGCCACGTAATGGGGCGTGCCAAAGGTATTACCAATGGTGGCCTGGCTTTTGTGAGTCGGCAGCATCACCAGGCCAAAATCGGTCAGGATAGGCTGGCCTTCGCGGGTAATCATGATATTCGAGGGTTTTACATCACGGTGGATAACCCCCCGGCTGTGGGCATAATCAAGGGCGGCGGCCACATCACGGATCACCCGGACCACTTTATCCTTGGGCAGCAACTCTTGCCGGTCGCGGTACTCACGGAGCTGCACCTGCAAGTCGCTGCCATCAATAAATTCCATGACCATGAAATAACCGCTGGAGTGTTTGCCAAAATCAAAAATCTGGACAATGTTGGGATGGCGCAGGATGGCAATGGCCTGGGCCTCGCGCCGGAATCGCTCGGTAAATTCGGGGTCTTCTTGTAGGCCCCAGTTAACCACCTTGATGGCGGTATAGCGGTTCAGTTCGGCATGGAAACCTTTGTAAATACGGGCCATGCCGCCTTCGCCAATGGCCTCAAGGATTTCATAGGAGCCTAGTTTGGCTCCAATAAAAGGATCGTTACCAAGACTCATGCGGCTACTCCATGGGAGGTGTGGGTGGCAGTGGCATCGAGAATATCAAGCAAGCGGGCCACAAATTGGTTAAAGCCCTGGGCAAAGCTGTCCAAATAATGTTTAAGCATCATTTCTGCCAAATCAATTTTACCTAATTGCTGCAAGGCTGCAACGTGCGGTCTAAAATCGCGCAGGGATAAATGGAGGACATCGCGATCATCGGTCAGAAACCCCCAAACCAGGGTTTTATTTTCGTTGTCATCTTTGGCGCTGATAAAGCGAGACAGCGACGACCCCCGCGCCACCCGGCCCACGTTCGAAAAAACTTCTTCGCCCTTGAGCACTTCATTGAGTACATCAATCCGCCGGGGAATTTGATCCAACAAACTCAACAGGGAATCGGGCAAATGGGCCATGAGCTTCATAGTCGCCACGCTGGTGCTTTCCCCTTCCAGGGCGACCCGCTTGTGCGCCCGCAGCAGTTGACCAAAGTGGTCAAGCTGAACCAGGAGGGAGTAACGGGCATCACTGAACATGGCCCAGGCCGCTGCCGTTTGCTGCTGGTTATAGTCGCTTAAAGCGGTTGAGGCGCTTTCATATCTGCTCCAAAGTTGATTGAAAGGATTACGGAAGGTAGTCGGGCAAAGCCGCTCTCTGGGGCTGATGGCTGAAGCATCCATGGGCATCATAATCGAGGGGTTGCTGGCCTGCGAACGGACCAACAGCTCATTGATTAACTCGTAAATTTCGGTAGCTTTGGGAGTATTGAGCGCCCGCAGTTCAAATAGCGCATCTTCAATTTTGCTGGAAGGGCGGTAAAACTGTCCAAAATAACAGCGGAATAATAACAGCAAATCATTGACGGTGTTCACCGTTTTCAGGTCAGGGTGGCGTTTGGATAGTAATTTACGCAAGGCGTAGAGCGCCTTCAAGTCAATGTCGGTATTTTCGACTGAGACCTCGACGACCACGCTTTTGAGAAATTTATCCAGGGCTGGTTCGGCATCCAGGTGTAAGGAATAGGGCAGGTGGGGGGCCGGTTCCAGTGAGGGCAGTTCATTAAAATAAACCGCCCAGGCCACAGCCTCGTTGGTTAGAATTTCGGCCAGGGCCATCCCCCAGGTGCCATCAAAAAAAATGTGCGACTGGTCAAAGGCAAACGAACTATCGGTGCGAAAAATAGTCAAGGCGTGGTCGCCAATTCCTCTTTTGCCCTGGCGAATGTAGGCCAGGGGTTGGCTACTGGCCTGCTCGGTCCAATTAATGAGCACGGGGGCACATTTTAGCCCGGCCAATTCCTGCCGGGTCAACGGGTTTTTAAGGGCTTTTGCGGGCACGCTCCTGCTCTGAACGCCGGATACAGATAAGCTGGTGATCCAATAGAGCTGCCGGCGGTCTGTTGCCGCCATTAATCTGATGATGGTAAAAAATGGTGGTCACATGCCGACGCACAGCCTGAAAAGGAATGGGGTGCAGATAGCCGCGCGTCCGCCCACCTTCGGCTTCGTACACCCGCCCGGTGCGGTCGGTTTGTAACAATCGGCCAACCTGATCCAACAACTCGCCTCTGGGCGAAGTCTGGAGCACCTGCCCGACCGAATCAGCCAGCCGGTTCTCAAACAAAAGAGGCTGGCCCAACGCATCGGTGTGACAGGCTGGTAACAAATAATAGCAGTCCTGAAAAATAATGCCAATCCGGGTTTGCCATAGCGGTAAAGATAGCCGGTTTTCCCGGTAACGGTCAGGTTCCAGGGTAGCTAAAATCGTCATCTGCTGCTGGTAAGCTTCCAATTCTTGCTCCACCCGCGCGGCATACGTTTCCTGAACCCAATCTCGCTGCCCCAGGGGCAGCGCCCCTAAACGATTCTGTAAAAATTTATCAAATCGCCGCCGCCGATAGCTGGCATAGTTTTCTTCGGGGTTAGCATCGTGGCCGCGGCGATAGGGCCGCTGCGTAGCCCAGGCCTGGGGCAATTGGCGAAAAGCCAGAACCCGGCTTTGCTGGGCCGCTCCGGCTGCCTGCTCCAACAGGTTTAAATAAACCCGCTCGCGCCATTCATTATAGAGCAAATCATCGTATTGAAAATAAATCTGGCTGACCGCACAAACCCAGGCCGACAGTTGGTCTACGGGGGCCAGGGTGAGTTCATACTCAGCGCTGGCGCTGTGGAAATGGGTTGTTTCATTGGTGTGCCGGGCGCTATCTTCGCGCAGAGCGAATTCCAGGTAAAACTGCCACAATCCATCGGGAAAGGCGCTCTCCGGGTCTTTACCGGCCAGGGTCAAAATTTTCTGGTAGCCGGCCAAAACCGCCGCCGGACCGACAAAAAAGGTACCATACAGGGTACTGGGCAAAATGTGGCGGGGCAGCATTTCGATGCCGCGCAGCAGGGCTGTCACATCGGATTTGGCCTGTTCAGCCGGCAGGGTTCGGCCACGCACCCGGATCAACCCACCCAAAATCAGGCCCACGATGTTCCCGGCCGGGATGACCTGGGCCACCTGCTCTTGCAGCGCTTCCACTTCGGCCGAAGAGCGATTGGAAAAGCGGGTTAATTCGGCCGGCGGAATAACCTGATGAAGTGAGGCCAGGGTGTGGGCTGCCGCTTTGCGGTAAGCTTCCCGGTCAAACGCTTTCTTGTCTACTTTGGGTTCACTGGCGGGTGATGTCACAGGGTAATGCCCCAGAGATTAGAGATTGGAGATGAGAGATTAAACCATCTCCAATCTCTAATCTCCTGATAATTCACCTTGCCTACAAATTATATCACAGGCCGGCAATTTAAGCATGTTAACCGTAAATCTGGATATACGCAGAGGCAGTTGACATTTCTGCCAGCCAACGATAAGATTAGCACCATAGAGGTAGGTTCAAATAATTTAATGACCTTCTGCCCACTTCGTTATCTGATAGCCTTTGGCCTCAGTCTGATTTTTTTGACTCTCGTTGGCCTGACCGTTCAGCCGGATAGCGGAACCCTTTACGCGCTCGCCTCCGCAGTGTGCCTGCTCAGGAATTACCCATGAAAGAGACGCCCATTACCCCCCAGGAGTGGCGCTGGACCGTTGGCTGGTCGGTGGCGGTGGTGCTGCTAAGCTGCCTGCCTTATCTTATTGCCACTGCAACCGCGCCGGAAGGCTGGCAATTTGTCGGAATCCTGGTGAATCCGTATGATGGGAATTCTTATCTGGCAAAAATTCAACAGGGGCTGGCGGGCGACTGGCTGTTCCACCTGACCTACACCCCGGAGCCGCACGAAGGCGCGTTTATCTTCACCTTCTACCTGGCGTTGGGCCATCTGGCGGCGCTGCTGAACCTGCCGCCGGTTTGGATGTTTCACCTGGCGCGGGTGGTCGCCGGGCTGGGGCTGCTGCTGGCGGCCTTTCGTTTTATCGCCTCGGTTACGCCGCAGTTCCAGGAGCGACGGCTGGCCTTTGGCTTGACCCTCAGCGCGGCGGGGTTAGGCTGGCTGGGGGCGGCTTTTGGCGCGTTTCCCATTGATCTGTGGGTCCCCGAAGCTTTTGTGCCCTACAGCCTTTATGCCAACCCCCACTTTCCGCTGGCGATGATGCTTATGCTGATTATTTTGCAGCCATTCAATCGGCCAAAGCCCTTCAATCTTTACAGCGACCAGTTCATCACGGTTGCCTTGGCGGCCCTGGCCTTGAGCCTGATTTTACCCTTTGCCCTGTTGACCACGATAGCAGTGCTGCTGGTTTTCGTGGGCTGGCTCTACTTCAACCGGCGCTGTTTGCCCTGGCCGCATATCTGGCTGACCCTGAGTGTCGGGCTGTTTTCAGCGCCGGTTATCCTTTATGATTATTGGGTTTACACCACCAATCCCATTCTGGCCGGCTGGTCGGCTCAGAATATTACCAGCGCTCCGTCGTTGCTTAATCTGTTATTGGGCTATGGCTTGGTTGGGTTGCTGGCCGTGGGCGGCGGCGGGTGGCTTATCCGGCGGCGCGCGGAGGCAGGCGAAGGGTTGGTCTTGGCCTGGGCCGTTACCACCTTGATTTTGCTCTACCTGCCCTTCGACTTGCAGCGCCGGCTGATTACCGGCCTGCACCTGCCGCTGTGTCTTCTGGCGGCGATAGGGTTGCAGCGCTGGCTGGCCAAGAGTCCTATCAAATTACGGTATCGCCATCTGATAACTACAACCGTTGTGGCGCTTGGCGCACTGGGCACGCTGTTTGTCTGGAGCCTGCCCTTGCTGGCAACCCGCCAATCTCCCGAAACCTTCGAGGCGACGGCACTGCTGTTTCTTCGCCCGGAGGAGGAGGCTGCCCTCGACTGGCTGCGAAAAAACGTCACCCCGGATAGTGTGATTCTGGCTTCGCCGCGACTCGGCATGTTTGTCCCCGGCCAAACCGGGACACGGGTCTTCTATGGCCATCCATTTGAAACCATCGCCGCTAAAGACAAAAAAGCCCAGGTGGAAGCTTTTTATCGGGGCGAAGTGGCAACAGTCACACCGCCGGTTGATTTTATCCTTTACGGTCCCGAAGAACGAAAACTGGGCCAGCCCAAAAATTTAGCCGCCTGGCCGGTGGTTTTCTCGACAAACAACTTGTTGATTTTAGCGCCATCGGCAAACCGGGATTAAACGCAAACGGCGTGAGAGACGCAAAAGGGAGATTTCAAAAACATTTGGTTGCTGCTCAACCCCATGTCATTTCGAGACCGAAGGTCGAGAATTCCCCAGGGCGTAACAGGTAAAAGTAGGTGCCGGGGATTTCTCCCTGCGGTCGAAATGACATGGTTGAGCAGTTTACAATATTTGCACCTTTTGCGTCTCTTGCGTTAAATTTTAGTGGCTCGATGTCCAAAAATTTCACAGGTGGATGATATGGAAAAATACAAAATGGAGGTTACATCCTCAATGATCGGAACTTTTTTGCTGGGATTGGTGGCAATTATGCTGCTGTCTGCCGGACAAACCTCAATGAAGGCCGGCCTGAATGCTATTGGCGGGGTCAGCCTGGCCGGCGGGCCGCTGACTTTTCTCAAGCTGTTTCAAACCCCGTGGGTGATTGTCGGCTTTATTTGCTACGGCGTCAGTTCGATTCTGTGGCTCGACGTGCTGTCCAAGCTGGATTTTAGCCTGGCCTTCCCGATGGTTGGCTTAACCTATGTCTTCACCCTGCTCATTGGCCGCTTCTTCTTCGGCGAGGCGGTCGGCTGGGAACGGGTATTGGGCGTGGCCTTGATTTTGGGTGGCGTTTTCTTTCTCATTCGCAGCAGTGCCTCAGGATAAAAGGTGCAATTCACCATCTCTTTATCTCGCGCCAAACCAGTTATCTGGACCTTAATCTACTTTTTTCCGCTACTATACTTTACCCTCCTTGATCAGCCTGGCTTTATCCCAAGCGTCAAGACCTTTAGTATTGTTTTAGCGCTGATCATTTTTGCGCCCTGGCTGGTAACCTGTTTGTGGCAGCGCGCTACTCTGCCGATTACCCCTTTGGACTACCTGTTTCCGCTGGTCATAGTTGCTCACTTAACGTCGGCTGCTGTATCCTCCAACTTCCGCCTTACCTTTTACAATTTATGGTTGGTGCTGCTGGGCGTTTTGGTTTTTTATCTCATGATTAATCAGCTTCAGGCGAGCCGAGAAAACTTTTTATGGCAAGCCCTGTTTCTGGTGGTCACGCTCGTACTGGAACTGGCCTTGCTGGAATTTTTGCCTGGTATCTGGGCTTATTGCCTATCCTGGGTTTTGAAGTAAGCTGGCCCGATGTGGCCGGCTGGACTTTGCCCCCCCACCCACGCCGGTTGAGCCTGGCTCTGGCTACGGTGCCGGTGGCTCCTCCTTTTTCAGCCTATGTCGCTCTATTCATTCCAGTAGCGCTAGGGCTGGCTTTCAGCAGCCCACGTTTTCCCGTCCGTTTGGGCCTGGCGGGTTTTATTGTGCTTTCGCTGGCAGTCTTGTTACTTACCTTCTCTCGAACCGGTCTTGTGACTCTGATGGTGAGTTTGACCATCTTTGCCGGGCTGGCCTGGCTGACTAGACAGAAGCTTTATGACAGCCCACCATTTACTAATCAGGGGATCAAAGGAGAACACTGGTTTAAAAATAGAGGTTTTCTGCTTATAATTGCGCTGGCTATCCTGGTATTCGCCCTGCTGCTATTTCTCAACCGGGCCTATCTGTTGGGTGAACTTATTGAAAATCGGAGCAGCAGCAACCAAGTTCGTTGGGACCTGTTACGGGCAGCCCTACTCATGTGGTGGAACTCGCCCATACTTGGCTACGGACCAGGGTTGTTTGGCCTATTTTACCGCAATTTCATTCCCCCCAACTCCTTTTTTTTACTAAACCTCAGCACACATAGCTTTTATTTTCAAATGCTGGCCGAAGCAGGCCTGGTCGGTCTTGGCTTAGCTGGCCTTATTGCCCTTATTGCCGGGAAAGCCGCCTATCAACGCCTTTATGCAACCCAGGTTCCCCCCCAGCAGTGGCGATTTTTGGGAGTTATAGCGGCTTTGACAGGTTATTTCGTAACGGCAGCAATCGAGCAGCTCTGGTGGCCGGCCTTTATCATCCCGGTTGCTTTGCTGGCTGCTTACTTGTTTTATAATCCAGCAAACTCGACTGTAGCGGCTGGCATTTTACTAACCCTCCGCCGTTGGCTGCCGGGATTCTACCTGGCCTTGCTTATCTTTTTTGGGATAAGCTTTATTTATACCAACGCGGTTGCTCAACAATTTTTAGACCTCACTCAAGCTGTTCCTGCCGGTCGAGAACTGGAGATAGCCGCCGAATTAGGGCGGCTGCAACAATTTGACCCTGGGCTGCCGATGTATACCATTGGACAAGCGTATTACCTGGGCCGGCACTTGATCGAGACATTGAATATCCATCCTTGCACCCCTCCCCCCGCCGTCCTTGCCCCCGTATCTCGAACCCGCCTAACCGAGGCTATTCGCCAGTATGAACAGGGGTTGAACCCTATCAAAGCCCACCCGATTTATTGGGCCAACCTGGCCTCGCTCTACTGGCTCAATTCTCAAGCCGATGAAGCCCAAAAGGCCCTGAAACAAGCCATCACTCTCTCCACAATAACAGACCCAAAAATTGAAATCTATCTCCTCAATTCAGGTTGCTATTATGAATTACAAGGCGATGCCGCTGCCGCTATCCAGGTTTATGCTCGATTATTAGAACGTCAGCCGCGTCTAATCACTGCTTCTTTTTGGCAAGCTTCCCCATTTCGAGCCGAAAATTTACCCCGGATTATAGACGCTGCTCTGCAACGTCCACCGGATCAAGAAGGCCGGCTTTTACTGGCCCTGGAAGTAACCCAAGCCCAGGGTAAAACTGAACTGGTCGAAGCATTAACGACTGACCTAATAACTACATTTCCCAACGCCCCCTCTGGATGGCGCTGGCAGGCCCGTCAATTGCTTCAACAAAGTCATTATCAGGAGAGTCAAACCCTGGCTCGCCGGCTTGAGGATTATAACCTCCTGGGTGAGATTGCTCTAGCCAGAGGGGAGACAACTCTGGCGCGAAATTATTTTATGCAGGCCCTCTTCTTCAATTCCAGCGATCCGATTGCCCGCTTCCAACTGGCTCAACAAGCCATAGCCGACGGTAAAACCGACCAGGCAATTGCCTATCTTAAATCTGTCACTCTCCCTCTGCTTCAACCAAACACCGCCGACAGCAAATTTATCTATGGCTATCCAGCCGATTTTCCACTATACGACTCACTATTGGTCATCGCCGCGCCTCCTCTCGAAGGCAAGCCCTTTCATCTCCTCATGCAGCTTTACCGGGAGCAAGGCAAAACTGCTTTGGCCGAGGAAGTTGAACAGGCCCTGACCACGTATAAGACTCAACCATGAATTACTCGCTTTCCTGCCCCTTAAAATAATTTATGGTATAATAAGATACGGCAGTTCGTAACAACCTCCAAAGCTAAATGATTAAAATTAAGCTTAACGCTCACTGGCCCGCACTTCTTCTGGTTCCGGCTGTGCTCACTCTTTTCTGGCCCACGCTGCTCGATCCTTTTTTGGTTTTATTCCCCACCTTTAGCCCTTTTTCCGATATGATGGTCATCCACTGGCCCAAGGCTCAACTCATGGCCCAAAGCTGGCAGGCCGGCGAAGGTCTACCCTACTGGACGCCGCTCATTCTTAGCGGTATGCCCTTAGCAGCCAACCAATTGGCGATGCTGTTTTATCCCCCGGCCTGGCTGCTGCTCTTTTTCCCCAGTGAGCCGGTGTTCAATTGGCTCTTTGTGTTTCATCTTGTTTGGGGCGGTTTGGGTATATATTTTTTGTTACGCGAAAACTTCCAGGTGTCCCCCCTGGCTGCGCTGTTGGGCGGTCTAACCTTTGCCCTCAACGGCAAATACTGGCGCACACGGCGGGGGGCCATGTGAGCCTGATCGCTGCGCTGGGCTGGCTGCCATGGACAGTGTGGGGGGTGCAGATGCTGCTGGAAGAATGGCAGAGGAGCAGAGGAACAGAGGAGCAGGGGCGAGGTTTTCGCTATTTCTTTACTTTACAGCGATCCAGTTATGCCGGGATAATCTTGGTGGCAGTATCGCTGGGGATGCAGCTAGTGACCCATACCCTGCCGGTGATTTACAGCGTCTATTTGCTGGGGGCGATGGTTGTGTGGCAGGCGGTGGCGGGGTGGAGCGAGGAGGCGAGGAGGCGAGGAGGCGAGGAAAGGGCCAGCTCAGCAGGGGGGAAACGATCACGTTCCACGTTTCACGTTTCACGTTTCACGCATCACGCATCACGCATCACGTTTCATCCACACCCTCATCCTTCTCCTGCCCGGCCTGCTGTTGGCGGGGCTGTTGGGAGCGGTGCAACTACTGCCGCTGCTGGAATTGGCCGGATACAGCAACCGCTCCCTGAGCCTCGACCAAGCCAGTGAGTTTGCCCTGTCCCTGCCCCAATTGGTGGCGGGACTGCTGCTGCCGGTGGGGCAAGCCGGGCATGAGTATGTCATTTACGCCGGGTTGATCCCTCTGCTGCTGGCCGCCTTTGGCCTGAGCCGTCACAATCGCTGGTCGGGGTTTTACGGGCTGGTGTTTGTTTTTGCTGCGCTGTTTGCCCTGGGACCGCACAACCCCCTGCATACCCTGTTTTATTATGCCGCGCCCGGTTTTCGTTATATCCGCACCCCGGCCCGCCTCTTTTTTGTCGGGGCGCTGGCCCTGGCCGTATTGGCCGGCTTGGGGGCGGATCGCCTGACCCACCAGTTGTGGTCGGACCCGGCCAAAAAGTGGCTGACCCGCATGACCGTAGCCCTGGCTCCGCTGGCGCTGTTGGTCGGATTGGGGTTGGCCTTTAGCCTGGCCGCCGCGCCTGCCGGACAAGACGGGGGAACGGCAGACATTCAACGCTCGGCGTTGGCTCTGGCGGTGTTCATCCCGCTGGGGTTAAGCCTCATTCTGCTGCGGGCACAGCGAGTGATCTCTGCCCCCATAACCCTGGGACTGCTGGGTGTGCTGTTATTTGCCGACCTGGCCTGGTTCGATAGTTCGCTGCTGCGCTTTACCCCGCTGGAGCAAGCCCTGTCGCCGGGGCGGGCGGCGGCGGAATACCTGGCTCAAAAGCCGGACTATTTTCGGGTTTATTCGCCCAGCTACAGCTTGCCAATGTCAACCGCAGCATCAGCCGGGCTGACCCTGGCCGACGGAGTCGAGCCGGTCCATCTGGCCGCCTACGATCAATTCATGGCCCGCGCCGGCGGTTACAATGATCCGGGCTTCAGCGTGACCATTCCCAAGTTTGGCCCCGGTCCCCTGGAAACCTCGCTGCAAGCGGTCCAACCCAATCTCAAGCTGTTAGGGCTGCTCAACGTGGCTTATCTGGCTTCGGCCTTTCCGATGGCGTGGCCTGGCTTGACCCTGGAAACAGAACTTAACGGAACCTATATCTATCGCAACGAACTGGCCCTGTCCCGCGCCTGGGTGGCCCATCAAACTGTCCCGGCTGAAGCCGATTGGTTGGACCAATTAGCGGCGCTGCCAGCAGGCGGCGACGTGGTCATCCTCGAAGATAACGGTGACAAGGTTGAAGGTTCAACGTTCAACCTTCAACCTTCAAACGTCGAAATCACCCGTTACTCCGCCGATACCATCGAACTTGAAACAGAAATAACCCATCCCGGCTGGCTGGTGTTAAGCGAAATCTGGTATCCGGGCTGGCAGGCGACGGTCAACGGTGCGCCCCAGCCGGTGGCAAAAGTCAACGGCCTGCTGCGAGGCGTTTTTTGAGCCAGCCGGGCCGCCATCAAGTCAGCCTGACTTACCAGCCTGAGAGCGCCAGGTGGGGAAGCTGGATTTCGCTGATCAGCGCCGGTTTCCTGCTTGTGGCTGCCGGGGGGGTCCTGCTGACGGGTAAGGCTAAATAATAAGGAGTTCCGCAGCCATGTCATTTCGA
>JAAUSP010000152.1 GCA_012032575.1 Anaerolineales bacterium | reverse complement strand
GCTCCGATACGGCAAGCACCGCGTCGGCCGCCGTCCAGCGCTTCGCGGCCGGTTCGACCCCTGTCCCGGCCTGAAATGGGCACGCCACCACCCGGCGTGGCTGCTATGGGCGCGGCCTTTGTGCCGCCGCCAACCGCGCCGGAAGAAGAAGAGGCGGTTAATATTCCGCTGCCTGCCGCAGCCCCTGTGCCCCCGCCGACGCGCCCGCCCGCCTCTCCACCGCCAGCTCGACCCGTTAGCCCACCCCGGCCGCCTTCCGGGCCAATCAGCCGCCCTGAGTCGCCTCCCTCAACCCCGGCTGCGGCTGTGCCTGTGGTAAAGGCCGAAGACGCGCCAGACCCGGCAGCCACGTTGGCCGGAGCTAAAATTAAGGAAGAGGCCACCCCTGCGCCGCTCTCGGAAAAGCCGGCCGAGCAAACCGTGGCCGCTCCAGCCAAGAAAGAGGCTAAATCTGTGCCGATGCCGCCGGTAAAAAAGGTGGAATCGGCTCTGACCGCCAAAGATAAGCCAACTATGGCCCGACCGCTGCAAGAGCGCTCCGGCTGGTCGCGCCCGCTCATTCCGGCAATTGTTGTTATTGGCTTGCTTTGCGCGGTTTGCCTGGCCGGAAGCTGGTTTGCCGTGCAGTCGGAGACGGGCAGCCAGTTTTTGGCTTCGCTGGGCTGGACGGGCCAGCCTACCGATGAAGCCAACGACACCGCTGAGGCCACCGACGAGGCGGTGGTTTTTGAGTCGGCCTTGCCTACGCCCACCCTGCCGCCGACCGCGACCGCGACGGCCCTGCCACCCACCAATACACCCCTGCCGACCGATACCGCTACGCCCACCCCTTTTCCCGACACGCCCACCCCGGTAGGAACGGATACACCCACTCCCACCGACACGCCTGAGCCAACCGACACCCCCGCGCCCGAAGAAGAGGAAGAAGAGGCCGCCACAGAAGAAGCGCCCACGCCCACACCGGGGCTAAAATATCCCGCTCCGGAGATCATCGATCCCAGAGACGGCTTTGCCTTTATCCGGGGGAATACCATTGTGCTGCGCTGGAAACCGGTCGAGTTGGCCCCCAACGAACAGTACGCGGTGCGCCTGGTTTATATTTATCAAGGCCAGCCCACCTATCAGGGCGCTAATATCAAAGAATCGGAGTGGACAGTGCCGCTGTCGTTGTTTGGACAGATTGATGGCCCGGATAATCGCTACGAGTGGTTTGTGGTCATCGAGCGGCTCAACGACGATGGCTCCGGCACGGCGGTTAGCCCGGAAAGCCAGCGCCGTACCTTTTCCTGGAAGTAGTAACTTTTGATACACCCCTTGTAAACCACAGATTTTGCCTGATAAAATGTACGTCAATCACTCGTATCTGACCGTTGCGACATCGCTCTGACGCTTGCAGCAATTTGGTCAACCCCCACCTTCGTATAGACTCGTGTTGTCTTGGGGTCTTGATGCCCCAAGGCTTCTTGAACCAGTGCCAAATTGCCGGTAAACTCCAATAAACCATTGGCAAAAAAGTGGCGCAGCGAGTGTGGAGAAAGGCTAAACCGCCGGGCGATATCGGCCTGCTCGGCCAATTGATCAATCAAATATTGGATCGAACGGGTGGTCAGCGGAAAACGGGCTTCGGGCCGCACTGAACGGTCGTGCCGGCAAAAAAGGGGGTGGACCGCTATTTGGACCATCAGCGACTCGTCCTGGCGGTCAACCAGATAGGTTTGCATTGCCGTCCAGGCCTCATCATCAAAAGCCACAAAACGGGTTTTGCGCCCTTTGCCCGTGACCCAGGCGCCTCGGCGGGCGTCATCCAAATCGCCACGTTTCAGGCTGACCAGTTCGCCCACCCGCATCCCGGACGATTTGAGCGCCAAAATGATGGCCAGGTTGCGCCGCCAGATCAGGTTCAACCGGCGCTGATAAGCCGGCGGTGCGTCGGCTTCAATTGCCGGAGGGAGGCGGGCGGCATTAGTCAACGCTTCGACAATCTCCTGGCTGGGAATTTTCTGGGCCACCGGCTTGTTTTTAACCCGTGTTGCCTGGGCTAACTCTTCTTTGATCCGGTTGTATTCGGCGTAATCAAAGGCAGGCAGCCGCTTCCGCAGCACTAAAAAGCGGATGAGACGAGTCACGGCCAGTAAATAAAGGGCGCGAGTGCTTTCGGCCAGGGGGGTAGGGGCGGTGTAGATATTGCGCTGATAGGTTTGTTTCAACAGCCAGGCCGGTAGCTCCTGGAGCATTTCGGGGGTCAGTTCGGCAATGGGCCGAGCGTCGGTCCAGTTTTGAGTTTGCTGGAGATAATTTTTGAATTGGGCCAAGCCCTGATGGTAAGTACGGGCTGTGTGCGGCGATTGGCCGCCCCCTGCCGTTTTGAGAAATAATTCACTCTCACTATCCAACGTGGACTGGGGCAAAGCGTTGGAATTGGATTCACTGGCTGTACTCATCTCTTTCTCCTTATATTGCTTCACATTAGGTATCTTATCAGAACCATTATATCACAAAGGATTGTTATCTAACAAACCTGCTTCTCCGGCTTGGTTTCTCCTCTAAATTACTCAGCCTGTCTTCAAATCCTGAATAATCTAAAGCAGAGATTCCGGCAATCATCCCTCGTCGTCAGCGCTGTTCTGGCAAGTTTATTTGTCAGCCCTATAGCATTGCCTGCCCCAGTGAATATGCTTTAATGGACAAAATAGGGGCAATATGAATACTATACGAAGCATCCCCCTGCCCCATCGAGAAAAATTAAACTTAAGTTTACCGCTTTAGCCTCAGTGGTCCGCTGCCCCGGCGCTTTTTGCGCTCGGCTTCGGCTTTGGGCACCCGCACCGAAACCTGAGTCCCCTGCCCCGGCGTGGAGATCAGAATCAACTCGCCGCCGATCAAATCGGCTCGCTCGCGGATATTGAGCATGCCCAGGCTGGCCCGCTGCTCATAGTCGCTCATCACCTGGCTCACATCAAAGCCCACCCCGTCATCGGTAATGGCGAGATAGAGCGCAGCCGGTGTTTCCCTGAGTTCTATCCCAATATTTTTGGCCCGCGCATATTTGAGAGCGTTATTAACTGTCTCCTGGACAATGGCAAACAACGCGGCTTCGATCTTTTCCTCTTGCCGGCTGATGGCGCTGTAGGCGGGCATAGGTTCGATTCTGAGGGACAACTTGGGCTGTGCGTCTCGTTCCTGTTGCCGCCGTTCCAGAAACAGCTTGATCGCCCCGGTGAGACCCTGGGCCTTCAACACCAGCGGGCGCAGTTCAAACAGCAGGGTGCGGATTTGATGGACGGCCAGGCGGGCCAGTTCCCTGGTGCTGTCCAGTTCTTCGGCCAACTGGGGCGAGTCTTGCGCCAGCAGATTCTGGCAGTGATCCAGACGCATACTAAGGGCGCTGACCGCTTGGGTGGGACCATCGTGCAGGGCGCGGGCCAGCACCCGGCGAGCCTGTTCTTCGGCGGCAATCACCCGGTCCCGCTCGGCCAGCACCGCTTCGTGCAAACGAGCGTTGCGGATGGCAATAGCGGCCTGAGTAGCAATGGCGGAAAATAACCATAAGTCGTGGTCGGTGAATGCATTGGCTTCATAGCTCCAGGTGGCAATCATGCCCTGGGCGCTGGCGTGCGGGAAACCAGGGTTGAGAATCGGCACGCCCAGCCAGGAGCGAATTTGCAGCTCGGACATGGCCGGGCCGGACTCGGACAGATCTTTAGCCATCAGATCAGGCGCGAGTAAGGGGGTCCGGCTGGTCAATACCTGGCCGATCAACCCTTCGTGATAGCTCAACTTCACGGCCTCCGGTTCAACCGGCTGCCCTTGATGATAAACCAGGCAAAAATTGAGCCGGCCGGTCTGGTCGTCGTAAAGGACGATGGCCAGATTTGAGGTATCAACCAGGCGGCTGCTCTCTTTGTGCAACGTCCAGATGACCTCGTCGAGGTCCAGGCTGGAACCGACCGCTACTCCGATGTTGTAAAGTGTGGTAATTTCTTTGTTTTCCTGAGCCAGCAGTTCCAATCTGGCCCGGTCAACCGCAGGTTTCACCGGAGCAGGATTGGGCGCAGTTCCCCGCCCACTTTTGGGGCGGCTGGGCAGCTCGGGTCCAGTAGGAATCCCCTGAGCCGATAAAACAACCTTTTGAAAGAGGTCCGCTAACGGTGCTTGAACCATGGTAGCCTCACTTTGTCTTTATTTGCTGCGAACAGCCATTTGTTAAGATACCCTACTTATACCGGCGTTGCTTGACAGAGTGATGAGATTTTTTTTACAAATTGGTGACAAAAAAGCGCCCGATGAAGGCGGCTGGATGACAGAGATTGTGGCCGGATTGACAGGCTATGACTCACCCGGCTGCACCAGCCGGTAGCCCCGGCCCCGCACCGTCTGAATGTAAAGCGGGTCTGTTGGATTCGGTTCGATTTTATCGCGCAGCCGTTTGACCAGTTGCGCCAGCCGTTCATCACTAATGCCGACCGCCAGATGATCGTTGGGCCAGACAGCATAAATGAGGGTATCTTTCTGACACACTTCGCCGGGATGCTCCAGCAAAAAAGAGAGCAGGCGATCTTCGGAGGGGGTCAGTTCGACATTGAGGGTAATGCCACCCCGCAGCACGGCCCGCGTTTTGGGGTGCAGTTCGATCAATCCGGCTGCTCCCCCACGCTGTTGAGCCACATAGGCCGCAAAAATGGGCAAGAAAATGCGTTTATCCTGGTCAAGCAGGCCGGTATTTTGCAGATTATCAATCGTATCCCTGTCCAAACGGGCAGTATCCCCCCTGGTTTGCAGCGCAGATAGGGCGTGCTGCTCACCAGAAGTCAGGTCGCACCAAATTTCCTGGCAATTTCGCTGAAATTCCGGCCGGGGTAATAGCCGACAGACCCATTCCTGGCTTGATTGTTCGAGGCCGAGTTCGTTCTGAGCCAGAACGAGACAGGCCCCTTTCAAAAAAGCCGGCAAACCACCGCTGATGGCTATTAACTGACTCACTGCCGGTTCTGCAAAAACACTCTCCTGCCGGCCCGCCAGATACTCAACCATCCAGCGCGAGTCGGCTTCAACCATTGGCCCCAGCCAGCAGGTGTTGGCGGTCACAATTTCGTAGAATTCATCAATTTCACTCAACGAACGGAGGCGAGCCAATGGCTGACGGGTGAACAAAAGATAGATCAAGTCGCCCTTGAACTGGTCCCGCAAAGCACGCAGGCTGTTGAGGGCCTGCGCGTCCAGCGAGCGGCAGGCTTCATCAAAGCGGTCGAGCAGCCAGACCACCTTTTTTCCTCCTTGCCGGATAAAAAGCCGGTGCGCCTTTTGCAGCAGGGTCAGCACCGTAAACGGGTCATCCCACTTGATCGGCGACGCATTCAAAGCTTGCATACCTCGAAACAGGTCGCCATCCAGCAACTCCGCCGTATCAACCAGCGCTTGAAATAAAGCGCGGTAAAAGAAAGGCAGGGTCAGGGCCGGCAGCGCATTCATATCCAGCAGCACAAAACAGTACCGTTCCGGCTGGCGGGGGATGTATCGGGCGATGACATCGGGACGGTTCAGGATGAAATTGACCAGATTCGACTTGCCCACCCCACTACCGCCAACGATCAAGCCGCTTTCACCCCCGCTCAGCCAGTGACAAATAGGAGTCATCGCTTCGGCCCGAAAAGTCGCCGGAAATCTGAGCCAATAATCGTTATTGGCGTTGTTATCCATTGTCGGATACCCTCAAGTAATGAATTACAATGTTAAAAACTGCTCCTCATTTTAACCCGTTTTACTAACTCTTGCCAGTTAGCCGGTAAAAATTTATACAGGCCAGTTGTGTCAGAAAGCAACTTTTCGATTATAATTCTTACCCGCCGTTACTCATATTAATCTCCAGGACCGTCAATTAATTGGGATATGTGGACGAGAGGAGCAATGGCTGTGTAGACATATTTCACCTCAGGAATCTGAATATGATGGATTACAGACTTCTTGTGCTGGATGTAGACGGCACATTAGTGGGACACGGAGCTTATCCCAGCCAGCGGGTAGCCGAAGCCATTGCCGCCGCCAAAGCTTGTGGGGTCCGGGTGATATTGGGAACGGGTCGCGCGACCGAAGCGTGTTATCACCTGTTAAACTCCCTTAATCTGGATGGACCTCACATTTTGTTTGACGGCGCGGCCGTGGTTGAATGGCCGAGCAATGATATAATTTTTTACAAGCGCTCCCCCCCAGAGCAGCCCAGCGCTTGATTGAACTTTCGCGCGAGCACGACATGTTTCTGGAAATTTACGCCCACGATTTTTACTTTATCGAAAAGGACGGCCAGTTAGCCCAACACCAACGCCAAAAGCTGCAAATTGTCCCGCTGATAACGGATTTGATGAGTCTGGTCAACCGGATCAAAATGGTCAAAGGCCAACTGCTGGCCGCCGACGCCGAGCAAAAACGGCGGGCCGACCTGATTACGGCGGAGATGGCCGAGTTATGCAAAATGTCGTGGAGTTTGGACCCAACCAACGGTATTTATTTTGGCAATGCCATCTCGCGGTATGTTTCCAAAGGCAACGCGCTGAACGAAATTATTGATTATTTGGGGATAACCGCCGAGCAGGTTATGGCCGTCGGTGACTCGTTCAATGATCTGGCGATTTTTGAAGTCGCCGGAACAAAAATTGCGATGGGCCATGCCCCGGCCAGCCTTAAAAAACTGGCCGACTGGGTCGCCCCCACCGTCGAAGAAGATGGAGTCGCCGCGGCGATTGAAAAATTTATTTTGAAGAGGAGCTGAATTGATAGTGAGTCAGGCAAACGGACACTACACCCAAACCCGTTGGAGTTTAGACGATATTATTCCCGCCGCCGCAGGGCCGGCGGTGGATCAATTGGTGGCAGAATTAGAGACTGTCACCCAGGAAATCGAGTCATTCCGCCCGCTGCTCTCGTCGGAAATGAGCGGCGACGATTTTAGCCGGGCGATCAAAACCGTGGAACGGTTTGTTCAGGTGGCCCACCGGCTGGGCAGCTACGGCCCGCTGTGGTTTTCGGAAGACACCCAAAACCAGGGGGCGCTGGCTTTTATGGGCCGCATGGAGCAGTTGCTCACCGAAGCCCAAAACCGGACCCTCTTTTTCAGCCTATGGTGGAAAAGCCTGGAAAATGACGCCGCCGAGCGCCTGTTAGCCTATGCGGGTGACGTGCGTTACAGCCTGGAGCAGGACCGGCTTTTTAAAGACCATATCCTGGCCGAGTCTGAGGAGAAGATTGTCAATCTCAAGGACATCAACGGCATCAGCGCCATGGTCACGCTGTACGACATGATTACCAGCAAATTCACCTTTGAATTAGAGGTTGAGGGCGAGAAAAAACCGATGACCCGCGACCAATTGATGACCTATGTCCGCAACCCCTCGCCGGAGATTCGGGCAGCGGCTTACCAGGAGCAATTCCGGGTGTTTGGCCGGGAAGCGACCGTGCTGGCCCAGATTTACACCCACCGGGTGCGTGATTGGGCCACCGAAAATATCAATTTGCGCCGTTTTGCTTCACCCATGGCCGTGCGCAACTTAAGCAATGATGTGCCCGATACCGTGGTCAACACCCTGCTGGATGTCTGCGCCGAGCAAGCTCCCATTTTTCATCGCTATTTCAAGCTGAAAGCGGGCTGGCTCGGCCTGCCAAAATTACGCCGCTATGACCTGTACGCCCCGCTGAATCAAGAATCTACCAAAAAGATTGAGTACGGCGACGCCGTGACGATGGTCCTGGACAGCTTCAACGAGTTCTCGCCCGTCGCCGCCAAAGAGGCCCGGCGTGTTTTTGCCGAAGGCCATATTGACAGCGAAATTCGGACCGGCAAACGCGGCGGTGCGTTTTGCGCCAGCATCCTGCCGACGCTGACCCCGTGGGTGCTGCTCAACTACACCGGCGAGCCGCGCCAGGTAGCCACCCTGGCCCACGAGTTGGGCCACGCCATTCACGCCATGCTGGCGGCTGAACATTCGGTGCTCACCTTTCATTCGGCCCTGCCGCTGGCCGAAACAGCTTCGGTGTTTTCAGAAATGCTGCTGACCGACCGGCTGCTGGCCGAAGAAAAAGACCCCAGTGTTCGCCGCGACCTGCTGGCTGATGCGGTAGATGACGCTTATGCTACCGTGTTGCGCCAGGCCTATTTTGTGCTGTTCGAGCGGGACGCCCACCGGCTGATTGCCGAAGGCAAATGATGGATGAGCTGAACCAGCACTACCTGGGCCAGCTTCAGCAGCAGTTTGGGGATGCGGTTGAGATCAGCGAGGATTTTCAGCGGGAATGGATTTGTATTCCCCATATCTTCCACACCCCATTTTACTGCTACGCCTACAGCTTCGGCCAACTGCTGGCCTTATCGCTGTACCAGCAGTACAAAGAGCAGGGCCGGAGTTTTGCCCCCAAGCTGCTCAAAATCCTGTCCTACGGCGGCGCAGCCAGCCCCCACCACATTCTGAGCGAGGCCGGCATAAACATAGCCGATCCTGACTTCTGGCGCAGTGGGTTTAAAGTGATCGAGGGGATGATTGACGAGTTAAGCTAACCAAAAAGGCCCTCAAGGTCTGAGAGACCTTGAGGGTCTTTTTCTAGCCATCAGCAGAATTAAGTCCAGCCAGCCATGTCATTTCGAGCGACCCGTAAGGGGGAGCGAGAAATCCCTATAGTATCACCTTTTAGCCTAGATCAGGGGGATTCCTCGTTCCGCTTCGCTCCACTCGGAATGACATAAGAACTCTCCTTTTTCCTGATAAACTCCATTCTATAAAGCAACTACCCCCGTAATCGTATCATCATCCCCAAAATCCACCTGTTTTTCGCCGCGTTTGCGCCGGTCGGCTAGCGGAACACTCTCCAGGGCCAGGCGGTGGCGCAGTCCCTTGGCCGACAGCACATCGCCGGCTTTGGCCTGGCCGGAGGCGATGGTGGCCGCAGCCACCTTGCCCGTGACCTTGACAATCTCCAAACTCTGCACGCCCTGGCCTCCCCGACCTTGCAGCGGAAAGTCGGCCAGCGGGACGCGCTTGATAAAGCCGGTCTGGCTGACCACGACCACCTCGGCTTTTTCATCCGGCTCGACCACCACGCCGGCCACCAGGCTGTCATCTTTACCCAGCCTGATCCCGGTCACCCCCCGCGCCGATCCGGTTGCCTGCGGATTGACCTCGCTGGCGGCGAAACGGATAGCCTTGCCCCCGGCGGTAAAAAACATCACCTCGGCTTTGTCGCTGCCGACCCCGGCCAGCAAAACTTCATCCTTCTCCGCCAGCCCGATTACCGTCGCCCACGACGCTTCGCTCATGCTCAAATCTTCTACTTTGGTGCGTTTGATTTGACCGCTCTGTGTGCCGATAGTCAGGTAAGCATCAGGATTTAAGACTCCGCCGCTGATCAAATACTCGCCTTTGACCAGCCCCAGGTCGGCAAAAGTGGCCTCGACTGGGACTCGGCCGACCGGAGCGCGCCAGGCCCGGCCCCGGTTGGAAACGAGCAGCAGGCTGTCCTGCGGCTGTAATAAAAGCTGCTGGAGGTGCGACTCGACCGCTTTGGCCGATGCCCCGGTTTTGACCCGGTAAGCAAAGCTGTCGGCCTCGGTGCGGCTGACGCCGCGTGTCGTAATCGCCACGACCTGCGGCTTGTCCACCCGTGTCAGTTCCGCCTCGGTGGTGGCGGCTAACCCGGCCGCCTGATCTTCCCGCTCGACGATAACGGTGCGGCGCGGGGTGGCGAATTTGGTTTTGAGGGCGGTAGTTTCCTCGATCATCACTTCCAGCCGTTTGGCTTCCGAACCCAGCAGGGTTTTAAGCACCTTGATCCGCGCCCACAAATCACGCCCTTCGTCTTTGAGTTTGGTCCGCTCCAGGGCCGCCAGCCGGCTCAACTGCATCGCCAAAATCGCTTTGGCCTGCGCCTCGCTGAATTTGAACTGCTTGATCAGGTTTTCGCGGGCCACCTCAGCGTCCTTCGATTTGCGAATGGCGGCAATGACCTGATCAATCACGTCCAACGCCTTGAGCAGCCCCTCGACTATGTGCAGCCGGGCCTCACGCTCGGCCAGTTCGTGACGGCTGCGCCGCTCGATGACCACCAGCCGGTGGCTGACAAACTGCACCAGCATCTCCCGCAGCGACAGCAGCTTGGGCACCGCTTCACCGTCGCCTTCGTCCACCAGGGCCAGGCTGGTCACGCCAAAGGTCTGGCGGAGCTGCGAGTAAGCTAATAATGACTCCAGCACCCGGCGCGGGTCGCCCCGCGTGCCACCTCGATGACCACCCGCATGCCGGTGTAATCCGACTCGTCGCGCAGGTCCGTCACCCCGGCGATGCGTCCTTCGCGCACCTCTTTAGCAATCTTTTCCAGGACGGTACTTTTTTGCACGGCGTAAGGCAGTTCCGAGACCACAATATCGGCCTTGCCGCCTTTGGTTTGCTCGATGTTCACCCGCGCCTGGGTCACAATCCGGCCCCGGCCCGTTTCATAAGCGGAGCGAATCGTGTCCACCACACTGCTGTCGGAGCCGTTGCTGCCCGCTTCGACCCGGTAGCGGTAGATCAGCCCGCCGGTCGGAAAGTCGGGGCCGGGGATGAATTTCAGCAGTTGGTCCACTTTTATATTATCGCGCTCCGCCCACTGCTGGGCCACGTAAATCAAGGCGTCGGCCACCTCGCCGACGTTGTGCGGCGGAATGTTGGTGGCCATGCCGACCGCCACCCCGGCGGAGCCGTTAATCAGCAAATTCGGCAGCACGGTCGGCATGATGACCGGCTCTTGCAGCGAACCGTCAAAATTGTCGGTCCAATTGACCGTATCCCGCTCAATATCCTGAATCAACAACTCGGCAATTTGCGACAGGCGGGTTTCGGTGTAGCGCATAGCGGCGGCAGTATCGCCGTCCACACTGCCAAAGTTGCCCTGTCCGTCCACCAGCGGCTCGCGCAGCGAAAAATCCTGGGCCATGCGCACCAGCGCCCCGTAGACCGAGGCATCCCCATGCGGGTGGTACTTGCCCAGCACCTCGCCGACCACGCGGGCCGATTTGCGATACGGTCTATTCCAGGTCAGGCCCATATCGTGCATGGCATAAAGGATGCGCCGCTGGACCGGCTTCAGTCCGTCCTCGACCCGCGGCAGAGCGCGGTCAACGATGGTTTCGACGGCGTAATCGAAATATGCTCGCTCTAAATCAGTGGTTAGTTCAACCGTTTTCATTCGTCTTCAACTCCGCTTTTGGAGATTAGAGATTGGAGGTAACTACTCAGCCATGTCATTTCGACCGAAGGGAGAAATCTCCGAGGCCGATGCAGCGCGGTAGGGATTTCTCGGCCTACGGCCTCGAAATGACATGAGGGCTGAGCAGTTACTCCATAGGTTAGTTATTTAATCCTCATTCCTTAACGTCTGCCGCATCGTCGCCGTTGCCGTTCCAGGCGGCTTCTTCGCCGGCCCACTTCTGGAGCAGCCAGTGTTTGCGCGGCCCCACATCCGACGACATCAGCACCGACATAATCTGCCCGGCCTGGTGGGCGTCTTCGACCACCACTTGCAGCAAATGCTCGTTGAGCACCGGGTTGGCCCCTTCGGTTTTGTTGAGGGCAAAGACAGTTTCGCGCAGTTGGGCCGGGTTCATTTCGCCCAGACCTTTGTAACGCTGGGTGGTCACGCCGTCCCGCCCCCACTTCTTCATAATGCTGTCGCGCTCGTCCTCCGAATAAGCGTAGCGGGTCTCTTTGCCCTTACGCAGTTGGTACAGCGGGGCGACGGCTACAAACAATTTGCCGGCCTGCACCAGCGGCTTGAGGTGTCGCCAGAAAAGCGTGTGCAGCAGCGTACGGATATGCGAACCATCCACGTCGGCATCGGTTAAAATGGCGACGCCGCCGTAGCGCATATCTTCCACCTTAAAATCCGCGCCCATCCCCCCGCCGATGGCTGCCACAATGGATTTGACCTCGGTGTTGGACAGTACCTTTGTCACCGGGATGCGCTCGGTGTTGAGAATTTTGCCGCGCAGGGGCATGATGGCGTGGTAGCGCCGATCGCGGCCCTGCTTGGCGCTGCCGCCGGCGCTGTCGCCTTCCACCAGAAACAGAATGGTCTGTTCGACCGGCGTGCCGCGAGTCACATCGGCCAGCTTGCCGGGCAGTTCCGACACCTCCAGGGCGGATTTGCGGATGACTAGTTGGCGGGCCGCTTTGGCCGCTTCCCGTCCGCGCTGGGCGGCCAGGGCCTGATTGATGATGATTTTGCCGACCGGGATATTTTTGTTCAGAAAGATCAGCAGATTTTCGTAAGTCACCGAGGTCGCCACCCCCTGCACTTCGGTGGAGGTCAGTGTTTCTTTGGTCTGGCTGGAAAACTGGGGCGTTTTGGTCATGGTCACATTGATAATGGCGGTCAGCCCCAGCAGCAAATCCTCGCCGCGAATGTTGCCGTCTTTGAGCAGCTTTTTGTCGGCCCCAAACTGGTTGACGGCTTTGGTCAACCCGGCCTGGAAGCCGCGCACCGCCGTGCCGCCCTGCGGGGTGGGAATGGAGTTGACAAAGCTGTAGAGGGCCGTTTCTTCGCCGGCATACTGCATGACCACTTCCAGGGTCGTCGTGCCGTCGTCGCTGCTGCCTTTGAACTGGATGGGTTTGTGCAGCGTGTCCAGCCCTTCGTTCAGGGCGGCCATGTAGTCGAGCAGCCCTTTCTGGGAGAAAAAGACCCGCTTCTTGTGCTCTTTTTTGGGGCCGCGTTCGTCGTGCAGCTCGATCCGCAAGCCGGGGTGCAGATGGGCCACCTGTTCCAGGCGGTTGGCCAGCCGGTTGAAGTCCCACGGCACGTTTTTGTCGGGCCGGGGCCACTCGAGGTCAGGATCGAACCAGGGCCGGTGTGGCCGAAAATGAAGCGAGGTTCCCGTGCCCAGGCTGCGCTCCGCCTTGACCTCGACGGTTTTCTGACCCACTTTTAGCTCGGTCAGCAGGCCGCTTTTGCGGTCTATCACCAGGCTGGTGTCGGCGTTGATTTCGCCGATCACCTTTTGTGGGTCGGGCTGGACAATTTGCACCCCGCCCACCGGCTTGCCGCCGTTCTCGAAGCGCTGGCGATAGATGACACCGTTGCGCCGCACTTCCACCACCAGCCATTCCGAAAATGCGTTGGTCGCTTTGACGCCAATGCCGTGCAGCCCGCCTGAGCCGCTGAGGTAGGCGTCCTGCTGACCGTCCTCGCGGAACTTGCCCCCGGCGTGCAGCACGGTCAGCACTTCGGTCAGGGCCGACATTTTTACGTCAGGCTTGTACTCCACCGGGATACCGCGCGCGTTGTCCTGCACGCCGGCTGACCCGTCGCCGTGCAGCGTGACCTGGATCGTGTCGCCGTGACCGTTGAGAATCTCGTCAACGGCGTTGTCAATCGGCTCCATCAACAGATGGTGCAGCCCGTAGACGCCGTTGTTGCCAATATACATCCCCGGCAGGCGGCGAATCGCTTCCAGCCCCTCCAGGCGCTTGATATGTTCGGCGCTGTAAGTTGTTGTTGCCACAGAGTTCTCCTAAAAAGTAGACGGTAGACAGGGGGTAAGGTCTGACAACTGATACGTGATGCGTGATGCGTGAAAAGTCACATATCACGTATCACGTATCACCATTATCCATCAAGTGGCTGATTTGAAAATCCAAGCCTGTATACCATCATACGTGAATACGCTTAAATTGTAGCACGAATGTTCTTATTTTGTCAATCATTCGTGAAATAATGGGAGTATTTCACTTTAGGGGCGACCTTGTCTTATACCAGAACCCGCTCGGCGATGAACTCGCCGAGCTAGTAAACAGCGCCTCGTGAACGAGGCTAGCCGGATTCA
>JAAUSP010000151.1 GCA_012032575.1 Anaerolineales bacterium | reverse complement strand
TGTGGCGATGCCACCAAGGCCGCCAGTGAAGCCAACCCGGATGTGCCGTTTGCGATTGTAGACTTCCCCAGCCAGACTCCTGGTGATATGGGCCTGTTGTTCGCGGTAGACCAGCCGTCGTTTATGGTCGGCTACCTGTCGGCGGCGATGAGCGAAACCGGCACGGTTTGTACCTATGGTGGGATCAAAATCCCGCCGGTGGTCCAGTTTATGGTCGGTTTTGAAAATGGGGTAAAATACTACAACGAGCAAAACGGCGCAGAAGTCAAGGTGCTGGGCTGGGCCACCGATGCGGCAGCAGAAGGCGGTGGGGATGGCTCGTTCACCGGCAACTTTGAGAGCCTGGACGACGGGCGCAGCTTTGCCGAGAATTTCTTTGACGAAGGCTGCGACATCATCTTCCCGGTGGCCGGGCCGGTGGGCTTAGGCTCGGCGGCGGCAGCGCAGGATCGCGGTTTCAAGGTGATTGGGGTGGATGCGGACCTGACCCAAACCAATCCCGATGCGGCCGAGGTCTATCTGACCAGTGTCCTCAAGAAGATTGATGTGGCGGTGAAGGAAGCCGTAACCCTTATGGCGACCGGCAAGTTTGAAGGTGGAACGAACCTTGTCAGCTCGCTGGAGAACGGCGGTGTGGGCCTGGCTCCATTCTATGACTATGACGCCGCTGTGCCACAGGAAGTCAAAGACGGTCTGGCCGAGATTGAAGCCGGCATCATTGACGGCAGCATCAGCACCGGCTGGCCGGTTGGCGAATAAACTCCGGCTGGATACCTGGGCCATTATAGCCCAATCCTGCTCTTGAAATAGTTGTCTGATAATTGGGCAGGGGACACAGTCTCCCCTGTCCAATTTTTATAAGTTCAGAAGCTTGAAGAAGAAGCGACGAATATATTTTGCTAAAAGTCAATGTCTATGATGTGCGCTGCTGCCGGGCAGTCCTGGCTGAATATACTCACTTTACGCATTTACAGTCTATGCTATAATAGGACACTCAATGCAGTTGGCATGAGCCGCTGTTCATTCTTAACGAATAAAGATGGGTATGAGTTCCCTTTTTTCAGAACAGGTCTAAAAGCAATACTTTTCAAATAACGTAGTTTAGCCCCTTGTGGGCGGGCACAAGGCCCGATGCTACAGTCTTATTTGAAAAGTATTGGGTCTAAAAGTCTATCAAAGGAGACAATAACCTTATGCCCCCAGTTCTTGAATTACGTGGCATTACCAAACAATTTCCCGGCGTGCTGGCTAATGACAATATCAACCTGACCCTGGAAAAAGGCGAAATTCACGCCTTGTTGGGCGAAAACGGGGCGGGCAAAAGTACCTTGATGAATATTTTGTACGGCCTGTATAAACCCACCAAAGGCGAAATTTTTATCAACGGTCAAAAGGTTGAAATCTCCGGCCCCACCGATGCCATTCGCCAGGGCATTGGGATGGTTCACCAGCACTTTATGCTGATCCCCGTGCTGACGGTAACAGAGAATGTGATGCTGGGCGAAGAGGCCATTCACCGGGGCATCTTTCTGGACCGTAAAACGGTCACCAATCGAATCCGTGAAATCTCCAAAAAATACGGCTTGCAGGTAGACCCCGACGCCTACATCAAAGATTTGCCGGTCGGCATCCAGCAGCGGGTCGAAATTATCAAGGTGCTCTATCGCAACGCCAACGTTCTGATTTTCGACGAGCCGACCGCGGTGCTGACTCCGCAAGAGGTTGAAGAACTGTTTGCCATCATCAAATCTTTGGTGGCTCAGGGCGTATCCTTAATTTTTATCACCCACAAACTTAAAGAAGTGCTGGCCGTCGCCGACCGGATCACCGTCATTCGCCGGGGCAAAACCGTCGGCACGGCCACTCCCTCCGAGTCGACGCCGCAATCGCTGGCCGAACTGATGGTGGGCCGCTCGGTGGAATTGATGGTCAAAAAGAAAAGCGCCGCGCCCGGCAAGCCGGTGCTGACGGTTGAGAATTTACACGTCAATGATGACCGGGGCAACCCGGCGGTCAGGGGCATTTCGTTTGAGGTCAGAGCCGGCGAAGTCCTGGGGGTAGCCGGGGTGCAGGGCAACGGCCAAACCGAGCTGGTCAAAGCTTTGACCGGCCTGAGCCGGGTTCAGAGCGGGGTGATTAAAATCACCGGCCACGATATCAGCCATGCCTCGCCCCGCCACATCACCGAACTGGGCGTAGCCCACGTGCCGGAAGACCGCCAGCGCGACGGGCTGGTGCTGAGTTTCCCGATCAAAGACAATATGATGTTGAATACCTATTACAACACCTTTGCCAAAGGCGTGGTGATTGACGAAGAAAAGGTTAATCAGGTTTCGACGAAACTGGTCAAGGATTTTGATGTGCGCACGCCCTCCATCGAGGCGGCGGCCAAAACGTTGTCCGGTGGCAACCAGCAAAAGGTGATTGTGGCCCGCGAGTTTTCCCGGCCAACCAAGCTGCTGATTGCCTCGCAGCCGACCCGCGGCCTCGACGTCGGCTCGATTGAGTACATTCATGGCCGGATCATCGAAAAACGAGACGAAGGCGCGGCGGTTTTGGTTGTTTCAACCGAGCTGGATGAAATCCGCGCCTTGAGTGATCGCATTGCCGTCATGTTTGAGGGCCGGATTGTGGATATTCTGCCGGCCAAGTTAGTGACCAAAGAGCAGTTGGGCCTGCTGATGGCCGGGCATCGCCCCACCGATTTACCGGGCGAGGGCGAAGGCGAGCCGTCCGAGGTTGATATCGAAGCGGTGTTATAACGTTGAGCGTTCAAACGTTTGACGTTATGGAGGTTTTGTGACCAATTTTCCCCAAAAACGGACGGTTTTGTTTGACCATGATGGCGGCGTAGACGATCTGCTGTCACTGATGATGGTGTTGGCGATGCCCCAGGTTGAATTGACCGGCGTGGTGGTCACGCCGGCAGATTGTTTTATCGGGCCGGGCACGTTGGGTACGTTAAAAATTTTACGCTTTTTTAACCGGCTCGATATTGCGGTCAGCCAGGGGGCGCTGCATGGCGTTAATCCTTTCCCGCACGCCTGGCGCGCCCACGCTTATCCCATCGCGGCCCTGCCCATCCTCAATGAGAACGAAGCCGACCTGCCCGCCCCCGTGGCGGAGACAGGCCACGAATTTATCGCCCGTAAACTGCGCGATGCGCCCCAACCGCTCACGGTCCTCATCACCGGGCCGGTCAGCAATCTGGCGATGGCTTTGAGCCTGGAACCCGAATTGGCAGCAAAGGTCGAGGAAGTGGTCTGGATGGGCGGTGCGCTGCGCGTCGAGGGGAATGTACGGGATTATGAACACGATGGCAGCGCCGAGTGGAACGCCTATTGGGACCCCCCGGCTGCCCATGCCCTCTGGCAGTCGCGTGTGCCGATCACCCTCTTCCCGCTCGATGCCACCAACCATGTGCCGGTAACGCGCGACTTTTTGCAGCGGCTCGCCCGGCAGCGGCGTTATCCCTTATCCGATTTGGCCGGGCAATGTTGGGCGCTGACGCTGGGGACCATTCCCAGTTATGAGTATATTTATTTTATGTGGGACACCCTGACCACCGGTTATTTGGGTGGCTCGCAATTTATGACCTTCCGCGAGGCTCAGACGGAAGTTGTTGCCACCGGCCCCAGCGCCGGAAGGATCAAAGAAGTTGAGTCGGGCCGGCTGGTCCGGGTGGCCGATCAGGTGGATGTGGCCGGGTTTTTAGATTATTTATTAGCCTTGTTGCGTCGTTAACATCAATTGAGACGAATAGTTCAGGTGTAATTATGCGCGAGATGATAGCACAGAAATTTGGTGAAAACAGTATTGTACAGGGTGAAGGTATTTTGCAAGGATTTACGTTAAACGTAGCAAATTTGTTCAGCGATTGATGCGGGTCACAGGTATACCCGTTAAAACCTGGATAGATAAAGGGTCAATTAATTATGGAAGCAAGCGCTAAGGCAACACCCACCTCAACCAAAAGCAAAGAACCGCAAACCCCGAATATTCTCAAGGGAATTTTAGATAATCTACTGATCCCGCTGTTGGCCGTGTTTTCCGCGCTGGTGATCGGGGGAATTATTATCGTCGTCACCGATGCGGCGGTTTTATGCCGCTTTTCGAGAAGGCGGCTTTGGCGCGGCCTGGCGGCCATTTGGGAGAGTATTTCGGTGGCCTACGGCGCTTTGTTTTCCGGCTCATTAGGTGGGGCCGGCGCCATCAGCGAAAGCCTGGTTGCGGCGACGCCTTACATTTTTGCCGGTCTGGCCGTCGCCGTAGGGTTCAGGGGTGGTTTGTTCAATATCGGCGGTGAAGGGCAGTTGTTGGTTGGCGCGGCGGTGGCTGTGGTCATTGGTTACAGTTTTCAACTCCCGGCCATTATCCATTTGCCCCTGGCATTGTTGGGCGGGCTGCTCGGCGGCGCGTTGTACGCCTCCATCCCCGGCATCCTCAAGGCCAAAACGGGTGCGCATGAGGTAATCAACACCATCATGTTGAATTATATCGCCTTTCGCTTTTTTGACTGGGCCTTTACCGGTCCCCTGCGCCGGCCCGGCGGCGATAGACCCGTCACCGCCGAGATTTTCCCCAGCGCCTATCTGCCGCAGCTTTTTGAGAGCTATCGCTTTCACTGGGGTTTTTTCCTGGCCCTGTTGACCGCTTTCATCATCTGGTGGCTGCTCTTCAAAACAACTCTCGGTTTTGAAATCCGCACCGTCGGGGCCAACCCCAATGCCGCCCGTTACGGTGGGATCAAGATTACCCGCATCACCGTCTTGACGATGGCAATCAGTGGCGGCCTGGCCGGACTGGCCGGAACCAACGAGGTTTTGGGGCTTAACCACTTTCTGGCCGGCGGCTTTTCTTCGGGCTACGGCTTCGATGCCATTGCCCTGGCGCTGCTGGGCAAGAGCCATCCGTTGGGGGTGGTTCTGGCCGCGCTGCTGTTTGGCACGCTCCGCAACGGGCCACCCGGATGCAGTCTATCGCCAGTATCCCCATTGATATTATCTCGATTGTCCAGGCTTTGGTCATCGTCTTTATTGCCGCCCCGGCGATTGTGCGCTGGGTTTATCGGGTGCGGGGCAAATCAGAGGCGGAAGAAGCCACCTTTACCCGCGGATGGGGCGCGTAAAAACGTTTAAACGTTAAACGTTGAACGTTATAACGAATTCAGGAGGAATTGAGTGAGTACAGCCGCACTTTCAACCAAGTCTCTCCCTATCATCAAAGACAGGCGCAGTATCGGCATGGGCATCTTCTTTTTGCTGGTCGCTCTGGCTATTGTGGTGGCCTTTGCGTTTAACACTAGCGCTGATATGACCACCAGTTTTGGTTTGAACCCGGGGGCCAAAACCAATGCGCCTCGTTTAGAGAATTGGATTTTGCCCACCCAACAGACACTTTGGGGGCTGGCGGTGGTTGTGGCCTTTGCCGGCGGTTGGCAACTGGCCCGAGGCTTCAAACGGGTCAACCTGGTTTTGTTGATTGTGGCTTTGGTTTTTGTATTTGCCTTTCTCACCTGGGCTGCCCGCGGCGAGTCGATGAATTTGTTGGGTATGATTTCCGCTTCGCTGCTGCGGGCCGCGCCGATTGCCTTTGGCGCGTTGAGCGGTATTCTGTGCGAACGGGCCGGGGTGGTCAACATTGCCATCGAAGGCATGATGTTGAGCGGGGCGATGACCGCGGTGGTCGTCTCAAGTATTTTTCGTAATTATGATGCCGTTGACAAAGTGACGGGAGACCCCCTGTTCCCCTCCTGGCTGGTCAGCATTGGCCAGAGCCTTGACGCCGCTAATCTATCGGATGCGGCCCCCTGGCATTTGGTGTTGGGTTTATTGGCTGCCATGATCATCGGTGGCTCGTTGGCCGCCTTTCACGCCTGGCTTTCCATCCAGTTCAAGGTGGACCAGATTATCAGCGGCACGGTTATCAATATTTTTTCAGCCGGCATGACCAGCTTTCTGAGCCAGCGCTTTTTGCAGCCAATCCAGGACATCAACAGCGGCGGCACCTTCAAAATCCTGCCCATTCCCGGCCTGTCGAGTATTCCCATTATTGGCCCGCTGTTGTTTGAAAACAGCCTGATTATTATATTTTGTTTACCCTGGTCATTGCCATCCACGTGATGCTGTTTTACACCCGCTGGGGATTGCGGACTATCGCTGTGGGAGAGCATCCCAAAGCCGCCGACACGTTGGGCGTCAATGTCTTCAAGATGCGCTATATCAATGTGATTATGGGCGGGATGGTCGCCGGGATTGGCGGAGCTTATTTCACCGTCGGTTCGGTGGGCCGCTTTGACGAACTGCTGACCGCCGGCAAAGGCTTCATCGGCCTGGCGGCGATGATTTTTGGCAAGTGGACGCCCTTCGGCGCGTTTGGGGCCTCGCTCATTTTTGGCTTTGCCGACGCGCTCCAGGTGAAACTGCAAGGGTTGGGCATCCAGCAAGTGCCCATCTCCAGCGAGTTTTTGCTGATGGCTCCCTACATTGTAACGATGGTTGTACTGGCCGGGGTTATCGGCCAATCCATCCCACCCGCCGCGGATGGACAGCCTTACGAGAAGGATTGATTAGGTGATTAAATAGGGTAATACGATGCAATTTGACACTAAGCGTCATGAAGCGCGGGAGTGGTTACAAAATAATCCCAGCGAGTGTGGGTTGGCTTGAAACCGATTTGGAACAACTCAAAAAGCACTAAAATTTGTGGAACAGCTTTATCAGGTCGGAGCAGTTAAAGTATATGTAGCTGGTCTCTACGAAGAAGAATGGCGTATTGCACAGAATGGCGGCCCTTATGCTGACACACTCATTGTTGATTTACCTGCTGATTCTCAGAAACGCAGAGATCTTTTCCGTATAAGTAATGAGGAGTCTGAAAAGGAAGGCTTTGAACCCGAAACAGATGGGGGGCAAAACGAACTCTGGTTTTGGTGGGATTAACCAGTTTTCGTCTCAACCTCGTGTAGGCGTTGTTCCAGCCACAAATTGATAAGACTTTGGGTACTCAGACCTCGGATATGAGCTATCTGCTTAACCCGACTTAATAGGTCTGGATCAACCGCTACCAGATAACGGCGACGGGCGTCAGGAGATATTTCAAACTCGGCTGGCTCTGTTTGGTCCCAATAGTCAGCCAAACTGTGAATATCCCAAAATTCTGCTACTTCGGCATAACTCTTCATTTCGGGGATTTTTTTAGCTTCGCTCATAAAGGCGTCTTTCTTTGCTGTCCATATCGCGGGCGCTCAGGATCAACGCTTCGCGGGTGGTTTTGTAGATAAAGAAAACAATCAAGTATCGCCCACTGTCGGTTTGACCCATCGCTGCATATACATCTTCACCTGGAACATGTCCTTTTTGAGCCATGCGATAGATCGGACTGCCGAAAAGTATCTCATCTACTTCCTCTGGTTTGACATTATGTTTCCAATCGAGCTTATCAATTACATCAGGAAGCCAGATGAGGTCTATAATGCGCATCTTACATTTTTCCTCTGCTAAATTATAACATGTCGTGTGTGCGACAACAACTGCGACTCAGGATTCAGACTTATGGCCTTTAAAGACTTACACGAATTTATCTCTCTGCTTGAAAAACGCGGCCACCTGCGCCGCATCAAAACCCCGGTTTCGCCCGAACTGGAAATCACCGAAATCACCGACCGCGTCTGCAAAGGACCGCTGGATAAAAATGTGGCCCTTTTGTTTGAAAACGTCATCGGTCACGATGCGCCGGTGCTGATTAACAGCCTGGGCCACCCCGACCGCATGGCCTGGGCGCTGGGCGTGGACAATCTCGACCAACTGCGCGACAACCTGGCAAAAATTATTGACCCCAAACTGCCGCAAGGCTTTGGTCCGGCCCTCTCGCGGGGTATGGAGATGCTCAACGCCCTGCGCTCGATGGGGTTAAAGCCGAGCCTGGTGAATAAAGCGCCGGTGCAGGAGTTGGTTTACAAAGGTGATGCTGTGGATTTGGGCCGCCTGCCCATCCTCAAGTGCTGGCCCCACGACGGCGGCAAGTACATCACCATGACCACCATCATCTCCCGCGACCCGCTGACCAACATTCGCAACGTCGGCATGTACCGGGTGCAGGTTTACGACCAGCGCACCGTAGGCATGCACTGGCAAATCCACAAAGGCGGGGCCGAGCACACCCGTGTGGCTCAGGAAAACGGCGTCGAAGGGATTCCGGTCGCCCTCAGCCTGGGCGGCGACCCGGCGGTGATGTGGTGCGGCAGCGCCCCGCTGCCCCCCGGCATTGACGAATTTTTATTGGCCGGCTGGCTGCGCGGCAAACCGGTCGAACTGGTCAAATGCGTCTCACAGCCCCTCGAAGCGCCGGCCCAGGCCGAATATATCATCGAAGGCTATGTTGACCCTACGGAACGCCGTACCGAAGGTCCCTTCGGCGACCACACCGGCTACTACACCCCGCCGGATGACTATCCGGTGCTGCACGTCACGGCCATTACCCAGCGCAAAAACCCCGTCTATCCGACCACCATCGTCGGCATCCCGCCGATGGAAGATTACTGGATGGGCAAGGCCACCGAGCGCCTCTTTTTGCCGCTGATGAAGCTCTTTTTGGGCGAAATTGTGGATGTGAACATGCCCGCCGAGGGTGTCTTTCACAACCTGATTTTTGTCTCGATCAAAAAGCGTTTCCCCGGTCATGCCCGCAAGGTCATCAACGGGCTGTGGGGGCTGGGCCTGATGATGCTGACCAAGTGCATTGTCATTCTGGACGAGCACGTGGACGTGCAGAACACCCAGGAAGCCTACTTCCACATGCTCAATAACGTAGATTGGGCGCGGGATGTGGTCGTCCAGGAAGGGCCGGTGGATGCTCTCGACCACGCCAGCTATCGCTTTGCCTTCGGTGGGAAGATTGGCATTGACGCCACCGCCAAAGGGCCGCTGGAAGATTATCAGCGCGGCTGGCCGGAGTTGATCGAGATGGATGCGGCGGTCAAGGCGAAGGTGGATCGCTTGTGGGGGGAGTTGGGGTTATAAAAGGTTAACGAAACCGCCGGTAAGCACAGTGCTCCTTGATCGAGCAAAAATCGCAGTTCGACGCCCCTTCCACGCCCATCGGCTGCGTGCCGAAGCCCATAATCATCGAGAGCGATTTGAGCGGTTTCATCACCATTGAAGGACTGAGCGACACCCCAATCTGGCCCGCGTAGAGCAGCGAAAACAGGATGGCCTGCTCGGTGATCGGCCAGACCGACTCCCCCGGCGAAAGCGGCGCACTGACCCGCAGCCCCTGCTGGCGCGTCTCCGTTTCAAATTGCAGACACAATTGCTGCCGCACCATATCCACCGCCCAGGCTGCCAGATCGTTCAGGAGCATGCTTTTGAATAAATCCTTCTGCTTTTGCGCGGCGGCGATAATCTCGTCGGCGGCTGGCCCCACGGTGCAGATGGCAACCATCAAAGCTTCCGCCCCCCCTATCACCGCGGCCACCGGCCCACCCCCCAGGCGTGTCCCGTTAGCCAGTACTAGCTTTTCATGCATAACTTTCTTGATCGGGAAAGTATCCCAACAAGCCGCCGGTCTGACAGCCCCGCTCATCTCTGCTACTGCCTGCCGCAGCGCTTCGCGCCGGGTGGGGTTGCGTAGCAGCTTGACAAACGAGTCGCCGTGAAAGGTGATAAATTGTTCTTCGTCGAAGGTAATGGTCCAATTGTGTTTAATCTGCATAGCTTATCCGTGGGGAGATTGGAGATTAGAGATTGGAGATTCAGCGTAATAATCCTGGTTGACTGATTATTTTAACCTTGTGGCCCAAATTAACCGCCGAGAGCGCAGAGGTCGCCGAGGAAATTTATAAAAATCTCTGCGTTTTCTGCGTCCTCTGCGGTGAAATGTTAAAATCTGTCAGTCTATCAGGCGTAATAATGTCTAATCTCCAATCTCCAATCTCTAATCTCTAAATTATTCGGAACTTCGCTTAAACGTATGGCTTCAGCGCGCAGCTTTGGGCAAACATATAGGCAAATCTGGGATACCGGGCTAACTCGATATAGTTGAGCCGATGGCCGAGTGCCTGCGCTTCAGCGCGTTGTTGTGCTGACAGCAGAGCCAGTTTGGCCCCAATCCCGGCTGCATTGCCGACTTGCTTGAATCGCTCCAGCGGCAGCGAAGGCAGCATACCGATGGCTATGGCATTCGGGATGTCAATGTAACTCCCAAACGCCCCGGCGATGATAACCATTTCGAGTTCGGCCAGGGTCAACCCGGCCTCGGCCATCAACGCCTGGATGCCGGCCTGAATCGCGGCTTTAGCCAATTGTATTTCCCGGACATCGTCCTGGGTGACGGTAATTTCCTTGCCGCCACTGCTAACCTCGGCCTCGACCAGCACAAACTCGGGCTGGCTGTCCTCGGAGCGCAGGCGAGAATGGCTGCCCGCCTGCATCCGGCCGTTGTCGGCCAGGACCTCCGCCAGTCGCAGTTGAGCCACCGCATCCAGAATACCGGACCCACAGATACCGGCGGGCGGCGCGCCGGCAATGGTTTGGTAGAAAATCTGCCCGGCATTGATTTTGACCTTTTCAATGGCCCCCGGCCTGGCCCGCGTGCCATCCTTGATGTGATACCCTTCAAAGGCCGGACCAGAAGCGCACGACAAACAGTGCATCTGACCGGAAGCCTTGATCAGCGAAATTTCGGTGTTGGTGCCGATGTCGAGGGCCAGCACATTGCGCTTTGACCATTCCCCGGCGATCCCCAGCAGCATGGCCACATGATCGGCCCCGACAAAGCCGGCCACGTTTGGCAGCAAATGGAGGGTGGCTCCACCGGCCAGGGTCAAGCCAATCTCCCGCGCCTTGATGTCCACGGCTCCGGTCACAGCCGGAACATACGGTGCGGCGATTAATTGGCCGGTGGGCAGGCCCAGCAGCAGGTGATGCATGGCCGTATTACCCACGATGACCGCCTCCACAATTTCTGACACGGCGGCTTCGGCTTCGGCGCACAGGTCGGCGGCCAATCCATTGAGCGCCTCGACCACAATTTGCTGCATCTGCTGCCGGCCCTCCGCCGATTTAGCGGCGCGGGCGCAGCGGCTGATAATATCCTCACCGTAGCTAATTTGCGGGTTCATCAGCCCTTTGGCGGCCAGTGTTTGGCCGTTTTGCAAATCCACCAGATAGCCGGCAATTTTAGTCGAGCCGAGGTCTACGGCCAGTCCCAGAGATTTGGCCTTGACCGGCATAACCGCGATAATTTCCCCCCGGCGCACATGCGCCTGGCAGCGCCAATTCCACTCGCGCAGCCTGGGGGAAAGGTCTTGCAGGACAGCCAGATCAATCGCGTCGGCTGGCTGTCCTGCTTGATTGACTTGAGTTAGCAGGTTTTCGGCGTCGGCGGGAGCGTGGCCCAGCGAAGGAGCCGGCAGTTCGACCACGACGCTGTGAACCAGCGGGTCAAGCGTTGCCTCGACCTCCAGACCTTCCACCTGGGTGCGCATCGGTGTGCTGAGCGACTCCGCCGGCACGCCCAGTTTGCAGTCACTCAAAGGATAGGCCATGCAGGCCAGCCGGTAGCCCTGGGCCAGTTCGTGCGCCGAGAGATTTTCGCGGTCGGCCTCGCCCGGTTCGGTGAGGTCGCCGGTCAACCCCTGCACCACGCAGCGGCCGCAGATCCCCAGCCCGCCGCAGACGCTAATCAGGTCTACCCCCAACTGCCGGGCCGAGTCCAGCAGCGACTGGTCCGCCCGGCAGTCACCCCGCCGTCCGATGGGTTCAAAGTCAAGGTGGAAGGTTTTCATGCATTTCCCAGAAACCTGACAGGTCTTTAAGACCTGTCAGGTTTTAATCCTTTACCGATATATCCCGTAATCCCTGGTAAACTCAAACATCGCCTTCACATTTTCCGGCTTGGCCTCGTCGAGCAGGGCGGAGGTGTCCATGATGTAGCCGCCGTCTTTGCCGCAGGTGTCAATCAGTTTTTTGCAGTATTCCTTGATGTCATCCGGCGTGCCGGTCACCATCAGGCGGTTAGGCAGGTTGCCCGAAATGGCGGCGATACCGCCCAGCACAGCCTTGGCCTTGGCCATATCCATCTGAGCAAAGTGGAAGATAACTTTTCCGGGCGGCACCTCGGCAAAATATTCCAGCCGGGGCGTGTCGTCGCCTTCGCAGTAAACCACGGGAATGACGCCCTTATCCACCAGCCCCTCGATGGCCCGTTTCAGGAAGGGCCAGTAAAAGGTTTTGTAATGCTGGTCCGACATAAACCCTTCCGATCCCTTGTGCATCCAAATCCAGCACAAAGGCAGGTCGGCTCCGGCGGCTCCGGCTCCGTAATCAATGGTCATTTGGGTGGCTTTGTCTACAGCGGCCAGCAGCTTGTCGGGTTTGCGGATGATGTCGGCCATGATGCCGCGTGTGCCGCGCAGCGTATCGCCGACAACGTCAAACGGCGGCCAGGAGAAGGCGGCGTAAGCCTGCGGAAAACCCTTGGCCTTGATTTCGCCGGCATACTGGCCCACCGAGGCAAACCACTGGCCCAACTCTTCGCCGCCTTTGCGGGCGGCTTCCAGGGCAGCCTGGACTTCCGGCGCAGCCAAACCTGCCAGCAGACCGGTCCAGCCAAACCACATCATAAGGCGAGTGGGCGGAAAGCCGGCCAATCCTTCCAGTGCCGAGAAGGAGCGGGGCAGCCATTTGGTGGTCATGAAATGAGACGGGTCGTACAGAAATTCGTCGTACTCGTCGGCCTTCATATATTCGCCTTCCATAAACTGATACATCACGTTGTCGGGCAGACCGTGGCCGGCCCATTTGAACCACTTGATGCCCAGCGTTTCCATCGGCTTGGCCGGATAGGCCAGGATCGGCCCGAAATCGGCGTCCGGTTGAAATTCGTCCACAAATTTGTGGCAAACTTCCCTGGCTTTGGCGTAGTCGTTCATCGCCTCTTTGATAGAGACGCCGGCCCAATAATACGGAAAAGCCTCGTATGGCCCCAAAATCGGCACCCGGTCGGGCGTCTTCAACTGCACCACGTCCAGCACCCGCTTGACTCGTTCCTGGTACATTACCTCTGGTGATTTTTCTTCACTCGCCATAGTTACATTCCTCCTACCCAGCTTTTGGCTAATCTAACCGCCGCCGAGGCATCCGTGCCGTAAGCATCCGCCCCGATATATTTGGCTACGGCTTCATCCATGGGCGCGCCGCCAATCATCACCTTAACGCTGTCCCTCACCCCAGCCTGCTGCATCGCTTCTACGGTGGCTTTCATCTGGTCAAACGCCAGGGTTAAAAAGCCGCTCAAACCGACAATCTGCGGTTGTACCTCTTTAATTTTCTCGATAAACTTTTCAGCCGGCACGTCAACCCCCAGATCGTGAATTTCAAAATTATTCACATCCAGCATAAAGGCGACAATGTCTTTGCCGATGTCGTGAATGTCGCCGGCAACCGTGCCCATAACAATCTTGCCCAGCGGTTCGCTCTGGGCCGCCTGGCCTTGAATTCTGGGTTTGATCAGCTCGCCAATCTGCTTCAGGATTTCGCCGCTGATAATCAATTCGGGCAGAAAATAATCTTTCGCCTCGTAGCGCTGGCCGACCAGGCTCATGGCCTCGCGGCAGGCATCGAGGATAGTTTGCGGGTCGGTGCCGGCGTCAAGCATCTGGCCTGCCAGCTTGATGGCCTCATCTTCCTCGACGCTCGCAATTGCCTCAATTAGTTTTTCTTTCATGGGTCTACTCCCTTTAAATGATGAAACTTCGTCACATAATTTTTGAAAAGTCCAGGGTTTGCCCAAAAATTCCCTTTATTCATCACCTCCTTCGAGTCAGTTCGCGGCCCCCAGCCGGTTTTAATCATAAAAAAAGGGTGATTGATGCAATGATTACATCAATCACCCTCTCTACCACGGAGCGTGTGTGATTGGAGCGGTAAGGTAG